>JANMKB010000155.1:0-22790 GCA_031371805.1 Blastocatellia bacterium | reverse complement strand
GCAATAGCTTTAGGACGGATTGCAAATAACCGCCGCCATCCTCGGAATACTCCAGTTTAACTTCGCCCTTGTCCAGGCGTTGTTGCAACGAAGCAATCGCGTCTGTCGGGTCAGCCTGTTGATAATTGATGGCGTCGTGTTCGAATAATTGTTGTTGTGAAAAAGCCGATGAATGCAGGAGTTGAGCAGAATCAATCGCACAGGCAAAGGCTCCGAAAAAAGCGATGAGGACGATAATTTTTTTAGCAAATTTTCTACTTCTGACCATGTTCACATTTTTTGTCGCCGCTTAGGTTGTTGCCAACGGTAAAGTTTTTACGACAGGTATCGTAGCCAGCGCGGTGGCAAGCGGCTGCTTTTCAGCTTCGGATGAAATGGAGACGAACACCGCAGAATCCTCTAACGCCGTCAGCGCATGTAAACTGCGCGGAGCTAATCGAATCACCATGCCTTCTGACATTTCCGCCTGCTCAGTGCCTTCGGAAAATGTAATACGTCCGCTGATAACCGTCACCGTAACGATTCCGGGAGCAGAATGCTCCGGCACGCTTTGCCCTGTTTTCAAGCACAGCAAAACCAGTTTTCCCGCCGCATCGTTGTACAAAAGTTTTTTGTTGAATCTGCCTTCATTAAATTCTATCTCTTGCTTCAGGTTGATGATTTGCACTTTAGTCCTCCATCATTTCAGAACAATCCCAATTTATGTGCCGCAAAAAATGCTGCGATAAAAATAACAATCCCAATGGATAATTTAGGGAAATATTTCATCGGACAACCATTTGACATACGATTCATTCCTTTTTCAGATAGCTTTCAAAAGCCATCATTGAATTCAATTCTTCTAATCAGCTTGCAGTCTCGCCTAAATACGCGGACGCCGCTATGATAAAAGTCATACAGCATGATTTTACACTAAGTGAGGGGGCAATGGATAAAGTCAGTGCTTTGAAAAGGGCTACACTGTTTCAGAGTTTAGAAAAAGAACAGTTACGTGAACTGGCGTTATCCGCCCATGAACGGAAGCTTTCTCAAAACGAAATTTTATTTTCTGCCGGAGAAGAAGCGCACGGATTATTTGTCATCGTGTCGGGGAGCGTCCGCGCTTACCGGGAAAGTGTAGACGGGCGTGAACAAATCTTACACGTCGAACGCGCCGGATTTACGATTGCCGAGCTGATTGTTTTTGATGAAGGGACGTATCCGGCGACAGTCGCGGCGGAAGAAGATTCGGTTCTATTATTTGTGGATAAGCAGGCGATCCGAAAATTGTGCCTGGACTACCCGCCGTTCGCTTTGACTGCGTTGCAACTAATGTCGCAACGCCTGCGTCGCCACGCTGAATTGATCGAAACGCTCTCGTTGCGTGAAGTCCGTCAACGGTTGGCGCAAGTCCTGTTAGCCGAAGCGCATCGTCACGGAAAACGTACACCGGAAGGAATTGTTTTCGCGCGGGAGCTTTCTAATCAACAATTGGCTGCGCGGATCGGTTCAGTTCGAGATGTCACTTCACGTGCGCTCACGCGCTTACAACAGGATGAATTGATTGCCATTTCTGATCAGACAATTACGATTTTGGACTAGGCTCTGTTGACGATTTATGCCGAACAAAATTGAGCGAAACTGGAGAATTTGATGGAAAGGATCCCCACTTTTATAAAGCGCATTGGCTGGGTCGCCTTTTTCTTTTTTCTGCTCAAAGGGCTGGCTTGGCTGGTGGTGGCGTTCGGGGTCGGGAAATTATTTTTTAAGTAAAATCGTGAGAGTTTCAGTTTTGGATATAAAAAAGGTCATTCATTTTACCAGTTGCTAAAGCAGAGCCTGGGAATGAATGACCTTTGGATTGTTAGCCCAAATTTGCAAACAGCAAATCTTTATCCCATTGATGCAAGCGTACCTAAAATATGGTAGCCGCCATCCACGTAAATAATTTCGCCTGTAATTCCACGTGACAAATGACTCGCTAAAAATAATCCAGTGTCGCCGACTTCGGATTGTTCTGTCGCTTTTCTGAGCGGCGCGACTTCGCGGTGATGCGCGACCATGTTCGTGATGCCGGAAACTCCGCGTGCGGCGAGGGTGCGAATCGGGCCAGCCGAAATCGCATTAACGCGAATTGTTTTGGGGCCAAGATCGGCGGCTAGATAACGGACAGTGCATTCAAGCGCGGCTTTGGCGACGCCCATCACGTTGTAATTAGGGACGACGCGTTCGGCGCCGAGATACGTCATCGTCATAATCGAAGCGTGTTCGTTCATGAGCGGCAGCGCGGCGCGGGTCACTGCAACTAAAGAATAGGCGCTGACTTCGAGCGCGATTTTAAAATCATCGCGGGTAGTGTTGATGAATTGCCCCGTCAGAGCTTCGCGGGGGGCGTAGGCGATGGAGTGAACGAGGAAATCAAGTTTACCAAAATCGGCTTCGTAAGCCTTAATCATCGCCGCGATTTCTTCATCGTTGCCAGCATCACAGACATAAGTTTTTGAGCCAGGAATCGTGACTGCTAATTCTTCGACGTTTTCTCTGAGGCGTTCGGTTTGGTAATTGAATGCAAGTTTTGCGCCCGCGTTCGCGCACGATTGCGCAATGGCCCACGCGATGCTGGCTTTGTTGGCGACGCCTAAAATCAGGCCGTTTTTGCCTTCCAGTAGCATTGAAAATCTCCTTAGAAAATTGATAAATAATTTCGATGAAGGCTGAAGATACCACGATTTACTAATTCTTTGAATTCATCGAGGGAAGCCAAAAAAAGTATAGTGACTATTGCCGTGAGGTAATCAATCTGCGCCCGTCCAGGTTTGCCAGGCATCACGAAAATAAAAAGGTGAGCGATTGTCATTCGCTCACCTTTGGAATTTGTAATTAAAAGCCAGGCAGTACTCTATTGACTGGTTCTGTCGCCTGTATTTCCTCTGCGTGTCGTGCCGGGGCGTGTCACAGCGCGGTTGGTGCGATCCTGATTAAAGACCTCAAGGACTGGATACCAGGCTCCTTCAGAAGCAAACGGCACATATTCAAAGCCGCGTC
The DNA here is from genome assembly GCA_031371805.1 of Blastocatellia bacterium. Classification (GTDB taxonomy): domain Bacteria; phylum Acidobacteriota; class Blastocatellia; order RBC074; family RBC074; genus JAFDVL01. Next base: position 19,766 of record JANMKB010000155.1, on the reverse strand, counting down.
CGAATGGATCATCATGCAGGGTTGTGGTGTAATCAATGCCCAGCGCCGAATAAATCGTCGCGGCAATATCTTCATTCACAACATTGCGATTTTGCGACCAGCCCGGTTCAAGCGTCGCTGAGCCAGTGGCGTTGGTGGAGCCGATAACTTTGCCACCTCCGACTCCGCCGCCTGCGAAAACAGCAAATTGTTGGAAGAAATGATCGCGGCCCTGATTACTGGTCAAAGCGCCAACAGTACGACCAAATTCGCCCATTGCAACGATCAATGTTTCGTCCAGCAGCGTTCCGCCTTCAGTTCCCGGCAGAACCGCAAGGTCTTTGATCAAATTCGCCATTCCTTTATCAAACTGTCCTGCCGGATTATAAATCCCTCCGGTGGAATAAATATTTGAGTGGTTGTCCCAACCGCCAATATTTATTTGCACATATCGGGTTCCCAGATTGGCTTTTACTAAATTGCGGGCGGTGATGCAGGAATTGCCAAACCCGGAACTACCGTAACGCATCTGATCGTCGGCAGTGAACTTAAAGACAGTATCAACGTCCGGATTGTACATCATGCCTTTGCTTTGTGTATAAAATCCATCCATGTCATAGACAGCATTTCCCAACGGAGAATCGTTGCGCAACTCTGTGTCTACGGCTTGCAGCATTGCATAGCGGGTCTCAAATAAAGCCTTTCCATCCGCATTGGCAAGGTTCGATAGGCCACCAGCGGCGGCTGTCACATCGAACGGTGTATATTGCGCATTGAAATAGCCGGCACCAATCAAACCGCCGCCGGTGTTGAGTGAAACGAAGCCTGGCAGTTTTTGATTGGGCTGCCGCTTCGCTTCCATTTCCAGCGCGACGACGCTGCCGATATTCGGCGCAATTTTTCCTAGCGCCGAACTTGGGCTGCGCGCAATTTGCACCCAGGTTTGCTGTAACTGATGCACCAGCGCAGGTGCACGTACCGAACGGATGATCGCCAGTTTGTCCATTTGCGTGGCCAGATTCGGCATCAGCCCCTGGGGGAATAAAACGCCGTTGTAAGTTGTCGGATTAAAATCCGCTGGCGTCCAGGCGCCAACTTTCAGATCAAACATATCGGTATGACTTGGGGCGCCAGTCATCATCAGGAAGATACAGTTTTTGGCTGTGCCTCTGAGTCGTGCAGTGACGCCTGCGGTCGCTGAAACTGGCTTGAGCATTGGTGACAGGAAATAACCCGCCACGCCTGCGCCTGCAATTTTGAAGAAGTTGCGCCGTCCGATTACCGGTCCCCAAAGCGATGAATTGGCAGGCCGCAATGGTTGACAAATTTCACAGGAATGTTCTGGATGAAGATGGTCGGTCATTTTTTAGTCTCCTTTTTTCTGCCGTCACCGGCCTGCTTAATAATTGAACATGAAATCAACTTTGTTCAGTAATACCCATTGCACGCTTTCGGTCGCTACCTGTTTGCCCAGCGACGTATAGTAAGGCAGCAGCTTGCTGACCTCAGTTGCCGTGGGCTTGCGTGCTAACGTAGCGAGGTATAACTGCTCAATGATTTGTTCATTGGTCAGGCTGGTATTGGCCAGCACTTTGGAAACAGCGGAACCTGCATTGCCCTTGTGAACGCGTCCCATTACAAAGGAATTGTTCATCAAATTCAACGATTGCAAAATGGACGGGTCCAGCGTCCGCAGCTTTTGATCTCGATCTCCACGCAGGAAGGAGTCAAGAAATGCTCTGGCCGCGCCGTTGCTGCGTGGTTCGACGGGTTCAGGCAATTGCATTGCCCAGGTGACGCGGCGCACTTCGGTATTGATGTCATCGGTGATGACATAGCCTTCTTTGGTCACTCCGTTGAAAGCCATCGTCGGCATAATCCCGGTTGCCTTGATGATCGCGTCGTGAATTTCTTCAGCATCCAAACGCCGCACATATTTGCGGGCGAAGTAAGGAACGTAATCAAGTTTCCAAGTTCCTGAATATTGCGAAGAAAGTTGATAGGCGCTGGATTTGGCGATAGTAGAAATCAGGTAGCGAAGGTCAAAGCCATTTTGTCTGAAATCCTGCGCGAGCGTTTCCAATAACTCGGCATTCGCCGGCTGCAATGTCCAGCCTTCTGGCATTTGCGCATTCGGACTGATGCGTGCCGGATCAAAAGCGTTGACCGGAGAAACCAATCCCTCAACCATCAGCTTTTCCCAAATATAGTTAACTGTCGCACGGGAAAATTGTGGATCACTTGTAATCAATCGCGCCATTGCCTGACGACGATTTTCGCCTGTGTTGACAGTGCCACCGCCATTAAACGCATAGAGTGGCGCGACGGTGGTCTTGCCATTTATCGGGTTACGATTCTGGCGATTGCCGTAATTGGTGTTCAGATTGTATTCACCAGTGGTGTTTTCTGAAACGATGTATTTGACGTAATTGGTGGTGGGCGGAGTTCCCAACTGCACGGCCCGCTTGGCGCTGCGAGCAAAGAAGGCTGCCATGCCCCAGGCCTCAACTCTTTTTCGTTGTGAACCCCAGAGATTGACCTGATCCAGATGGCCTGCGCCGTCATGACATAACAGGCAATCCATCGCATTAATGCCAAGGAACGCATTGGAAGTCGTGACTGCCAGGCCGTCCATCGTGTCCTGGGCCGGTCCCATCGGCACATTGCCGAGCACCTGGAAGTTGGTGAACCCTTCGGCGGCGTTGAAGCTGTCGCCATTTCCCGCAATCAAATCAGTGGCGATTCGATCATAGCCGCGATTGCTGCCGACGGCGTCTTTGAGATAGAAATAAAAAGCATCGCGTCCACCCCGATAAGCATTGATGTTGGTGGCAAAGGCTGAATTCTTGTACAAATCACCGAGGAACATTGTCCACTTGTCAATGTACTCTGCCGATTGGGCGAGGGCGTCAACTAACGCGTCGCGTTTGTTCGGATTTGCATCAGCCAGGAACTGCGTCACGTCATTTGGAGCCGGAATGCGGCCTGTCATGTCAAGTGTGACCCGGCGAATGAATTCGGTATCCGTACACAGTGGAGCGGAAGAAAGTCCGTCTTTACCCATTCGATTGAACAGGATCGTATCAATGAAATTTTTTCTTGGTATGTCCTGGGGCGGAACCAGCGCCAGAGGTTTTGTACGCGTACTTTCACCGCTCCGCAAACTTTCCGTCCGTGAACTTTCACGGAACGTTTCAGTCGTGCGCGAGACGGTTAAGCGATGACGTGCCTGCGCTTCACGAAACCCTTCCGGGTCTTTGAGAAATGTGCAATCAGAAGCAGAAGCGGAAGATTGCTGGACACGCGTGACGCTGCGTTTTTGCGCCGCCTCGGAAGTAAGTTGAAGGCCGGAAAAATCAACCACCGTCAATAATCCCGCCGCTACGAAAACTAGCGCGGCGCATTGCTTGAGGCGTTGAATTTTTCTGGTTGAGTGTGAATTCTTTCCACCATCTCTTAAAGGCATATCATCCTCCAGGGATTTTGATTAGACAGATTGACAACACATCAAATAAGCAAAGGTGAATGCTTTTTGCCATGAGTTGTTCGTGAGTACTACCTCAAACCAAAACGTAAGGCTACGGGAAGAGTGATCTTGCAGGGCGGACTTAGATTCAACTCACTTCCTTTTGGGGTTTACGGTAAAAACTTATACTTCAGATTAGGAAGAATTAAGTTAACCTGATTACAGTTCAAATACCAGTCTTTAACAGGGAAACGGAAAAAATATTACAGTAATTTTAGGAAGATGTGAGATTTGCTGTCGCTTTGTGTCGGAAGAAAAAATGAACTGGTGATAAATCGGATTCGGCAGCAGGAATTATACTCCGCACGTCATTGACTCGGCATTTTCATCTCTGGCACTTTGCAAATTCATATCAATTCCATCTTTCTCAGCCAGCGCAAAATACTCATCAAAGAAAGGCAGCATTTCGTCCATCGTTTGCGAACGCAGGGCCGCCGTCCGCAAATGTGCGCCATTCGCCACGCCGCGCAGGAATTGCGCCGACAACATTTTCATCCGCCCGATCACACCTTTTTCTGACATTGATTCGCGCAGGAACCCCATAAAATCCCGCAGCAATAAATTCATTTCCTGTGGCGCAGGTTGATAAGGTTCGATGCCGTTCATTGCTTCCCAGGTCTGACGGAAAATATATGGATTCGCAATCGCTCCCCGTCCGATATGCACCGCATCGCAACCAATTTCATCAAAGCGGCGCATTGCATCCTGTGGTGTCAGAATATCGCCGCTGCCCGAAACCGGAATCGAAACGTTGTGCTTGATTTCGCGCACCAAATCCCAATCCGCAAAACCTTTGTAGCCCTGCACCCGCGTGCGTCCGTGCAGCGTCACCATTGAAGCGCCGCAATCTTCAATCAGCTTGGCGACTTCAACACAATTGATGGAATTGTCATCCCAGCCCGCACGAATTTTCACGGTCATCGGCACAGAAATCGCACGTTTGACTTCGCGGAGAATTTTTTCGAGTTGCGGCAAATCGCGCAACAGGTTTGAGCCACCACCACCATTGACCACTTTTTTCGCCGGACAGCCGCAATTAATATCTACAAAATTCGCTCCCGCTTCTTCGGCAATTTCTGCCGCCCACCGCATGCGTTCCGGGTCGTAACCAAAAATTTGAATCGCAATCGGACGCTCTTCGGGCGTAAAACGCATCATTTCGTGGGTACGCAAATTGCCACGCGTCAACCCTTCAACGCTCAGGAATTCGGTCACAATTAAGCCGACGTTGCCACATTTTTTGGCGATGCGACGAAACGGCGAATCAGTGACGCCAGCCATCGGCGATAAAATAAGCGGTGGTGAAAGTTCGTGCTCACCAATTTTGAACGAAGTCGGATACTGCATAAGTAAGTGAATATACCAGAAAAATTCTTTATGAAGAACACCAGGAAATACGATGGTGAGACAAGGAGATCTGAAGAAAGGAAGATGATGGGAGATTTACTTTTTCGGTTACTATTACTTTGTGTTGCTTGTGGCGGAGATAATTTGACGCGCCCAGGTAAAACCATTAGCGTTACAACAATGAAAGCAACTCACACAATAGATTTTTTGTCCGAACTGATTCGTCTGAAATCTTTGCCCCGCACCGGGTGGTTATTACGCGGTGTGCGCGACGTGGAATCCATCGCCGATCACAGCTTTTGTGTAGCGTTTATTGCGATGATACTTGCTGATCGGGCTAAATCGCTGTCAATGAAAATTGATGTTGAGCGCGTTTTACGCATGGCGCTTTTGCACGATTTAGCTGAAGTTCGCACCGGTGATTTGCCGAGTACGATCAAGCCTTATTTTGATGCCGTGATGTTGAAAGCAGCCGATGAACAGGCGACGAAAGAAGTTCTTGCGCCTCTTGGTGAAGCTGGAAATAAATACTTGGAACTCCGCCATGAATACGAGCAACGAACCTCGCTTGAAGCGCGCATCGTGAAAGCTGCGGACAAAATTGATTTATTGTTGCAGGCACGCGAATACGAAAAAGGTGGCGCGAATAATCTGGCGGAGTTCTGGCATAACTCCGACGAAGAGTTTGCCAAACTTGGCATTGATGAATTAATCGCCGATTTAATTTCAGCGTTGAAAAAATAGCCGAGGAATTATGTCTTTAGCTGAGCAACTCATTACCTGGCTGCAACAATTATCACCACTGGAAATCCTTGCCGTAGTCTTTTTCTTTGCCTATATCGAAAACATTTTTCCGCCTTCTCCCAGCGATGTGCTCCTGGTTTTTGGCGGGACATTAATTGGTCTCGGCATGATAGATTTTGCCTCTATGCTGGTGGATGCAACGCTTGGCAGTACGCTTGGATTTATGACGGCGTACGGTCTGGGGCGTTACTTTGATCAGCGATTATTGCAGGGAAGCGCCAGCCGCTATTTGCCTGTGAATGCGATTGCGCAAGTCTCGAAATGGTTTCAGCGGTATGGTTACGGCGTTATTATTGCCAATCGTTTTTTGACCGGAACCCGCGCCGTAGTTTCAGTTTTTGCCGGAATCTCAAAGATGAATTTTGCCATGACTACTTTGTTGTGTGCGATCAGCGCGGCGGTCTGGAATTTCCTGTTGCTATACCTCGGCAAAAGTTTTGGAAAAAATTGGCGGAACGTGATGGAATATTTATCCGTTTACGGAGAAATCATCACTGCCCTAATCGTCATTGTATTGCTGATTTTAGGCTGGAAATACTTCCGCCAGAAACGCAAAGGGGCAGAAGCGAAGTGACAAATCTTTTTCCATCCTTCATCATTTGACTATGGATATTTTGCACCGTATCAGAGTTCGGGCGGCGACCAGACTCAAACATATTGTTTTGCCGGAAGGCGAAGACGACCGCACGATCATTGCGGCTGCGCGTGTGGTGCAGGAGCGTATCGCCCGCGTGACGTTGCTTGGCGAGGAGCAAAAAATTCGTGCCCGCGCTTCATCGCTTGGCGTTGCGCTGACGAATGTTTTAGTTGTCAATCATCGAACGCATTCCGACTTCGATAAATTCGCACAGATATTTTATGAAATGCGCAGAGCCAAAGGCGTCACCTTTGACGAAGCCCGCAAACAAATCGAAGACCCGCTTTACTTCGGAAATATGATGGTCAAAACCGGAAAGGCTGACGGTTCAGTTGCGGGCGCAACGAACACTACGGCGCATACCGTCCGCTCGGCGTTGCTGACGATTGGCGTCAAAGAGGGCTTAAACCTGGTCTCGTCATTTTTTGTAATGGTCGTCCCGAATAAAAATTTTGGCGCAGACGGCGCAATGATTTACGCCGATTGCGGAGTCGTTGCCGATCCAACCGCCGCGCAATTATCAGAAATTGCGATTGCTTCCGCACATAGCTGCCGCACGCTACTCGAAGTCGAACCCCGCGTAGCGATGCTGTCATTTTCGACCAAAGGCAGTGCGTCGCATCCGTTAGTCAACAAAGTTATCGAAGCCACGAAGACCGCAAAATTACGCGCTCCAGAATTAGAAATTGATGGCGAATTGCAGGCGGACGCAGCGTTGGTTCCAAGTGTCGGAGAATCCAAAGCTCCCGGCTCATCCGTTGCCGGCAAAGCTAATGTTTTAGTTTTCCCGAACCTTGATGCCGGAAATATTGCTTATAAATTAACGGAGCGGTTAACGGGAGGAACTGCGATAGGGCCGATTTTACAGGGTTTGGATAAGCCTGCGAACGATTTGTCGCGTGGTTGCAAAGCCGAAGATATTGTCGATGTGGTAGCGATAACCGCTGTTCAGGCGCAGAACATGATAAACTGATCTATTGAAATTTAATTAATATTGTAAGGAATCATTTTTATGCCCAAGATTGAAGACATCGAATACACTCCGAACCCAAATGCGCGGAAATTTATTCTCAAAGAACCGATCACGAACGGCACTTCGCGTTCGTTCGTCAATGCCGAACAAGCCGTAGACGATTCGCTGGCGCTTTCACTTTTCAGCGTTGGCAACGTCTCGTCTGTTTTTTACATGGATCGTTTTATCACCGTAAATCAGGACGGCACGGCGGATTGGGATGAATTGCTGAGAAAGCTGGCAGTCCCAATTCGTGAGACTCCGGCGGTAACAGACCTTGCCGCTGCGCCTGATAATTCAGCAAATTACGTGCGCGGCGAAAACGAATTGCTGGATCAGATTAATGATTTGCTGGATGAGAAAATTCGCCCCGGCTTAGCAGGCGACGGAGGAGGCTTGGAGATCATTTCCCTCGAAGATAAAAAGCTGACCATCCGTTATCAAGGCGCTTGCGGCAGTTGTCCAAGCTCCTTGTCAGGAACGCTGTATGCCATCGAACACATGCTGAAAGACGAAGTTGATCCTGATCTGGAAGTGATTTCCATCTAAAAAATTCGTGGCACAAACTTTCAGTTTGTACCTTTTTTATTAGTGCAAATTGTCAGGAAAAATACTTCTCAGATATTTCGGCTAGGATCTCTCCAATTGATAATGCGCGTATTTCTTCTATCTTATTTTGTGACACCCATCATATCATCAAGTGCCTCACCAATTTGATGAAGCCCTATCGTCGTGCAATTTTCGACAGCCCAATACAGATCAGCGATAATTGATCGTGCTGTTTTTTTATCAACCTCAAGAGTAAGTTCAGGTATCAGGCTTTCAAGCTCCTGACTGATTCCGAATAACTGGTGCGCAACTGAGTCAAGTTTTTCTTTTCTATTTTCTGCTGTCATTTGATTAACTAATACCTTCGTCACCTACTGTAATACTGATCGTGTACTGAGCGAGGTCTTCAAAAAGCACAAACTGAAAGTTTATGCCACGTTGACTGCGTCAGTTTTTTCGACGTTCAGCACCAGGACGGGAGGCCAGATTTATCGTCGTATGCTCCGTCACGTCAGGCACCGGATTTATCAGCCATTGCTCCTGATTATTACCACGTAGCGCTGCCTCTTTCGCCTGCTGATTGCTTCGTTCAGAAAGCAGCCGAAAAGGGGTTGAAAATAACAAGGTGAAAAATCTCAGCTTGAGAGCGACAAAACACACGGGAAGCAAAATAAAATTAGCGAGGAGCGATAATAATGACAGTCCGAAAATTCGCCACGAATTGCTGGCGCTCCGATCCTGCGCTTTTTCCGGTGCATCTTTAAAGAACATCCCCGCATAACGCCCCAGCACCCGGTCAAAAGCCGCATCCGCCTGCACAAAGAAATTATCTTTTTTTGGTGTCAAAGCCTTTGTCACGCGATCCAGGTTCGTGCCACAGGAAGGGCAAAACTTGCGCTCCTGAGAATCTTCTCTACCACAGGTCGGACAGAACATAACTTTTCTCCTTGCTGAAAGCTTTCGATGCAGTGACCTACGAATGTAAGAGCGAGTTAGTTCGCGGATTCATTTCAATTTTTCTCTACGACTGTTTGAGCCAGCAACTTTAAGACGATCCTACCATGAAACTGTAGGTTTTTTGATAAACGATGCTACTAATAGACTGTCGCCTAATAGTCATCTTTGATGATTAAATTAAATTATGGATGTGACTCAGGTTTTCTCAGAAAACATCAAAAGAATCAGGTTAGAGAATGGGCTTTCACAGGAAGTTTTGGCTGATTTGGCGGGATTGCATCGAACTTATATTGGAGCAGTTGAAAGAGGTGAACGGAACATTACCTTACTTAACGCAAACAAAATCGCAGAGGCATTGGGCGTCACGTTGAGTGATTGTCTGAAAGAGAGAAAATGAAAAGGCCAGGCATAATTGAGCAAAATTTAGGTAATATTCTGGGTCAATATCAACAGTCATTCACTGGTAAAATTTATAATGAAGAAAACAATGAATTGGATTTGCTGATGGGTATTTTTGGAATTACGCCAGACATAAAGCGCGAAAACCGTCAGTATTGGGGACGTGAGCTGGGAATGTGCTGGGAGCGTTTGATTGTCGAACTCTGCCAACATAGTTGTAAAGACTTCAAGCCTGCTTTGCGTTTTGGGAATGATGAACCTTGTGATCTGATTGTAGGGAAGAGCGCTATTGATGCTAAATATCGCATTGGTTCTGGTGATTCGGGGTTCTCAAAGAAATTTCAGGCGTATGCCTCGTTGCTGAAGGGCGAAGGATATGAGCCTACTCTGTTGATATTACGGGAAGATAATTTAAGGCAAATAATCAATAAATGTCATAAAAGCGGCTGGACAATATTCGTTGGGGAAGAGACTTTTAGCTTTATTAAGGATCTCACGGGGTTTGATTTCAAGCATTATCTTCAAACCAAAGCGTTGGAGTATAAGGTGCAGCGATAGATCTGCCTTTCCTTTTTTTTATGACTGGTACGTCTAGAGCAGTTAATCTGTTTTTTGCAATTTCTACATATTCTGCAACGATTTCAATTCCTACATAGCTGCAACCTGCTTTTTTTGCCGCTACCAGTGTTGTACCGGAACCAGCAAATGGATCAAGTACGATATGGTTTTCTGAAGGTGGGACAAACAAGTCAATGAGTTTTTCCATCAATGCCAGCGGCTTCACGGTGCAGTGAATATTTTTCTGCTCATTTTTATCGCGCGGAATATTCTCAAAGATATTAGACTGGAATGAACCATCCTCATTGCCTGCGTGAAATAGTCCAATCCCATTTTGCAGCAGCGTCTCAACGTAATTATTTATCAGAGGTTTTTGCACGACGACGATAGCTTCCCATTCGCTTCTCAGACAACTGTGCCAACCTTCCCAATCTTCGTGATTACTAAGACCTTTCTGTTTTAGCTTTGCCTGTAAATTCAGCCCTTTTGGAATCCCACTGGAACGCCGATAGACGATACAATCCCGTGCATAAAAACCTGCCCGCTCAAGCGCTACCTGCACGTGCGCCATAGTGCGCGTGCTGTTGAATGCGGCAACAATCGCGCCATCTTTACAGACTCTGAAAAGTTCGGTCGCCCATTCAAAGCACCACTGTTCATACTCAAGAATATTTTGCCGCACTCTTTCATACCAGCGAGCGTTCCGAGCGCCGCCAGCTAAGCCGCTGCCGTAAGGAATATTTTTGACTAGAGTTTTACTGTCTTTGACCCGATCAATCCTTCTTTCGATTTCGCCAGCATTCCATTTATGACCAATGAATTCGTAATTGTAGGGCGGATCAGTAATACACGCAGAAATAGAGCTTGCCGGAAGGGTACGCATCACCTCTCTGCAATCACCTGTAAAAATCTGATTTTTGATAAGCATAAGAATTTGAGGCTTCGTTAATTTAGTTCACAACCGATAGTATGTGGCGTAGCAGGGATCGTCAAGTTGACGTGAGCAGGTCAGATATTCATCTCAAAGCTCATGCCTTTTCTTCAAAGGCTTGCGTCAATACTTGCAAAACAAATTCACCATAATCAATCTTGCCCAAGAAAAGGCTTGATTCAGAAGATTACGGCGTGATAGCTTGAAGGTGATAAAGCACTTGCATAAAATTGCTTTCGGTTGTGTATCCTGCGACCGTTTTTTATAAGGTTAAGCTAATGCGCTGTGGGTACAGTAACAATATAAGTTATGGTATTACAGCGAATGATGTTTCTTACGCTGCCTCGACGCTATAGACGCGTGTTGGCCGCGGTAGGTAGAATTAACATGTAAGTGCTTTATCGGAACTCAGTCCCAAGATTTGATTTAAATTTGTCTCGTAAGCCTAACGTTATTAGTCCATCCTCAAGATTTGCAAGAAGCGTTTTTCAAGTTAAGGACGCGCGAAAATGTTGCTGCGTTACTTGATGTACGAAATACGCAATTGAATTACCATCTCCGTATTTCCTCACCTAAAAGCAGATATACGACCTTTTCACTTCCTAAGAAATCAGGCGGAATAAGAACAATTTGTGCCCCTATTACTGCTTTGAAAATCATTCAGCAAAAGCTCCATCAAGTGTTACAAATGGTTTACGATCCGAAGCCTGCTGCACAAGGATTTTTAATGGGTAGGTCTATTATTACGAATGCTCAAAGACATGTGGGGAAAAGATTCGTTTTGAACATAGACTTGCTTGATTTTTTTCCATCAATTAATTTTGGTCGAGTACGCGGATTATTTTTATCGAAGCCATACTCTTTGCCTGAAAACGTGGCAACCATACTTACACAAATATGCTGCCATGAAAATTTCCTACCTCAAGGAGCGCCTACTTCTCCTATCGTTTCAAACATGATTTGTCGGAAATTAGATAGCCAATTACAGCGCATAGCCAAAGAATACAGATGTACCTATACACGATATGCTGATGACATTACTTTTTCTACTTCATTAAAAACATTTCCTCCTAGTTTGGCGAAAATCATTTCTGACAATAGTGATCAGATAGAGATAAGCACCTGGGCATAAATTCTGCGGTATAAAGATTCCTCGTGTCACGATGGAATCAGGCTCGGCAATGCTCATTACACCGCAAAATTTATGCCCAGGTGCTTAGGTGAGGACTTGTTTCAAATAATTCAAGAAAATGGTTTTGAGATCAATCCTCGAAAAATTCGTTTGCAAACTGGAAAGAAAAGACAAGAAGTTACAGGCATGACTACAATTGAATTTCCAAATGTTAGCCGCGTTTATGTTAGGAATATTCGAGCGATGCTTCATGCTTGGGAAAAGTATGGATATGAGATGGCAGAAAAAGAGTTCGTCCAAGCGCACGATAATAAGCACAGGTTTTTGCCTCCTCAAGAAGGTCTGTTCAAAAAGGTGGTGAAAGGAAGGATTGATTTCTTGGGGATGGTTAAAGGGGAAAATGACTCTGTTTACATAAAATATCGTGAGAAATTGGGATTATTAGCCGCCGAATTTTTTATTCAAGATATCAAAGCTTTACCGACAATGTCGGGTGCTGTGGAAGAATGGTGAAGGGCTTCTGGTCACGAGTGAAACGAAGATCAGAATTTGTGTCCTTCGCTTGATCTTACGCAGAATCGCCTAATCAATTTATTGCAAACAGGTTCTATAAGTGCTGCCATACACTGTCGTTGCATCGGCATTATACTCAGTGCTTTTATTTGGGACTGTAAACGACCCGCCACTCGGTAATGTAATTGTGCGATAACCTGTTATCGCACAATTACATTATCGGCTTCATCATAAATATTTGTCTCGGTCGGACGCGGATTCACATAATAAGAAACGCCTGTATTATCCTGTGTCCATGCGGTTGTCGTCCACTTGCACTTGATGCCACTCGCCCACGTTTCGCTCTGAGTAGGTAAGCCTTTTTGCCATCCGCTCGTGGCAAAAATTCTCTGTAAATCGTGCCATTGGTCGCAATCATTATGCCTAATGAGCCGCTGGGATCAAAGCTGAAATACGATTCCGCCCAACCACCAAACCATTCCACCGCCCAGTCACCCCGTAAATAGGGGCGCGGACAATCCGCCAGTCTACTCGCAGGTAAATCCATCAAATAACCAACGCAAGCTCGCTGATTATCTTCCTGCCCATAGCGCCAAAAATGCGACGCCTGTCCATACGAGTCATAGATAGACACATAACATGCGCCATCGTTTGTGATGATGCGCGAGAGCACGGGAATTTGCATGTTGTTGGCAGGGCCAATCCCGCCCGCAAAATTTGTATTGATCGTGAGATTGGCGTAATCGAAATGTGCCCAGAGATGGCATCCTTGATTTGATTACAGCGATAGACGCCCCTCTGTGGCTAATAGCGAAGCTGTGTATTTGACGTGGATCTGAGCCATTATAGATTGCAGATCGTGTTATGATGACCGCCGTATGGAAAGGCAACCAGCGAAAAGCAAAAATCAATCGGCTGATTCTGGCAGCGCAAAATTGAAGCTCGGCTATTTTTATCTTTTCGCTGTTACGTTTTGCCTGTTGCATTCCCCTGTTTTTGCCGCGACATCTTTGCAGGAATATACACATCATGTTGAGCAGGCCGCTAAACTATCCACCGATTTAGCGGCGGGCGGTTTTAGCCGGGAAGAAGAAATCGAATCACTCTATCGCATTACGGCATTGTTGCCGACAACGGAAGAAATCGCACGCGACTCGCTGAGCAAAGACCTTACGCATGTTGATAATTCGTGGTTGCATCAGGCGATCAAAAATCTTGACGCGACAAATGATGACAAACGATATGTACAACTCGACGAAATTGCGGCGCGGCTGAATGCGTTGCACCAACATTTACAGGCCTCGCTCCAGCAAAAATCCACCACCGAATCACAAGCCTCCCGCGAACATCTGCAACAAATCCTTAATCGTGAGGAATACAAACCCGACGAAAAAAAAGATTCAAAGCTGCAGGCCTGGATAAAATCAATTGGGAAAAAGATTCAGGATTTTTTGCTCAGGTTATTTGGTGGCAGGAAACCTCCTGCTAATTTGCCAGGCGGTAATACCATCAGCCTTTTTCAAATTTTCATTGTCGCCGGATTAGCGGTGCTTTTGCTCTGGGCAATAATAACACTGCTCAAACAATTCCGCTGGCGCGAAGCAAAAGCGAAAACTGATACAGATGATGGGCGCGAAATTTTAGGCGAACAATTTGATGCCGACGCGACCGCTGATGATTTGCTGAAAACTGCTGCCGAATTTGCGCGAAGAGGCGAATACCGGATGGCGATTCGTCGCGCTTATATCGCCGCGCTTTATGAACTGGAACAGCGCGGCAAAGTAACATTGCACCAGGCCAAAACTAATCACGATTACTTACGCGAATTACGCAGTGAGCAACAAATTTTGCCGCCTGTCGCGTCCATGACAAACAGTTTTGAGCGCGTGTGGTATGGCGATACCACCGCAACCGAAGAAGATTTCTCCGGCTTTATCGAAAAATATCGAGAGGTTGCGAGGTAAGAAAAAAAAGCTGGCATGAAAATTTGCTATTCGGATCGTTATTTAATCCCGCTCATTCCAACTCATCCTTTTCCCATCCAGAAGTATAAGCTCGTGCGCAATCGCCTGCTGGCAGAAGGCAGCATTACGCACTGGCATTTGATTGAACCAACGCTTGCCACTGACGCAGACATTTTGTTAGTGCATCACCGTGATTACTGGTTTCGTTGCAAAAATGGCGAGTTGACCGCTACAGAAATTCGCCGCCTTGGGTTTCCGTGGTCAAAGGAATTGGTGCATCGTTCGCAGGCTTCGGTGCAGGGGACACTGACCGCGGCGAAAAATGCTTTGCGTGACGGCATTGCATCAAATTTGGCGGGCGGGACACATCACGCTTTCCCCGATCACGGCGAAGGTTATTGCGTCCTTAACGATCTGGCGATTGCGACACGCGTGTTGCAACGTGATGGATTGGCGCAACGCATTGCGATCATTGATTGCGACGTGCATCAGGGCAACGGCACAGCCGCAATTTTTGCCGGCGATCCAGATATCTTTACCTTTTCCATGCACGGCGAAAAGAATTTTCCGCTCCGCAAAGAACAAAGCACCGTTGATGTAAATTTGCCCGCAGGCATTGGTGATGAAGAGTATTTGCAATTGCTCCGGCAACACGTGCCGACAATTTTGCGCGAGTTCAAACCCGACTTTGTTTTCTATCAGGCTGGTGTAGACCCGCACGAACGCGACCGCCTCGGCAAACTCAAACTCACGCATGAAGGCCTTCAACTCCGCGATGAATTTGTGCTGGGCGCATGTCGTAAAGCCCACATTCCTGTCGTGACAACAATGGGCGGCGGTTACGGCAAAGACATCAACGACACCGTCGAAGGTCATTGCAATACGGTGCGAGCCGCGTTGCGAATGAGCGAATAAATTATCACCTGAAGCCGCCAAAATTCATGTAAACCGGAACCCAGCCTTGGCGACCTGCCAGCGTCACAATGTCAGGCTTGCCATCTTCGTTGAGGTCGGACGCAATCGTGCCATAACATTTATTACCTGCGACCAGCCATTCGCTGCGTGCATTCGCAAAACCTGCGGTTGAGCCTCTGAATATTCTGACGATGCCTTCGTTGTAATCGCTGATGACAACATCGGGTAAACTGTCTCCCTCAAAATCTGCCGCTGCTATTGAAGCGTAATAGCCATTCCAAAATCCGGTCGGCAAAGCAACGATGTTATCAATTGCCAGCACGCCATTACCCTGATTACGAAAACGAATGAGCTGATTTGCATCAGGTGCCAACGCCGCCACGTCAGGCCATCCATCCTGATCGAAATCAGCCACAACTGTTGCGCCGAGCGCCGCTGAAGCTGCGGTTGTCGCAATGCGCGGCTCAGCATTCATGACGCCAAAAATAGTTGTGAGTTGCCGGGCATTCCAGTTCGCAAACACCGCATCAGGCTGACCGTCGCCATCCAGATCACCAATGGACGGAGGCTGAGCAAAGGCTCCGATACTGATTGGTGATAGTTCTTCCAGCAAGCCATCTTTGACACGTGCGCGATGTAAATTTCCCTGCCCGTTTTCGCCGTCAGAAACAGTCAGTAACAACCAGCTTCCATCATTTGCTTTGACGGCATTTACGGATAACGCGTTTGGCACAATCATCGCTGCTAATTGAGCAAAAGTACCATCGTGATTATTGCGCCAGACAGTTATATTTGCGCCGGAGTAATCGGCAATGGCCAAATCATTCCAGCCATCGCCATCAGCATCCAGCGCGGCAATCACCACCGGAGTCCCGCCAACATTGATTGGTTGCACATCCTGCGGCCACCAGTACGCGCCTTTTTTCAGCGCCGTAACAACCGTGCTTGAATTGCACGACATTCCGCGTTCCCAAGTTACGTTCCAGCACATCTTTGCTGACATCTTCGAGCAGTGATTGCACGTGATAAAGCTGGTTATTGAAATACAACGCGACGACATTGCTGTGCTTGCTGAGAACTTTGATTTCAGGATGACGCATGGCGGCTTCGTCAATTAATTGCCAGCCAGGATATTCGTTGAGCGTGTTACAAATTCCGTGATCGGTTTCAAAGCGATCCGTTTTATAACCATCGGGGAGCGTGACCTTCTTCGGAAAATCAATACGGAACTGCCGCTTCTCGCCGCACCGCGAAGCATTGCCGCTACGCAACCGAATCGTCCCTTTGATCGCTTCGCCCTGATAATGCAGAGTGACCGGATATTTCGTCAGATCAGGATTAAATTTGTCCAGCGGGACTGTCAGCAAACGATTCAGATCAGCGTCAGCAATGTCCAGGCGAAACGCTGGAAAATAATCGCGCTGCCAGGTTAAGGGTTTATTGTTTTGCGCAGACAGACTCGTCGCCAACAGCGTCAACAGTAAAAGTATCATTGTTAATCTCGTCATTGCCAACCTCCCCCATTACTTTCATAACGGTTGTCGTACTGATTGCAAATTGCCCCATTCTTTACGCGGCCAAGATGGAACAGATGTTAGGTAGCTTTTGGATGGTAGGGATATTTTCTTACCATCTCAAAATGATGTTCCCGGCACAAGCCGTGGTGTTTCAACCCACGGACAACAAATTGCAATGATTGTGCGTCACGTCAGTGACGATTGAAAATAAAAGTGATTGATTTCAGGCGTCGGCCAGGCGACGATGGTCAAATTTCTGACTGACCGTGGGTTGAAACGCCACGGCTAAATTCATCCAACCGCTACGCGGTAGAGGCAGCGTGGAAAGCAAGAATATTCTCGAAAGAACGCCTTTGCTCACACGCGGACTACTGCCATTTGCACAAGGAAATAAATGAGTACAACTCAAAAAGTCGCCATTGTCACTGGAGCCGCACAAGGTATCGGTCTCGCCATCACCAACAAATTTTTAGCCGACGGTTACGCCGTAGCGTTGATTGATAGTGACGCGAAAACGCTGGCAGACACGGCTGCGGAGTTGCAAGGGCAGCCAATTCTGGCGGTTGAGTGCGATGTGTCAAACGCGGAACAAGTACAATCCGCCATCGAAAAAATCGCAACGCATTTCGGGCGCATTGACTCACTTGTCAACAACGCGGGCGTAGCGGTGTTCAAGCCTGCGCTGGAGACTACATTTGAAGATTGGTCGCGGGTGATGGCTACGAATCTGAATGGGCCGTTTTTGTGTACGCAGGCTTGTGTGCTAGTGATGCTGAAAAATGGTGGCGGGAGCGTCGTGAATATCGCTTCGATTTCCGGCTTGCGTGCCAGCACGTTGCGGATTGCTTACGGCACCAGCAAAGCGGCTTTGATGCACCTGACAAAACAGCAGGCGGTGGAATATGGCAATGCGGGAATTCGGGTCAATGCCGTAGCTCCCGGCCCGGTCGAAACTGCGATGGCGCTTCAGGTGCATTCGGCAGATATTCAGACGAGTTACCGGGATGCAATTCCATTGGCGCGGTACGGTACAGTGGATGAAATTGCGCACGCCGTAACATTTTTGTGCAGTGATGCCGCAAGTTTTATCAATGGACAAATCTTAGCGGTAGATGGCGGGTTTGATGCTTCGGGGGTTGGATTGCCGAGTCTCCGCAACAAGCCATAACATTTTCTATTCTTCAATTTGTCGTGGCTTTTGCCTGCCCGAATTTACTTTCTGTCCCCGCCATCAATCGTTGGATGTTGTCGGTGTGTTTGAGGACGATCAGGGCTGCGACGACGCTGATGGCGACTAACATTTGGATTAAATACGGGCTGTGTGAAATCCAGCCATGAAACAGCAAAATCCAGAGCGGCATCAGCAACGTTCCAATCACCGAACCCAGCGAAATGTAACGCGTCTTAATCACGATCAAAACAAACACGGCAAACGTACACAGCGAAGCTATCGGCGCAATTGCTAAGAAAACTCCCAAACCTGTTGCTACGCCCTTGCCTGCTTTAAAGCCCAGCCAGACAGGGAAAATATGCCCGATGATAGCAAGGATCGCTGCGCCCGCCGCTACCCAGGTTGTTTCCCACCACGCACTGCCTGTCATCAAACGCACGATGATGACAGCGGCGACACCTTTCAAAATATCCAGCGCAAACGTAGCGTATCCGGCTGCTTTGCCAGTAGTCCGCATGACATTCGTCGCACCCGTCGCACCACTGCCCGAAGTGCGAACGTCTTTGCCGGAGCCGAACTTAACGATCAAATATCCGAAAGGAATTGAACCGAGGAGGTAAGCGAGTATTAGGGCAAAGTAATTCATAAAGTAGTCGGTAGTCGGTAGTCGGTGGTCGGTGGTTTTATCTTTTCCGACTCCTGGATTCCGGCTACCGAATTCTCCTTCTAATCATATCCAACGCGGCATTCACTGCCAGCGTCCGAATGAATTGACGATCACCGGGAAATAAAAATTTGCGTGATGAACTTTGCACTTCGTCAGCGATGCCGATGTAAACGAGGCCGACAGGTTTTTCTTCGCTGCCGCCGCCAGGGCCGGCAATGCCTGTGATACCGATGCCAATGGTTGAGCGAGCGTGGCGCCGAATGCCGATGGCCATTGCTTCGGCGACTTCGGGGCTGACTGCGCCGTGCTTTTCGATCAAACGATTTGGGACGCCGAGCAAATCAACTTTCGCTTCGTTGGAATAAGTGACGACGCCTTGTTTGAAGTAATCCGAACTGCCAGGCACATCCGTGATGCGCCCTGATAGCAGGCCTCCGGTGCAGCTTTCCGCCGTCGCTACACTGTATTGCCTGAGCCTGAGCAATTCGCCGACAACTTCTTCCAGCGTCTGATCACGCAGTGAAAATATATTATCGCCTAACACAAGTTCCAGTTTGCCTGCCAATTCGTCGAGTAATTTGTTAGCTTCGATTTCGGTTTTGGCCTGTGCGGTCAGGTGCAATTCAATTTGCCCTTTGCCGAACAAAATCGTAGTCGTTGGGTTTTGGTAATTTTTATAAATCGGCGCGGCGCGTTCATCCACACCGGATTCCGTCAGGCCAAAGATGCTGAGCTGGCGACGCAGTAAAACGATGTCACCGCCACGTTCACGCAACCTGGGCATAATCTGCTCTTCAAACATCGGCTTCATTTCGCGTGGCGGCCCTGGCATTAAGACAAACATACATTTGCCTTCGGTCATGAAAATTCCCGGCGCAGTTCCGTGATTATTTTCAAGCGCCGTAGCACGATCAGGAATTAATGCCTGCCGCGAATTTATCTCTGGCATTTTCATATCGCGTTTGGCGAAACGCTCCTGAATTTTATGCAGTACCGCATCATTCAAAACCATCCGCCGTTTCAGTACACGCGCAAAGATTTTCTTGGTGATGTCGTCTTCAGTAGGCCCCAAACCACCAGTCGAAATAATAATTTCAGATCGCTCCATCGCATCCCGAATAGCTTTTTCCAAAATGGCCTCGTCGTCGCCGACAACACTTTTGAATTTGACTTCGATGCCGATGGCGT
>JANMKB010000081.1:0-4037 GCA_031371805.1 Blastocatellia bacterium | reverse complement strand
GGCTTCGGCCTCAGCCCTGCTTCGTTTACCAATAAATGATTTGATCTTTTAGTAAGCCGGCAATTACGATTCAGTCCATAGAAATTCAGCGTGATTCGGTAAATGATAGATATTTTATGTAGCGCAATCCTGCCAAGGTTGCGCTAGGCTTGGCGCTTCGCCTGGCCAGCTCTCTTACACTGTTGCGGTTCTGGCTTTGATTGATTCTCGATGCGGGTGACAGTTCCATCAGAACTGTGAGAGCGAAATAGATTAGACCTGGCAAAGCGCCAAGTCTGTCGCATACTTGGCAGGCTTGCGCTACATTCTTACAACTTTGTTTTGACCCATTCACGAAACACTCGTAAAACCGCGCCCTGCCCTTCAGTTTTGCTTCGTTCTAAAAACTGAGTCAACGCTTCACTGGTCAGAAAAGAGAACGACTGGCTGGTTGGAGAATTAGCATAGCCAGTTTCGGTCAATAATAATATTTGCAATTTCTGCTCGTCATACAACCAGATTTCCGGTACTCCCAGTTCCTCATAAATTTTTAGCTTGGTCGTCGAACGATGCGAAATATCAATTTCAACAGCAATGTCAGGCGGCGGGTCTACGGCGAGGTCAATGCGATTTTTGCCAATAATTTTGGCAGCGTTTTGGATATAAAAACAAGTGTCAGGTTCGACGCCATAATCAAGCCATTCCTGATTGAAAGTGGTCGAGCCGAGGCTCTCCAAATCAAATCCCATCAGCGTTGAAAGACGATCCATCAGACGTAATAAAAATTCTTTGTATTTTTCGTGAACTGGTAACGGACTCATAATCTCCAAATTCCCCTGAGCGAAAGTTAATCGCACACCATTTTGATTATTTGCCTCGGCGACAAGCTGTTGATAATCCTCCCACGAAACATCAGGCACAATCATCGTTCCGCCTAATGGCAGACGGGCAATTGAATTTTTTATTACATCCGCGTAACTTGCAGTCAGGGTAGCCATTGATAATTCTCCTCAATCAAAATATCTATCTCTATCATAGCCCAAGCTGTTTGACTCTGCTATCCTTCTCTAATAGGTTTATTGCTCAATTGCAGCTTGATTATTATCCACGATAGATTATGAAAAAACTTAGCTTGTACCTGTTTCTGTTACTCTCACTGCCGCTCGCGCTCACTGCGCAAAATATCGAAGTCAAAACGCATCAACTAAAAAATGGAATGAAAGTTGTAGTGCATGAAGACCATTCGATTCCGAGTGTTGCGCTGTATATTTTTTATCGCATCGGTTCGCGCAATGAACGCCCTGGGACTACGGGGCTGTCACATTTTTTTGAGCACATGATGTTCAATGGTGCGAAGAAGTATGGCTTTAAGCAATTCGATGTCGTGATGGAAGCGGCGGGCGGACACAATAACGCCTATACGAGCAATGATGTGACGGTGTATCAGGATTGGTTCACGCCGTCGGCATTGGAGCGGATTTTTGATATGGAGGCTGACCGCATTCGTGATCTGGCGTTTGATGCCAAAGTGATTGAATCCGAACGTGGCGTCGTCGCTTCGGAACGTCGCTCTTCAATTGATGGCAGCAATGCCGGAATTATTTATGAGCAGCTTTGGGCTTCGGCTTTCACGGCGCATCCGTATCAATGGCCTGTCGTAGGTTGGATGGTGGACATTGAAAACTGGAAAATGGAAGACCTGAAGAAGCATTTTGAAATGGGCTACTCGCCGTCAAACGCTACGATGGTTGTGACGGGTGATGTGAAATTTGAAGACATCGTGAAGCTCTCCGAAAAATATATTGAGCCGATTCCATCGCACGCACCGCCTCCGCCTGTGACTACAGTTGAGCCTGAACAACAGGGCGAGCGTCGTGTCGTCGTGAAAAAATTTGCGCAGCTTCCGATGTTAATGATTGGCTATCACGTACCAAAAACTGCGGACGCTGATTACTACTCGTTGCAGGTTTTGTCGAATGCTTTATTTGCCGGAGAAAGCTCGCGGATGTATCAGCGATTGGTGGACAAAGATCAAATCGCGCTGGGCGTTGAAGGCGGCACAGAGCTGGCGCTTGATCCGACTTTATTCCTGATTTCTGCGCAACCAAAAGAAGGCGTTGCGCCAGAAAAAGTGGAGAAAACTTTGTACGAAGAAATTGAGCGCGTGAAATCCGGCGGCATCACGGACAAGGAATTACAAAAAGCCAAAAACATTTTGCTGGCAAATTTTTATCGGCAGATGAAAACCATCAATGGCAAAGCGAATACGCTGGGCAGCTATGAGGTTTTCTTTGGTGATTACAAAAAATTATTCAGCGCGGCGGATGATTACGCGAAGGTGACGCTTGACGATGTGAAGCGTGTGGCGGCGAAATATTTTGGTGAGAAAAATCGGACGGTGGCGACGCTGATTCCTGAAAAAGAAGAAACGAAAACTGCCTCATCGGGAGAAGTAAAACCGATTGCGGCGAAGGCTCCGAGCAAACAAAAAGCGAAGCGAAAATAATAATTCTTTCGCGGCTCTGCCGCCCGATGTGCGAAAAGACTCAGCCTTTTCGGTCGGTAGAATTTTTTTTCGGGCTATGCCCAAATTTCGATTAAATTTATGCGTAAATTAACTATTCTTCTTTTTATCATTAGCTTATTTTCTTGCCTGACTTTCGCTCAACAAGCGCTCAAACTTCCGCCGTATCAAAAAACAAAATTGCCCAACGGTCTGACAATTATTTTGATGCCGCAAACCGAAGTCCCGATTGTCAGCCTCAGTATTGGCGTTCGCGCTGGCTCCATTAACGACCCCGTCGGTAAAGAAGGTGTTGCTTCTGTGACGGCGGATTTATTGCGCAAAGGCACGAAAATAAGGACTTCTGAACAGATTTCTTCTGAACTGGATTTCGTCGGGGGCTTGCTGGAATTTGGCGCCGCGCAGGATTTTATGCGCGGTCAGGGAGAGTTTTTGAAAAAGGATGTCACGCTTGGTTTGGATGTGCTCGCGGATGTTTTGATGAACCCGACCTTTGCGCAAGCCGAAGTTGACAAGCTGCTGGCGCAACGCATTGACGGCATCAAACAGGCAAAAGATCAGGCGCAAGCGGTGATCGGAAATTATTTTAACGCGTATCTTTACGGACAGCATTTGTACGCTCGTCCGGTGGATGGTGATGAAAAATCTCTGGCGGCGATTAAGCGTCTGGACGTGATGAATTTTTATGAAAAAAATTACGGTCCGCAATCTGTGACGATTGCGATTGTCGGCGATTTTGAAACGGCTTCGATGCTGAATGCTTTGAAAAATAAATTCGGAAACTGGAAGCAAAAGGGAACTGCCGCGACTCCGACGCTGTCTAAACCGATTGCCTTCAAGGGCAAAAAATTATTGCTCGTAGACAAGCCCGATTCGACACAAACTTATTTCCTGATTGGCAATACGGGCATTGCAAAAAATAATCCAGATCGCGCCGGAATCGAAATTGTAAATACTGTTTTCGGCGGTCGCTTCACTTCGATGCTGAATGATGCTTTGCGCGTAAGTTCGGGATTAACCTACGGCGCACAAGCGAATTTTTCACAGCGACAGGTTGCTGGCCCGTTTGTAATTTCGACGTATACACAAAATAAGACTACAGTGCAGGCGATTGATTTAGCGCTGGATATTTTGAAGAAATTGCACGAGCAGGGCTTGAGCGAAGAGCAGTTGAAATCCTCGAAAGCCTATATCAAAGGCACGTATCCTCCAAAGATTGAAACGAGTGACCAATTGGCAAAGCAATTAGTCGAGTGGGATTTTTACGGACTTGACGAACGCGAAGTCAATGACTACTTTACCAAAATTGACGCCTTGAGCGCGGCTGACGTGAAGCGCATTATTCATCAGTATTATCCACTCGATAATTTGGTTTTTACGTTGATTGGCAAAGCGGATGAGATCAAAGATCAGGTGAAAAAATACGCGCTGCAGATGGATGAAAAGAAAATTGGTCAGGTTGGATTTTAAGCAGGTATGCAGAATAAAGCGGATATAGACAGGATTAACAAGATGTACAGGATGAAGATATAAG
>JANMKB010000047.1:0-20274 GCA_031371805.1 Blastocatellia bacterium | reverse complement strand
GTGCAAGTTGTAGAGAAAGGTGTGTTGAGAAAGCCTGGGTACGCAGGCATCCTGCCTGCGAGCGAGCGCGATTGCACACGCGCACACACGCTGGTTTTCTCGTCATCGATTTCCACCGCACGATGTTTGCTTTGCTGCGCTCGCAAACAGAGCAGGCAGGATGCCTGCGTACCCGGGGGAAGTTATTTTCCCACGCGTCCAAAAATGTCTTTCAAGATTTGTGTCACCCGCGCTGCCGGATTCTTGCGGATTTTCTTTTCTTCTTCGCCGACATAATAAAACAAACCGTCAATCGCTTTGTCGGTGATGTATTCGTCAATGTCGAGTGACTGATTTTTTGCCAGCGGCAGCATTTGATAACGTCCGACCAAATCTTTGTATTGTTTCGTTGCGCCGACTTCGTTCATTGCTTTGGCAATCACGGGTTGAAAAGATGCTGATAATCTCGCGGTCGTTTTCTCCTTGAAAAATGTTGTTGCAGCCGTGTCTCCGCCGGTCAAAATTTTGCGGGCATCATCAAACGACATTTCTTTGATTGCACCAATAAAAATGGTCTTGGCCTGTGGTGCAGCCTTTTCTGCGGCGCGATTCATGCTCAATACAAACTCATCAACTTTTGGACCATAACCAACCAGTCGCAAGCCCTTCTCAATCGTCTGCAATTTTTTCGGCATTAGAATTTTGATGAGCGCGTCCTTGAAAATCCCTCCAACCGCCCAACGCCAGTCACTGCGTTACCCGTGCCGATATTCAGCGCTTCTTTTAATCCGAAGACAATTTTTTCATTGCTCAGTCCATTGTTTTTTAGGCCGCCAAAAATTTCTTCCAGCGGATTCATTTTCTTTTTCGTTTGTGCAAAAGCGAATGAGGCAATCATTGCAAACACCAGCAGGCTGACCAATAATTTTCGTAACATCATAATTTCCTAAAGTTGGGGGACAGCTTTATCCGGCACGAGCTTAGCGGTTACGCCTTGCCAGGTCAATTGACGTACAAGCAGAAACTCGGTAGCTTAACGCCGCAATATTTTTTATCGTGGGAGAAGCTATGCAACGTGAGATTACGAGTTGGTACAGTGAACGCTTACAGCAGGAAATGCCGCTTGTGCGCTACGGTCATTATGGGCAACCCGTGCTGATGCTGCCGACCGCCGCAGCTGATTTTTTGGAGTATGAACGCTTTCGGCTGATTGATGCTGTCAGCCCGTTTGTGAATGACGGCAAAGTGAAATTGTATTCTGTCAACAGCGTGAACAATCGCGCTTTGCTGAATC
Organism: Blastocatellia bacterium; assembly: GCA_031371805.1. GTDB lineage: Bacteria > Acidobacteriota > Blastocatellia > RBC074 > RBC074 > JAFDVL01. Next base: position 19,001 of record JANMKB010000047.1, on the reverse strand, counting down.
GGCAGGCGTCGGGACAGGAAAAAGTCTGGTGGCTGAAACAATATGACGAATACATCACCCAGGAAGTTTTGCCGCTGATTCGCCGCGATTGCAACGATCAGAACGTCAAGCCCTTTGTCACTGGAATCAGTTTAGGCGCGTATCTGGCAGGCAATATTTTTTTCAAGCATCCCGATTTATTTGCCGGGGCAATTTTGTTGAGTGGTAGTTACGACATCCGCAATTTTCTGGATGGTTATTACGACGAAGATGTTTATTTCAACAACCCCGTAGATTATCTGCCCAAGCTTGCTGACGATTATCATTTACCGATTTTGCAACACGGCGGGCGACAAATTATTATTTTCAGCGGTCAGGGCGCGTTTGAAGATGCCGACCGTTCGCGGCGCTTGTCAGGAATTTTGCACAGCAAGGGGATTCCGCACTGGCTGGATATTTGGGGGCATGATGTCAAACACGATTGGGAATGGTGGTTGAAGGCCATGCCGCAATATTTCGGGAAATTGTTTTGATTGCTGACGTATCGCGGGTTGCCAGCCCGCGAACCTGAACGACATAATTAGTTATTTTCGCTGCAATTTAGTTTTGCCCATTTCAGCTACGGACTGGCAGCCCGTGCTACGAAAACATTATGTTTACACGAAGAAACTTCCTCAAAACCGCCGGAGCCGCCGGATTTGCTGTTGCGCAATTCAACGAAAAGGGAATCGAAACGGCAATTGCGGCGACGAAATTCGTCAACCATCTCGCACCCGAAGAGGTCGCGCAAAACGAAGATTTCTGGTTCCAGGTGCAACAGGCGTTTGATCTGGATCGCAGCGTTATCAACCTGAACAATGGCGGCGTCAGCCCTTCACCGCGCATTGTCCAGGCGGCGATGCAACGCTACATTCAATTCTCAAATCATGCGCCAGCCTTCAATATGTGGCGTGTGCTTGATCCTCAGCTTGAAACAGTCAGGAAAAAATTGGCGCGGAATTTTGGCTGCGAGGCAGAAGAAATTGCCTTCACGCGCAATGCCAGCGAAGCTTTGGAAACCGTACAATTCGGGCTGGATTTAAAGGCTGGTGACGAAGTGTTGACGACGATGCAGGATTATCCGCGCATGCTCAGCACGTGGCGACAACGCGAACGACGCGACGGCATTGTCGTCAAAAAAATTCAGTTCCCGACGCCGCCAAAATCTTTGGATGAACTTGCTGTACTGTTTGAAAAGGCGATCACGCTAAAAACAAAAGTCATCCATTTTTGCCACATGACAAATCTGACCGGACAGATTTTCCCGGTCAAAAAAATCTGTCAGATGGGACGCGAACGCGGCATTGAAGTCATTGTGGACGGCGCGCATGCCTTCGCTCATGTGGCGACAAAACAACCTGATCTGGACTGTGATTATTACGGCGTCAGCCTGCATAAATGGTTGCTGGCTCCGGTTGGGACAGGCATGCTGTTTATGCGCAAAAATAAAATCAGGCAGATTTGGCCGATGTTCGGAGCCGATGAGTCGCTCGACAATAACATCAGAAAGTTTGAGCAAATCGGGACGCATCCTTCCGGAAATTATCTGGCGATTGGCGAGGCGCTGACGTTTCATGAAGGCATCGGAGCCGAACGGAAAGAAGCGCGGATGCGGTATCTTTTTCAGCGCTGGGCCAAACGATTAGAGCCATTAAAAGGTGTGAAGCTCCGCACCAGCTTTGATCCGAAAATGTCCGTTGGCCTGGCAAATGTGGACATTGAAGGAATGGACATTGCAAAAATCGGTGCGTATTTACAAAATGAATATCGCATCATCACGACACCGATTGTGAATGATCGCGGAGTCAATGGAATCCGCATCACGCCGAACGTTTACACGACGCTGCCGGAAATTGATTTATTTGCAGAAGTGATGGAACGCATCATTACGAAAGGCTTACCAGCGTAACGAGGTCAATTGTGAAACATCTTGATCAGGTCCTTATCGAAGCAAAACGCGCAATGCGAAAAGATGGAGATTTGCCACTCACGGCGGTTGGTTTTGATGTCCGTGGACGCGGCTTCAAAATCTGGACGCAGGTCAGAGACGACAAGGACAAAGAGCGTTTTTCCATGGCGATTGCCGGCAATATGATGGTACATCAGGCAGTTGAATATTATGTCGTCTTTACGGGCTGGATGGTGATGCTCGACAAAGAAGAGGAAGATATAAAAACGCGCCCCTCGAATGATCCACGGCGGCAGGAAACATTGATTGTTTATGGCGAGAGCCAGCAGGAAAAAGTTGCCAAAGTTTATTTAGTCGAGCGCGATCAGGGCGAAAGATTTCTGGGCTTGAAAGCACGCACCGACCTTGACGAAATGGTAGCCAATAATAGCCAGATGCGATTTTCCGGCATGCTCGGCGATCCGAAAAACAAACATACAAATGATGATCGTGAACGAATGCGCAGGATGCTGAAACCGATGCCGGACATCTTTAAAATCTACGGCCCGGAGCCTTTGATAAACCCTGCCCTAAATTAACTAACTCTCGCACTTTCCAGTTTACTTATTCAGGTTCAGAGGAGGATTATGAGCAGGGATTTTTCACAGCGAATGAAATGCAGTTTTTATTTCTGCGCGTTGAGTGTTTTCTTCTTTTCCTTTTCTGGTAACGCCCAAACCCCGCCAATTTACGTGACGCTCTGGTTCGACACCGAAGATTACATTTTGCCGGAGAGTGATGATGCCGCGAAAAGATTGGCTGAAATGCTGACGCGGTTAGGCATCAAAGCTACCTTCAAAGTCGTCGGCGAGAAGGCGCGTGTGCTGGAACAGCGTGGACGCAAGGATGTCATCGCTGCTCTGAAAAAACATGAGATTGGTTATCACTCAAATTTGCATAGCCAGCATCCGACGCCGGCGGAGTATTTACAAAATACTGATTGGGACGAAGGCGTGGCAGAATTCTACGCCCGTGAATCGCAGGGCGTAAAAGATATTCAACGCATCTTTGGTCAGACGCCGAGTTGCTACGGTCAACCCGGCAGTTCGTGGGGCGCGCAAGCATATCCCGCGCTGAAACAAATGGGTATCAACGTCTACCTTGACGAAGCCAATCACGTCGGCATTGACGATCAACCATTTTATTACGGCGGGATGCTGAATATTTTTAAGATGCGTTCGAATGTGGCGCGGATGGAGTTATTTGGTGAAAATAATCTGGCGAATGGCAAAGCTAAATTTTTAGCCGCCTACGAAAAACTAAAAGCCAAAGGCGGCGGCACGATCAGCATTTATTATCATCCCTGCGAATTTATTCATCAGGAATTTTGGGATGCCGTGAATTTTAGCCGAGGCGCGAATCCTGAACGTAAGGATTGGAAATTACCGAAGATGCGAAGCAGGGAAGAGACGGAAAAAGCATTTCGGGATTTTGAGGAATATGTGAAATTTATCAAGGCGCAATCAGGAGTGAGTTATGTGACGGCGAATGAATTGGGTCAGATTTATCGAGATCGTTCTATGAATATTGTATTTAATGAAACTGACTTCAAGTGGTTGGCAGAATTTGTTCAGAAAGAAATTACCTTTTACCATCCTGGCACGATTAGTTTTTCGGCGGCTGAATTATTTTACTTGTTGTCTGAAGCCGCATCTCAATATGTCGTAACTGGCAAATTTGAGCCTGTCAAATTGCTACCGATGGGAGGCCCAAATCGAAGTTTTGAATCGAAAAATTCACCCGCAAAGTTATCGAAAGTAAAATGGGAAATCTTTGCGGAGATTGTCCGAGAGACAAATAATTCCTGCCGAACCAATCTGCAAATTCCCAGTGAGATTTTAATTGGCTCTGAAGCAATTTCTCCGCAAGACTACCTGGCGACTCTTGGCGGATTTGTTGACATCCTTCTTAAAAAAGAAGCCAAGCCCGAATACATTGAAATCAAGCACGGTAACTTCACCGCCGATAAATACGTCGCCGATGATGATCCGAAGATTTTCAATTGGGTGATTCATCCCGAAGGTTTTCACGCTCCTAAAATTATGGAGTTGGCGAAATTACAGGCGTGGACGCTGAAACCTGCCATCATGAAAAAATAACGAGTGCACAGGCGTCAAGAGTTCTTGTTTCTGGCAAGGTAAACACAAGCTGAAGCTTGAACTCTTAACACCTGTTACAGTATCTTGCCTTCAGTATTTTTCTCATCAAAATTTATCATCAACTCTGGAGGATTTAGTGAGTACATCATCAATTCGCACTACTGTAGTCGGTTCTTATCCCGTTCCCGAATGGCTGATTGGTATGCCCAGCCAACAGGCCTTGATTGACGCAACGCAGGTTGTTTTCAAGTTGCAGGAACTTGCGGGCATTGATGTCGTTGCCGACGGCGAACTTTATCGCTGGGACATCAATCATCCCGATACAAACGGCATGATTGAATATTTTCTTCGTCCGATGGGCGGCATCAGAAATGAAATCACGCGGGGTGATTTGGTCGAATTTCGTAAGCTGGAAGGAATGGGATTTCGTGCGGCTCCGGCGGGAGTCGTCGAAGGGCCAATCAATGAAGGAACATTAAGTTTAGGCGCAGATTATCGTCGTGCGCGTGCCTGCACAAATCACGCGATGAAATTTACGTTGACAGGGCCGCACATGCTCTGCAAAACGCTGATGGATCATTACTACGGCAACAACGCTGATCTGGCGCTGGGACTGGCGAATGCGCTCGCCAATCAGGTCGCCGAGCTTGATCCTGAAGTAATTCAAATTGACGAAGCCAATATTACCGGCCATCCCGATGAAGCCGAATGGGCAGCGGCGGCGATCAATTTAGTGCTGGATGCGGCGACGAAAGCGCAGGAAAAAGGTGTTCATTTGTGCTTCGGAAATTACGGCGGACAATCCATTCAACGTGGCGAATGGGCTAAGCTGATCGGCTTTCTAAATCGCCTGCACTGCGATCATGTAGTCCTCGAAATGGCGTTTCGCGGCTACGATGAATTACAGTATTTCAAGGAAGAACTTGATCCAAAAATCGGGCTTGGAATTGGCGTCATTGACATCAAAGTTAATACGGTCGAAAGCCCTGAATTGGTGGCGCTGCGGATTGAAACGGCGGCCAAAATTATGGGCGAAGGCCGTATCACCTGGGTGCATCCTGATTGCGGATTTTGGATGAATAAGCGTTCTATTGCAGATAGGAAAGTTGTTAACCTGGTGAAGGGACGCGATTTGTTTTTAGGCAGGTAGTGAACTGGGAAGGATAAGAAGCTGGCAGGAAAAAGAGGGCAGGAAAAACAGGCTGAGAGTTTTTCACCTGGCAGCAGATTCACGTAAACCTAAGTGGCTGCTTTTGTCCCCGCAGATTTTCCTGCCAGCTTTTTGGTTCTCTTATGCCCCTATCCGATTGGAATGATTACTGATGAAAAAATACTATTTTTATTTAGCCATTCTGCTTTTGTTCTTAATTCCAATCCGTCAGCGAACAATAAATCTCGCAGCTTTGACGGCCCCGGCTGGCGAACGTCTGGCGAGCAATCATCCGAATGCGACTGTGCTGCCGAATGGGCGCGTGTTGACTCCGCGTGGAATTCATACAGTTGTCGCCGCGCATCCTTACGGCTTGATGCTCAGCCCCGATCAAAAAATCCTGGTGGCTTCTTGTAACGGGACGGAACCGTTTGCAATTTCAATTCTCACCAATTTGCAAAGCGATACACCGCAGCTTGACCAAATCAAGGCGGATCGTGAACGCTATCGCAATAATAAAATCAAAGATGATGACGATGACGAATTTCGCACAGTGTTTATGGGGCTGAGCGTCGCGCCGGACAATCGAACGCTCTACGCTTCGGGCGGCAACCAGGGGGCTGTTTTTGTATTTGATTTGCTCGAAAAAAAGCGCATTGCGACGATTAAGCTTAACGATGAAAAATTTCAAAACGGCTTTCTCGGTGAATTGAAATTGACGCGTGCTGGCAAATTTTTATTTGTACTCGATCAGGCGAATTATCGAGTGGCTGTGATTGAGACGGCAACCCAAAAAGTTTTGAGCAGTTTGCCCACCGGTCGCGCACCATTTTCGCTGGCACTTTCTCCTGATGAAAAGAAATTGTTTGTGACGAATGCAGGGGTTTATAAATATTCTGTCGTTGACGGCTACGATAAAAATAATCCCAAAGCCACAGGGCTTTCATTCCCACCGTTCGCTGAAAATTCTGCCGAATCCAGGCACGGAATCACTGTCGAAGGCAAGCAGGTTCCTGGTCTCGGCGATCCAAATGATGAAGCCGCGGCTTCGGTTTGGAGCTATGAAATTAGCGAAAGTGGCGACCTGAAATTGCTGACAAAAACCAGGACCGGACGCTTGATTGGCGAAACTGCAAACGGCTTAAAAGTTATTGGCAGCAGCAGCCCCAGCGGAGTTGTCGCCGGATCAAAATGCATCTTCGTCAGCAACGCCAACAATGACAGCGTGACCGTAGTTGATACTGCAAACGGTAAAGTTTCCGCGACAATAAATCTCAATATTTTCACTGAACTCATTACTCGTTGGCGCAGGCAGGGAATTGCGATTTCGACCGAGCAGGAAATTACGCTGAAGCGACTACGCGGACAAATTCCGTTCGGGATGACGCTCAGCAAAGACGAAAAACGACTCTATGTGGCCGAAGCTGGAATCAACGCAGTGGCCGTGGTTGATGTTAAAAAATTAAAAGTTCTCGGGCACATTCCAACTGCATGGTTCCCGTCAGAACTCGCCATCAGCAATGACGGCAAAACTTTATTCGTCGCCAATGCGAAAGGCTTTGGCTCTGGCCCGAATGGTGGCGCAAATTTTAAGCGCGGCCCGGAAGGTTCAGCCGTAGCCGCGTTACAAAAGGGCGTTGTCTCCGTGGTCAAAATTCCAGCCGATAAAGAATTAATTGCCGACACCGATCAGGTCAGCAAAAATAACGGCTTCGATTTGCCGACTACTGAACCTGCAAAAAGCGTCGTGCCGAGCGAGTACGGCAAACCCAGCGAGCAAATTAAATACGTCGTTTTCATCACGAAAGAAAATCGCACATATGATCAGGTCTTCGGCGACATCGCGCAGGATTCGACGGGGCGCAAATTGAATTCCGATCCAATGCTGACAACGCTGGGCGAAAAATCGAATGTCTTTGATAAAGCCAACAAAATTGCTTTGCGTGAAGTGAACGTTTCGCCCAATCATCACGCGCTCGCACGACAATTTGCCTTCTCTGATAATTATTATCTGGATGCTGATGTTTCCGCTGATGGGCATCGCTGGCTGGTCGGCGTTTATCCGAACGCGTGGGTCGAAACGAGCATGGCGGCGAGCTATGGCGGGCATCGTGATTTTCGTTTGACTCCAAATTCGCCGGGACGATTAACGTATGCTGGTTCTGCCGCTGCACTTGCGCCGGAAGATTATTTAGAAGCGGGTTCAATCTGGGAACGTCTGTTTCGTTCGAATATTAAATTCCGCAATTACGGCGAAGGTTATGAGCTTGGCGGGATTGAAGAAGAAAAAGATTACGAGCCAACCGGAGCGCGTTTGCCTGTGAACTTTCCAATGCCGCAGCCCTTATTTGACAATACTGCGCGGGACTATCCGACGTTCAATATGAATGTTTCGGATACGTTTCGCTGGCAGCAATTTCAAAAAGATTTCAAGGCAAAATATTTGGAAGGCAATGAACCGTTACCAAATTTTATTAATATTTATTTGCCGAATGATCACATTGCGAGCGAGCGCCCTGAAGATGGTTATCCGTATCGCTCCGGCTTTGTTGCTGATAATGATCTGGCGCTGGGGCGCATCATCGAAATGCTTTCGCATACACCGTACTGGAAAAATATGGTGATCATCATTACCGAAGATGACGCGCAGGGTGGATTGGACAGCATTGATGCGCATCGCAGTTTGTTGATGATCGTCAGCCCTTATGCAAAGCGCGGCTATGCGACGCGTGCGCACACCAGCATTGCCAGTATTTTCAAAACAATTAATTTGTTGTTAGGAATGCCGCCGCTTAATCAATACGATTTTGGGGCGGCTGATTTACGCGAAGCCTTCACCGACAAGCCTGATTTTACTGCTTACAATTGCCTGCCGATTGATCCGCGAATTTTTGATGAAAAGAAATCGTTACGCGCAAAATCGGCGAGCAACAAAACGCGCCTGGATGATCCCGCTGATTTTCTGGAAGAGCATCGGCGGATGGCGAAGCAGTACGGCGAGCGGTAGCGAACTGGTACTACGTCGCTACCCTTCAAGCATATCTATGAGTGAACAAAACAAAAATATCCTTGCCTTTATGGCGCATCCTGATGATGCGGAGTTTTTGTGCGCTGGCACACTCGCACGCCTGAAAAATCAGGGCTATCAAATTCATATCGCTACGATGACCGCAGGCGATGGCGGCAGTGCAGAATTGCCAAATGAAGAAATCGCCCGTATTCGCTACAACGAAGCAGAACAATCGGCGGTGATTCTGGGAGCAGGTTATCAATGCGCCCACCAGAAAGATTTCTTCGTCGTGTTCTCACAGCAAACTATTCAGGTAGCGCTGGAAATTATTCGTCAGGTCAATCCGATCCTGGTCATCACTCATTCGCCGCAGGATTATATGACCGATCATGAACAGACATCGCTGATCGTTCGGGCGGCGTGTTTTGCGGCTTCTGCGCCGAATGCGAAAACGCAGGCGGATGGCCCGGCGCCTCCGCTTGCCGCAATTCCGCACCTGTATTACACCGATGCCATCGAAGGCAAAGACATTTTTGGTGTGCCAATCAAACCAAATTTTTATCTTGATATTTCTGAAGTGATCGAAACGAAAGCCAGGATGTTAGCTTGTCACATCAGTCAGCGCGACTGGTTGTTGCAACAACACGGAATGGATCATTACCTTGAATCCATGCACCAATGGTCGGCACATTGCGGGGCGGAAATCGGCGTGAGTTTTGCGGAAGGATTTCGCCAGCATTTGGGCCACGCTTATCCACAAAATAATTTATTGGAAGAAATATTTGGACAGGATTGACAAGATTTACAGGATGATAAAACATCGGCAGACGAGCCGTCTGCCGTACCTCAAAATTTATGAAAAACATCGTCGTCACCGGAGTCTCAACTGGTATTGGTTACGCCATTGCCAAAACACTTACAACCAATGGTTTCCACGTCTTTGGCAGTGTCCGCAAAGCTGAAGATGGCGAGCGTCTGGCGTCAGAATTTGGCACAGCCTTTACGCCATTGGTCTTTGACGTGACGGATGAAAAGGCTGTTCACGATGCGGCAAACTTTGTCCGCCAAAAATTAAATGGACAAACGCTTGATGGGCTTGTGAACAATGCTGGAATCGCTCTGCCTGGCCCGCTGATTCATCAGCCGATTCAGGATTTTCGTCAGCAATTGGAAGTCAATGTGACGGGGCAATTAATTGCGATTCAGGCGTTCACTCCCTTGCTCGGATCAGATCGCAGCTTGCAGGGGAAGCCGGGAAGAATTCTCAATATGAGTTCAGTCGGAGGCAGGAACGGCGCACCTTTCGTTGGCGCGTATGCCGCTTCAAAACACGCGTTGGAAGGGCTGTCAGAAAGCCTGCGCCGCGAACTAATGCTGTACGGAATTGATGTGATTATTATTGGCCCCGGCGCGATCTCGACTCCGATTTGGGACAAGGCGAATGAAATGGATATTTCTGCTTTCGAGAAAACGGATTACGGTTCCATCCTGGGGAAATTCCGCAAGTATATGACCGACTCAGGAAAGAATGGCTTGCCCGCTGAAAAATTAGGTGACCTGGTGTTGCATGTGTTGACCACCGCGAAGCCAAAAGTGCGGTATGCCATTGTTCCGCAACGCTTGAAAAACTGGACGATCCCGCAATTATTGCCAAAACGCATGGTAGACAACATTATTGCGAAACGTCTGGGATTCAAATGAAGATCACCGTTCGCGCCAGCCAAAAATCTGATGAACCTTTTTTGTGGGAGATGCTGTATCAGGCTTTGTACGTGCCGGAAGGCGAGCCGCCATTGCCGCGTGAAATTGTCCAGCAACCGGAACTCAGCCAGTACGTGCGTGAGTGGGGACAGCCTGATGATGTTGGGATGATAGCCCTGGAAGATGAGAAGCCGATTGGCGCGGTCTGGCTGCGACAAATCAAAGCCTATGGTTATGTGGATGACCAGACGCCGGAGTTGAGTATTGCAATGTTGCCTGACTATCGCGGTCAGGGGCTTGGCACAAGGTTGATGCAGGAATTAATGGCGACAGTGCGTCCTCATTATGCGGCAATTTCATTGAGCGTTTCGCTTGATAATCAGGCGTTGCGTTTGTATCAACGACTTGGCTTTGAGATCGTCGCAATGCATGGCAATTCGGTCACAATGAAACTGCCGCTTTATTGAATTGAGATTGATAAAATTTGCTATTCAATGCCATAAATTTTTGCTTCAATCCGCGCTACTTCGCGTCCAATCTCACCTGTAACTTTTGGGTCACGATCATCAAGTACAGCTTGGGTAAAATCTGCAATCGAAGGCAGTTGAATATTTTCGTGTGGCGGGTGAAATTCGATGCGTTCACCCTGGGCAGATTTGATCGTCAGATCACCACGATTTAAACCTGCCACGCGCAATGATCCCAATGAACCGAAAATATCCAGCGTATCCTGACCTTCAAAGGCTGCGTGCGTCACGGTCAAAGTAGCTCTCATCCCGGCCTCAAATTTGAAAAACGCGGCACTGGTATCTTCGACTTCGCGGTTGTGCAACAGGTTGTCGGTGAACGCCTGAACGTGATTGATGCGCCCGAAAATATTCATCAAAACTTCGATGCGATGACAGCCAAAATCCATCATTGGCCCGCCCCCGGATTTCTCTCTGGTGAAAAACCAGTAGCGCGGATTGTCGGGCGGCATATCGTTCCACTCGAACGCATTGACCTGCGCGATGATCGGTTGCCCAATTTCACCTGCGGCGATGACCTCCTTAATGCGGGCAATGACCGGATAGAAATGACGATAATAAGCGACGCCGAATTTCACCTGATGAGCCTTGCAAGCCGCGATCATGCGGTCACATTCCTGCACGTTGAGCGCCAGCGGTTTTTCACATAAAACATGCTTACCAGCTTCTGCCGCCGCAATGGTTTGCGCCGCATGCAAATGCACCGGCGTAGCAATGTAGACCGCATCAATTTCAGGATCAGCCAATAATTCCTGCCAGCTTTCGAACCATTTCCGCGCTCCAAATTTTAGGGCGAATTCTTCGGCTAAGGCAAAGTTGGCGCGAGCCACCGCGACGAAATCAACATTTGGCAAAGCCTGTAAAGCCGGCGCGACGCGCTTTTGTGAAATATCGCCGCAACCGATCAAACCCCAGCGAACTTTATTCATTATTTTGTTTCCTGTCCTGAAAATATTCGGCAAACTTTAGCTTGAACCCACGGATGGAATCAACTTAAGTGAATACTATTGTAAGCGGCGAAGCTTGCAAATTTGGAACACTGAGTCAGTAGTGCGAGTGGCAGGGAGTGACAATCACAGGTGTTCATGCCACCTTACTAATTTGGATTGCCCCGATATTTTTCCTTCTGTTGAGCGAAAAATATTTCGATGTCTTCGGTGCTGATGGCTGCGCTTCCTTTGGCATCGAAGGCGGTGGCGATTCTGACAAAATTTTTCTGGAGAAAATTTGCTGCCTGCAAGAGCTGCTCTAATTCAACCACACTGGCCGGATCGCTGGCTGCACGAATTGCAATTTGCCCTTGTAGGAACATGCTGGTGTGCCGCAATTCTTCGCGGTTGATTAACTCGTCGTCTACCCATTTGGTTTTGTCGGCCCCGCCCAATGCTGGAAACATGGAAAAGGGAAAACCTGTGGCTGAATGTATGAAAACAAACAGTTTGTCATACGTTACCTGATTGCCCGGAGTGTATCGGCCTGAGTTCGCAAAAGTAGTGTGAACAAAGAGCGATGCACAAAGGGCAAGCACTAACCTTAGAGCCATATCAAACGGCTGATTGATGCGAAAATTATTCATAACTTTTGCTCCCTCACCGCCGCAGCGGATAAAATGGACGTTCCTGTAAGCAAGTGATATGAGCCAAAGTTGATCATTCGCCCGACTGCCCACCGCCACTGCCAAACGATAGGAGTGTGCGGACAGTCGGGTTGCAAGATGAGTCAACTCTGAGTTGTTTGTTCGCTCAGCGGGTTGCAGTATCCCGCGTGTTCTTTTGCACGGCGATGGCCGCAAACAAGCTCAGGACAAACGACATGGCAAAGAAGCCTTTTTCGCTCAGCGTGATCGTCGCGTTAATCAATCCCACCGTTAACAGCAGGAGCGTCAGCAGCGTTGAGAACCAGCACATGCCATAATAAATCGGTGTGACAGGAATCCGCTCGGCTTTATCGCGCACGCTTTTTTGCACCGAGACGGCGGCAAACAAGCCATACATCAGGACCGTGAAATAGTAGCCCTTTTCATTCAGTTGCATGGAAGCATTCCAGAGTCCGATTAAGTAAGCTCCCATACCAACCACGAGGGCGACCCAGGCGGCCCCCAGAAAAGCGGCGGATGGTTTATGCGCTTCGGTGTTTAAGTAGTAGCTATCCTGGGCGGATGGTTTTTGTGTTTCGGTGTTCATTGTGTAGTTCTCTCTCGGCCATTTGGCCTGGAAATGTGCCTGACATTTCGTTAGGCACGGATTGGTTTTTACTCGGCTAACTCATCTGCATTTCTTTTTTGGCCCGTCACCTAAATCGCCAAAGTCCGAGTAGCCATCAAGGCAGATAGAAATTTTCTTTCTGCCAGTGAATTGTTTCATCGTAAGTTTTATTGCTTCTCTGAATATATCGGGGGCTAATTCACCGCCCCAGCGCAGGCAGTCAGCACACGTTGAGACCAAAACCAGCCTGACTAACTTCTCTTTGATTTGAATTCTGCTGATTTTCAAACGCTGCGTATAGGGAGCCGTTAACCCCTGAGCAGTTTCTTTTTCAGTTGGGCCTGTAAGCAGCATTTCAAGGGCTGCACGGAGCGCACTTTCCGCTTTCACAACGCGATAAACAGGGACAAGGTTATAGCTGTTATCTGACCATTGCGCTTTGTCTGAACTCAGATATATCCGAACCTGCTGCTTTTGCGCCCGCCCGGCTGTCTGCGCATTTAAGCCCGCTGTTGAGCCTGGGATAAGCAAACATCCAGTAATAAAGAGGCTGGTTATGATTTGTTCACAGCGCATATTTACTTACCGTCTTGCGAGCCTGCGTAAAGACCCTTGCCTGGGTTACGTCATCTGCTGATGATGAAAGTATGCAAAGGCGAGCCGATCTTCGGTGGTGTTCTTTCTGCCCTGTGCTCGAAGCCAGTTCAGCATCGTGGGGATGTCCACAAAAACTTTTTCAACCGAAAAGCCTTCAGCCGCAAGTTCTGCGTCGCGTCGTTTTGCATTAACATGCCACTCTTCAAAAGTCGTCGGGACACGATCAGGATCGGCTGCAGTATTACGCAATTGCTCCCATTGTTCGGGCTTGTACCACGCGACAACCCGAGGCGCTACGTGCTGCTGCTGCTGCGTCTGGCTGGGAAGTTCGTCTTCGCATAACCCCGCCAGCAGGGAAGTTATTACAAGGGCGCAGACTACATTGGCAACAACAACTGCGATAAGGAAGGGGAATAAGAAGATGCAAAGTAGGATGACCGATCTTCCGTCCCCGCAGAGTATAAAAATAATGAGGGTAACGAAAAATGCTAAAGTGGGGGTTACCCTGCCAAGCTTTTGCGCGCGTTTCAAGCTGCTATGTTCAAGGCCGAAAAAAAACGCGATCATTCCAGCTACCTGAAAAGGTATGACCCCAAAACCAAATATCAAAAGTGATAGTTTACCCATAAGTTCCTCGCTCTTGTGATACCGCCTGATTGGTCGAACGATGACAGTCTAATAGTTCAGCAGAAAGAAATGTTTGCGGCTTATGACACTTTTTGTAAGTGTCGCCCTGCGTTCGGATCACCAAATTTATTTGTTCATCCCAGATAGCGAGAAAACGTGACAAAAAGGCTCACGCAAAGCGAAATATTTTTTCGCCTGGCTTTCTGCTCTGGGCGGCAAAACTATTTTGGTAGTTGCTGCGCCACGCGCCAGCCCTTGATAAATCTCGCTTTTGGGCATATTCCTTACCCTGTTGATTTGGATTGGAAGCCACTCAGCTTATTGATAGAGGAAGCCAATGACGCCTGAATACTGGCAACAGATCAGAGACCTCTTTGATGCGGCGAAAGAAATGGAACCGGCGGCGCGCCCAGCTTTTCTGGCAGCGGCGCACGGTGATGTGAAGGTGTGTGCCGAGGTCAACAAACTGCTCGCGGCATTTGGGCAGGCAGGAAATTTTATCGAACGACCTGCCGCTTTCTCGCTCGTCAATTTGCCTGATCCAATTCCTGAAATCACTACGGCAGGTCGTCGCATTGGGCCGTATCAGACGTTGCGTGAAATCGGGCGCGGCGGGATGGGCGTAGTCTGGCTGGCGACTCGTGCCGATGATGCGTATCAAAAACAAGTTGCCATCAAGCTGGTGTGGCCGGGGCCGGAGAGCGGCGAAGTGCTGCGGCGCTTTCGACAGGAGCGGCAGATTCTGGCGAATCTGGAACACCCGAACATTGCGCGGATGCTGGATGGCGGGGCGACGGAAGAGAGCTGGCCTTATGTCGTGCTGGAATATATCGAAGGGCAGTCCATCACGGCTTACTGCGCCGCGCATCAGCTTGGGATTAACGAACGCTTACAACTCTTTCGCACGGTCTGCGCCGCTGTTCAGTATGCGCATCAGAATCTCGTCGTGCATCGTGATCTCAAGCCCAGCAATATTCTGGTGACGGAAGCCGGGACAGTGAAGCTGCTCGACTTCGGCATTGCCAAGTTGCTCAACCCGGATTTGAGTCCTGACGATTCCGCCGCCACGCGTACAGGGCTGCAATTGATGACGCCGGAATATGCCAGCCCGGAACAGGTGCGCGGCGAAGCGATTACCACCGCGAGCGATGTGTATTCGTTGGGCGTCGTGCTGTATGAGCTATTGACCGGACAGCGCCCGTATCAGTTCAAAAGTCGCTCGTTGCCGGAAATTGAGCGCGTGATCTGTGAACAGGAACTGACAGCGCCGAGCAGAAGTCAGAAGTCAGAAGGCGGAACGCGGAACGCGGAACGTGCCAATCACCGACCAGCGACCAGCGACCACCGACCACCAGCCACGGCTTTGCGTGGCGACTTGGACAACATCGTCCTCATGGCGCTGCGCAAAGAGGCGCGGCAACGCTATGGTTCGGTCGAACAGTTGAGTGAAGACCTGCGGCGGTATCTGGCGGGCGAAGCGGTGCTGGCGCGCAAGGATACGCTCGGCTATCGGGTTGGCAAGTTTGTGCGGCGGCATCGCTTCGGTGTGGCGGCGACCGCACTGTTTATCTTGCTATTGATGGGCGGGCTGCTGCTGACCGCTTGGCAGGCGCGGGCGGCACGAGCGCAGGCACGCAGTAATCGTCGTCTGCTTTATGCTTCACAGATGAACCTCGCTGTTCAGGCCTGGGAATCGGCGAATCTGACCCGTTTGCGCGAATTGGTGGAACGCGAGTGGTTGCCAAAAAATTTTCCCGCACAAGATACGGAAGACCTGCGAGGATTTGAATGGTATTACCTGTGGAATCTGTATCATCAGAATGGAAACACCCACACACTCTCGCATCCTGCGGCAGTCTGGAATGCAGTGTTTTCGCCGGATGGGAAAATCCTGGCCTCTGCCAGTGATGACCATCTCATTCGCTTATGGGATGCAGAGAATGGAAACGAGTTAGCGCAACTCGCGGGGCATACGGAATTGGTTCAGTGTGTCGCTTTTTCCCGGGATGGGAATTATCTCGCCTCTTGTTCCGGTGATAGGACGATTAAAATTTGGGAAGTCAAAACCCATCAGTTATGCCGGACACTGATGGGACATAGTGAGCGCGTTTTTGGCGTTGCTTTTTCCCCGGATGGCAAAGTGCTGGCCTCGTGCAGCGATGACAACAGTTGGAAGTTATGGGATTGGCAAACGGGGCAAGTACAAACGATCACCCAGGCGCACGGCAATTTGGTTCGAACCATCGCGTTTTCTCCCGATGGCAGGCAGGTAATAACAGGTGGCGACCAGGTGCCAGTTAAATTATGGAGTGCGCACACGGGCATCCTCCTTTCCACCTTTTTGCAGCAGGGGCCGAGCAGTATCCGCGCCGTCGCTATTTCTCCTGACGGCAAGTTACTTGCCCTCGCGGGAACGGACTCCAACGTACAGATGTATGACGTGCAATCGTCTCGCCTGCGGGCCAGTCTTTCTGGTCATGGTGGAATTATTACTGCGCTTGCTTTTGCACCCGATGGAAAAATGTTGGCTACTGCCAGTGAGGATCGCACTGTCAAACTTTGGGAGCCTGTTCAGGGCCGAATTCTCGCTACCCTCAAAGGTCACTTAAACCAAATTACTGGTGTCAATTTTTCGCCAGATAGCAGCACCATTGTTTCTACCAGCATTGACCACACGGTGAAATTTTGGGATGTCAGGCAAGCGCTTCAGCGCGCATACCACCTTATCGGGATCAAACCATTTTCGCCCCTGGCTTTTTCTCCGTACGGCAAAAAATATCTGGCGATTGGGGCCAGAGGATTAGGTTATTTGGTTGATCCTGCCCAGGTATCCTCGGTTGTTTCCTTACCTGGTCATGCTTCAATTATTTCGACCGGCGCGTTTGCTCCCGATGGGAAAATTGTGGCCACCGGCAGCAGTGACACAAACGTTCGACTCTGGAATGGAACCACCGGCAGTGCGCTCATAAAGCTGAGCGGCCATACGAAAGAAATTACTGCTATTTGCTTCTCACCTTCCGGTCAGACTGTCTTTACTGGTAGTGACGACCATACGGCAAAGTTGTGGGATGTGGCGACAGGTCAGCTGCTTCAGACCTATCAAGGACACCTTGGGATGATTGCCGCTCTGGCGGTGTCACCCACGCAAGACCTTGTTGCCACAGGTGGCGCTGATAACGTCATTAAAATTTGGGATGTAAAGTCCGGGAAAGAACTCCTCTCGCTGCCCGCTCAAAACAATCCCGTCTTCAGTTTGGGGTTCTCCGCTGATGGGAAGGTGCTGGCCAGTGGCGGATCGGATGGAGTGGTAAAACTCTGGCAGGTTGCAACAGGCCAGGCAGTCGTTTCTTTAACTGGCATAGATGGCTATATTACTGCACTCACGTTTTCACCTGATGGAAAGCGCCTGGCGACGGGCAGTGATGATGGTGTTATTCGCCTTTGGGATGTTATAACCGGGCAGTTGATGATGGCACTGACCAGGCACAAAGAGAGTGTAATCTTCCTTACCTTCACGCCTAATATGGCGCAACTAATCAGCGGCAGCGTGGCAGGTGAGGTTTATTTCTGGGATGCAGCTTTGCCGAATGCTGTCGGGCAGGATGGTAAATAAAAGCGACCAAAGAGCGCAAAGAAAACATATTCTTCATTTCATATGTCAATCGCTAACCCCAAAGAATTCACGCTTCTCCTGGCCGAATATCACAGCGGCAATCAGGACGCTTCGCAGCAATTGATCCTGATCATTTATCAGGAACTGCGGCAACTGGCGCAATATTATCTGCAACAGGAACGCGCCGACCATACGTTGCAGGCAACGGCGCTGGTGCATGAAGCCTACCTGCGGCTTTTCTCAGGTGAGTCCGATTTTGCGTGGCGCGACCGGGCGCATTTTTTCGCCATTGCTGCGCGGCAGATGCGGCGGGTGCTGGTGGATTATGCGCGGCAGGGACAAGCGGCAAAACGGTTCGGCGGGACAATCAAATTAGCGCTGGAAGAAATCACGGGAGAGTCGGTCGAGGAGAATGAGGATTTGGTCGCGTTGGATGAAGCCCTGTGCCAACTGGAAGTGATCGCGCCACGTGCCAGCCAGATCATTGAGCTACGTTTCTTTGCGGGACTGCTCGAAAAAGAAACGGCAGAAGTGCTGGGCATCTCCCTTGCCACCCTCAAACGTGATTGGGATTTCGCCAAAGCCTGGCTTTTCAGCCAACTCCGAAACTCTTAGATTTCAAATACGTGTGCAAATCTTCAATTGTCTCTGGCTGGTTCTTCGTGAAAAACCATCGGGTCCTGGCAGCATTCGCACGGGCCGGGTTTATGCGTGGAAATATTGCAGACGACGCAAAAATAGAAGAGATCGAAAATTCTGCCCCATTTGACGGATTGCAATTTGATAACTTCGATAAACTGGAAATCGGGAAAGGCGCGCACCGTGACTTGTAATTCGCGCTGGCGAAAACGTTCGTCATCATAAATCGCGGCGGCGGTATCGGTCGGCAGAAACGGGTAAAGTTTGCCGTCAGCAGTTTTGACGCAGTAAATCACGCCACGCTGCGCGGTTTCCAATGTGATCTGATGACGGAGCGCAAACTCATCGGCAAGATTGACTACCCGCCCACGCAAAATTACCGGAGTGATTTTGTCTTCGGCCTGGGCAAGCAACGGCAAGGCTGGAAGCGCCAGCATGGCTTCGATGAATTGTCGGCGGTCTTTCTGTTGCATCGTAACCTCAGCAACAATCTAATAGAGATAACTGTCCAAATCAAATTGACCACTAGCCACCAGCCACTGACCACCTTATAATCCAACTTTGATTTGGCAATTATTTTCCTGAAAGGTTTGGCAATTTACTTCAAGTGATGAATCAACGTCATTATCATTTAATTGGGGTGTGTGGCACGGCGATGGCTTCGCTGGCAGGGATGCTTAAGGCGCAGGGACATCGTGTCACGGGTTCGGACAAAGCATTTTATCCGCCGATGTCGGATGAGTTAATCAAGCTCGGCATTGACACTTTTGTTGGTTTCGACAAGCAGAATTTAGAGCCTGCGCCTGATGTCGTAGTCGTCGGCAATTCGACTTCGCGGGGCAATGTCGAAATTGAATCTGTGCTGAAT
>JANMKB010000033.1:0-9151 GCA_031371805.1 Blastocatellia bacterium | reverse complement strand
GAAAACTTTTGTTTGCCTGGTTATTTGGCGGGTTTAAATGAGGGGTAGCGATGCGGCTGTTACTTGTCCAAGCAATGAGGCAGAGCCATCATCGTGAGATAGATCAGGTAAAAGCAAAGACATCTTCTTTCCTTCTTCCGCCCTTCTCTTTTTACGTTAATCGTTCTGCGCCAGCACATTCACATCGCCGCGCCCGAGTTTTCCTTCTTCGCGTAAACGTAGTTCTTCGAGTAATGCGGCACGGCGTTCCTGGGCGATACGACGCCGCTCATCCACATCGGCAATGGTTTTTAAATGAGCGTCAATCACCGCCAGATATATGTTGTTTCCGTTTTCGCTGTAAAGTTCGCGTGCCGCTCGCAATTGCGACATTGCGTGACCGCGCCGCTGTTCATCTGTCATAGCTTATATTTCGAGAGGAGTCACTACTCTATTGAGTTGGAAAGCTAAGATACAGCGTCTGGCGCAGATGAGCAACAGGTGGACAATTGTCCGTCGGTTACTTGATCGTGATGGTTGAGGTGTTGCTGGCGACGCCATTGCGCGAAACAATGATGGTATAGGTTCCGGCCTTGATTCCCACTGGCAATAATAAATTAAATTGATTCAGCCCTACATAGCCCGGAGCACGACCGGCATACAAAACTGTCATGGGACTGCCCGCAATCGTGGCCTGTGTGCTGGCGCTGGCATCGCCATCAACATCTGTGACATCGGCTCCTAATCCGGTGGCATAAAGCGCGATGATGTTGGGTTGACCATTGGCACGCGTGGCGGAAAATGGCGCTCCGGTAAAAGTAATGGCATCAAGGGCGGCGGCTGGTCCTGTGCCGCTTTGATTAAGCGTAAAAACATTTGTGGCAACGGTATTTACCTGCATTACTCCGGTTGAAATCCGCCCGTCACTGCTGGTCACCAGCACCGCCGCCGGACCGGGAACAGTGCCATCAGGAATTTGATAATTCACCTGATTCGGCGAGACGTAATAAAGCGGCGCTAATCGTTCTGTCCCCGCACTATCCGTAATTTTAACGGTCGTCCCAGCCAAAGTAGTGGGCAATGGAATGGATGTAGCAGGCGCAGAGGCAGTCGCCAGAAAAGGCCCGAAAACCGAGACTATTGCTTTGCTGGCAATCGCGGTCGGAATAAAACTTGCGCCGGAAACGGTCACAGCATCAGAACCGATTTTCGTGATAAAGAAATCAGTGTTGCCGCGCAGGGAAGATTGATACGGCGATTGCGTGGGAAAATTTGACGAATCCGTGACTCCGATAATGTAAGCATTGCCGAGTGCATCAACCCTGATGTGATTCCCAATTTCATCGAGGCTTCCGCCCAGAAAGCTGGAGTAGACGAGGGTCGAACCTGACGAATTTATTTTGGCGACAAAAGCATCTCCAATTTCATCAGGCCCGAGTCCGTTAAATACCGATTGTAGCGCGTTGGCTACGGGAAAGTTGGATGAGTTGGTCGAACCTGTTACATAGGCGTTGCCCACGATGTCCACGGCAATGCCAGCGCCATAATCTTCATACCCGCGCCCGCCTAAATAGGTGGAGTAAACCAGCGCGGAACCATCAGGAATCAGTCTGGTAACAAAGACATGATAAGAGTCTGAAAAGATGGTGCTGAAGCTTGATTGCAGAGGATTTTTGAGTGGGAAGTTGAGCGAAGAAGTATCGCCGGTCACATACACACTGCCATCGGGACCAACCGCGAGGGAAAATATCTCATCATCGCCACTCCCGCCGAGGTAAGTCGAGAAAACAACGGCTGAACCATCGGTCGTTAATTTCGTCACAAAACCATCTCCGAACCCATCAACGCCCGTTCCGCTATAAAAAGATTGCACCGCGTTTCGTAAGGGAAAATTTGTTGAGCTGGTCAGGCCGGCGACGTACACGCCAGTGTTATCCACGGCAATATCCGTGGCGTCCTCGGTTGAATTGCCGCCAAGGAAAGTCGAGAAAAGCAGGGCGGATCCCGCCGGATTTAACTTGGCGATAAAAGCATCAACTCCTCCTCCCTGATAATTTGGTTGAATGGCATTGGTGACCGGAAAATCTACTGAATTCGTATAACCAGTGATGTAGGCGTTACCCGCAGCATCCACCGCGACGCTGTTGGCCGTATCAGTATCGTCCGTTCCACCCAGATACGTGGAATAAACCAGCGCCGAACCTTCCGGCGTCAGTTTTGCAACAAACGCATGATAAGGGTCTATCAGTCCGGCAGTGCTGAAACTGGCCTGGAAAGGGTTTTTCAAAGGGAAATTTGTCGAGGAAGTGTCACCTGCGACATAGACGCTGCCGTCCGCGCCAACCGCCAGCGAATACGCTTCATCATCGCCGCTCCCACCCAGATAGGTGGAGTAAAGCAGCGTCGCACCATCGGCACTGAATTTCGTCACCACCACATCGCCAACGCCATCAGACCCTGTTCCGCCATAGCCAGGCTGAAAAGCATTTTGCGTCGGAAAATCTACGGAGACCGTGCGTCCGGCAAGATAGATATTGCCGGTTTTATCCAGCGCAATTCCAGGGTCCAAAAACTCTGTCCCATTGCCACCGAAATAAGTCGAGTAACTTAGCACCGGATCAATCACAACCGCTCTGGTCGCGTCATAGGCTGCCAACTCAAATCCAACCTCCCGGCTTCCCTTCATCACATAGCGGCCTTCGATAAATTGCTTTTCGCCCTCAGCTTCCTGATAAATTACCGGTTTATGCTGCCGCACTTCGCCGCCCGTTGTTTGCAGGATTAAATCGCCGCCTGGATCAACCTGCATCTGGCTGACACCTGCAAACGATAATCTGATCTGGTCTACGTTTGCACGCGGAGCGACGATCCAGTCATATTCAAGCTGGCGTTGCTGACCGTAATAAACCAGGTCAATGCCCGGATAAACTGCCTGATATTTTACTTTGGCAAAGCGCGTCACAGCGCTGCGCCATTTTTGCGTATCGTGACCGACGAAGTAATTGCTTTTGCCTGCTAATTCATCAACGCCAGCAATTTTCGCATTGGGATTTGCGCCCTGCAATTTCATTCTGATGATATCAGTTTTGGTGACAGATTTTGCCTCGCTGGCGGAACTCTGCTGAGGCTGGCTCAGTTTCAGCACGGCTTCTGTGGGCGTCAAAAAAAGATTGTAGCCATTACCGCGCGCGAGGAATTTTACCTGTTCATCAGTTTGCCCCTGATTGGCTTCAAAGCTTAAAGGTAATTTTCCAAAAGATTCATAGCCCGCTAAATGATCGGCGGATTTGAGCGCGGTTTCTGCTGCTTTATTGGTATTGGAGAAGGGAAGGCGATTGGCCTGATAGCTAATCAGGCAAACAATACTCAGCGAACCAATTAGTACTACTCCAATTAAATTCCGAACTGACAGCAGGACGTTTTTCATAATTTTACTTTTTTAGTAAGTGCTGAGGTCTTTGGCTTTTGCTCTTTGTTTTTTGGCAAATATTCACCTTGACCAGCAGCTTAACTTTTGTGTGACTATGACCGGAGGCTAATCATTCGGGCAGAAGTCCCAAGTCCAAAATCCAAAGACCCAGGACCTCCTCAGTTACGAAAATGCTACTTTTTCTTTAAGCGTAATTCGTAATTCAGTAAGCGCTGGCAGGACTGCAATTCAATTACTGTATTGGCAAGCTCAGCTTCGTGGCGCAATTTTGCACGCTCAACGGCATTCCATAAAATATTCGCTTCATCTGTTTCTACGCGTGTCAAAAGCCAGTATTTTCCCGGTGCCAAATTTTTCATGGTGAAGCTGCCGTTGGGGCTGATTGAGCCTTCGACGTAACGCAACGCATCATCATTTTTTTCTTTCTCTACCGGGACTAAATAAACATGCAATTGCGGATGCAGAGGAGCATCATCTTCGGCTTTGATTTTCCCTTTGAGCATTGCCGCGCCTTCGGAAACCTTAACCACCAGCCCGGTAATTTTGTTGCCTGATTTGATCCCGATACCATTGCGTCCGACATCCAGCAAAGTGGTTTTGGCCGAAGCTTTGGCGGTGGCTTTGACAGTTACGCCAGGCAGAGCAAGCGAACGCACATACCAGTTGTCATCCAGAAGTTGTGGCACTAAATGATAACGTCCCGGACTGAGTTGCTGAAAAGCCATAACGCCGGTATTTTCCGGGGCAATGGGTCGCGTCCCGTCCAGCAAGCTGCGCCGTTGTGATGATACGGAGATATTTTTTTTCGCTTCTTCGGGATGCAGCGAAAAAAGCTGCTCCGTGAAGGAAGCCTTCCGTTTGACTTCACATTTAAGCGCATTGTTTTCGTTTTCAATTTGCAAACGAGCCGTGATTGAGGCCAATGGCAGCAACACCAAATCCATCCCCGTTGCATTTCTGCCGCTCACTATAATTTTTCGGGGAGCCGAGGCCGCATCATTATCGCCCACCGAATTTCGTTGCGCGATGACTTCATATTCGCCATTCGGAACGCCGTACATTGAATAAGAATTATTTCCATCACGCGACTGCACAAAAGTTCGATTGATAAATGTGCCCGTCGCGGCGTGCGATAACGTGACGGCAATTCCACCGCCGCCAGGGCCACCAAAACCACCTCTGCCGCTGTTGGTCTCAGCAACTACTCCGGTAATTTTTCCGCTGATCGCAAAGCCCTTATCGCCGCGATACTGAATATCAATGCCGTTGGCCTCGGCTCCATTGCCGACTGATACTTCAACGGCTGTGTCACGTGTCGCAGAGGGAAAATAAGTTGGCGCATCACCGTCATAAAGACTCTGGCGCGGACCGCCGCCAAAACCGCCGCCTGTCCGCCCTGCTTCGACCACATAATTGCCGGGTGACAAGCCATAGATGCGATAGACGCCGCGATCATCCGTTTGAAAAATCCCGCCGCCGGATAAACTGCTGGCAGGCTGTCCCTGTGGATCACGCACCATTTGTGCCGAAACCGACACCGCAATGATTGGCTCACCTGCCGCGCTCAACACACGACCCGTAATCACGCCACCTTTCAGCATCCGAACCGTGACCTGATCCCCGATCCGATGAAACGGCAAAGTTGATTCATCATCGCTTGCTTGAACAATGTAGCCGCGGGCAGAAGGGAGCAAATTCCACGCCAGCGCCTGTAAGCCATCAATTTTAAAATTGCCTTCGGCGTCGGTCGTTGTGGTCCGAAACGTATTGCCGCGATTGCGATTGCTGACCGGAAAAACTGACACCTGGACAAATGGCAACGGGCCATCTTCGCTCATCACGCGCCCGGAGATTGAGCCATAAGTTGGGCTGGTGCTTTCATCAGCTTTCAGTTCTGCTTTTGGAGCAGCGGTTTTGGTTGTCGTTGAGGTGTTAGCCTGACCAATGGCAGCCTGAAAAAAAATGCTGGTGAGGCACAAAAAAGTAAAGCAAAGTCTGATTCTCAAGGTCGCCTCCCTCTTCCACCTGGCTGATTGCCGGGATTTGGATTTTGTCCGCCTGCGCCCTGATTTTGACGACCTGTTCCCTGCCCTGATCCCTGTGTACTCGGAGCCGTCAAAGCTGCAACATTGAGCGTTAACACTACATCCTGTGTTGTCCCGCTGCCGACTGTGACAGATTGTTTAGCCGCCGCCGACATTGCCCCACGCCCACCGCCTATGCCAACCTGTCCGCCGCCTTGTCCACCTTGTCCACCCTGTGGTCTGCCGCCGCCAAATCCGCCTCCTCCGCCCATTGCCTGAACAGTAATGTCGTAAGTGCCCGGCACTAATTTTTCAATTTGAAATTTTCCGCTCGGATCAACCTGTGTCGACATTGCGCCGCCCATCATTCCACCACCGGATGAAGCGCTGTCTGTCCGTCGCGCCATCACCATTAAGCGCATATCCGGCGTGAGCGCAGAGCCATCATCAGTCTTGACGACACCGCGCACGATACTGTTGCCATAAGCCATGACGATGCGGACGCCCATGATTTGTTCACCGGCAGTAACCTCCAAACCGGTAGTCAGCGGAGCGCCATCACGTTCGATGCGCATCACCGTGAGGCCGGAAAAAGTCCCCGGATTATTGCTGTCAGACACACTCAGATTAACTCTGCCAGGCGCTAAGCCAGCAACACGAAAAGTTCCATTAGGAGCAACATTGACAGCATTATTGCCGCCGCCGCCGCCTCTGCCAAAGGCGCTGATTTGAATGGTGGAAACTGCCAGTGGGTCAGCACTACCTTCAAGGACAGCTAAACCGGAAATACTCGCACCACGTTGCAACTTGATTTCAATCCCGGTCGCATCCTGAGACACAACATCAAAGCTGGTTGGCTCGCTGTAATATTCTGCCGTCGTCTGATCTTTGGCGACATACGCGGAATAGGAGCCGGGTCTTAATCCTTCAATTTTGAATTCACCTTCGTTGCCGGAAACCCCGTCGGTGCTGCCGCCGAATCCGCCACCGCCACCTGGCCCGCGCCGATTTCCATTTGAGATACTATGCCCAATCAAAACTCCCGGCACAGTCTTACCGCTTTCACCATCAACGACACGCCCGATGGCCGCATAAGTTGTCAGCGTCGCCATTTGGATGTCTATATCTTTTGTTTCATGGCCTGCTTCAACATTGATGATTGTGGCGTCTGTCTCTTCCGCCGCCGCCGGATAAAAGGTGCGCTGATAGGTGCGATTCGCCAGGCCAAAACCGCCGCCGCCTCTGCCAATATCCTGTCCGACACTGACGCGATATTTTCCGGCGGGTAATCCAAAGGCGCGATAAACTCCGCGATCATCCGTGCGAATATTCACGCCTTCAGGCGGATTAAATTGCTGGGATTGTCCGCTGTCATCAACCGACATGAGATTGACTGCTTCGCCAATGACCTGACGATTGCCATTGCTTGTGACCTTGCCTGTCACGACGCCGCCTTTGGTGAGCGTGAAATCAATGCGCTCCACCGCCTCGCCATCTTTGAGGGGAATTTGCTGACCATTTCGCGTCAGATCAGAAGTCCCGAAGATAACGTAACCGGGCGCGAGGACAGTGACTCGGTAGCGCCCCGCCGCAAGATTGGCGAATTTATATTGCCCATTATCATCCGTGGTAGCTCTGGTGGAGGGATCGGTTGCCGCTGCCGGCCCGCCTCTGCCGCTGACACTCAGCGTGACCGCTACACCACGTGCCGGTTGATCGCCATTTTTGATTTGTCCAGCGATACTGGCAGTCGCGGGTTGCGGCACAGTTTGTGCGCCAGCCACGCTGGACAGAATGAAAATTAGGAAAATAAACCTAAGGATATTCACAGAGAGGTTCCTTTAATGATTGAGAAAATCTATTCTGACGATTTTAGGTTGGCACTAAATCTAACCCACCGCCCTAAGTAACCAGGCCAAAATTTCAACTTACACAGGAGTAACAGGATGGACAAGATGAACCTATGATAAATATTGCGTCTGCATAAATCCTGTCTATTTTGTCAACCCTGTCTATCCCTGCTTACGAATTCTATTTTTCCCTGGGTCTTTCTTTGCCGCGCATTCCTTCGCCACCTTTGCCAGGAAATCCGCGCCCTTCAGTAATTGTATAATCTGCTGGAACTTCAAAGAGTGAGTGCGCGGGTTCAGTCCGATTAATTTTCGTCAGTCTGTAAATATCTTCGCCCCAGCGTGGATCGTTATGCTTGCTCAGCACAACCAGTTGCAAAGCTGGCGAATACCAGCGCTCGCTGATGATGTCAATTGCTCTGTCATTGCCAATCGTGCCAGCAGGAATCGTCATCGTGGTGCGCGTTCCTTCAGCTTCTACACCTTCGATAATTTGTTTACCGAGCGACTCTGTTTTGGATTCCGGCGGAGTCGGGGCAGATGAATTCTGCGCTGCTGAATCCGGGTGATGTGGCGGTCTGGGAGCCGATGACGAAGAGGGCGGAGCCGGCCTGTTCTGGCTATTCTGGCTGGATAACTTGCTGGCCTTGCGATCCTGCGCAAACAGCGAATAGCGCACACCCGCCACCGGATCATTGATAAAGACAACTTTTGGCGCCTCTCCGGCACTGGCAAACGGCCCCGCGTTAGAGAACGATTGTTCTTTCCGCGTGCGCCCTTCGCTGTCACGATATTGCAGCGTCACCGACTTCCTGGTTAGCTTTGTTCCATCCGCCAAAGTATGCGTGCTTTCCATGACGGCCTCGGCAGCATAGGGAGCACCTTTCACAACTTTGCCGCCACGCATTTCGGCGGACAGCAGCCTGTACTCGCCACCGGGGCCACCAGGTCCGCGCCCGCCGCCACCTGGCCCGTGCCCGCTACCTTCTGGACGACCCTGAGCGAAAGCTGAAACCCCACCCACGAACAAAATCAGCATCCCGCTTGTAAGCAACTTCATTCTTTTTTTCATTCTGACTCCCTGCCTTGCGAAGGCTAATTTCCTGAAAAGATTGCGATTGAGCGGAGATAAAACTCCTCTCGGTCTTAAACCTAACAGCCCAAATCTCAGCATAATTATTTCCTCATTTATGTAAGCATTTATTATTCCAGATAAAGGTAAAGTCCCATCCCCAGACAAAAACTGATGACGCTAAATAAGACCAGCAGATATTCAATTGTTTCGTAGTTGGAATTTTCAGTTTCAGGGCTTCGATTACTCATTATTGCTCCTGACAAAAGTTAATAAAAATCAATTTACAATGCGAATTGAACGCGTCACCCCGGCGCTACTAATGACGACTTCCGCCTGAACCTTTTCATTCGTCAGTTCAGGGCTAACCTGCAAACCCCACGCGCGCAATGAGGAACGCGGCAACTCAACGCGGACAATTTGTTCCGCTTCTTCATCACCTGGCTGCGAAGTCAGCTGAATAAACTCGGCACTCGCTTCTTCAGATCGGTTTCCCAATCTTACGAGTTTAGCCGGGCGAATATTTTTATGTTTTTGCGCGGTTGGGAGAAAGCTACGTTCGACAATTTGTTCATCAGACTTCCTGTTCTCTGGTTGTAAACCCCCTGTATCAGGAATCGTGGGTTTGATAACTTCAGGTTTCAAAACTCTGACCTGCTGATCTGGCGCAGTCCTGTTTATCCCCTGC
This sequence comes from Blastocatellia bacterium, assembly GCA_031371805.1. Taxonomy (GTDB): domain Bacteria; phylum Acidobacteriota; class Blastocatellia; order RBC074; family RBC074; genus JAFDVL01. The sequence goes on along the minus strand of JANMKB010000033.1, from coordinate 108 downwards.
CACAACCAACCTGAAATCACCATCAGCAACAATACTGCCGTTGCCAATAAGCCCCAGCGTGGAGCCTGCCAACTTGTGTTTACAACGGGAAGCTGATCCCTTACAGAC
>JANMKB010000013.1:0-12446 GCA_031371805.1 Blastocatellia bacterium | reverse complement strand
AAAATCATTGGCCTGCGTTGTCGAAATGTAATGACGGATACCAGCGAGTCGCGGTCGCATCTCTATCGTCATCGGCAACATCACATCATCCGTAATCAGCACGGTGCATTCGGCATCGTTGATGATGAAAATTAATTCTTCAGCCGCCAGCCGATAATTCAACGGCACAATCACCGCGCCGATTTCCCAGCAGGCAAAAATGATTTCGGGAAATTGATGACAGTTGAGCATCAGCATCGCTACGTGGTCGTTTGGTTTGACGCCGAGATTTTGCAAGGCCGCCGCGCAGGCGATTACACGCGCATGTAATTCGCGGTACGTTTGCCGATGTTCACCGTCAACAGTGGCAAGGTTGTCGGGATAAAATTGTTGGGCGCGTTTGATGACCTGGTTAAGATTCATGATTGGTTGTTACAATTAAAGTTTGATGGATTTTACGAGCGAAGATTTTTCGATTTTCCCAGTCGGGTCAAAGTATGAAATCTGTTTTTCCACTGTCACGATCCAAACTTCCTCTGCGCCTTTGGCTAAATACAGTTCTACTTTATTAGCAATTTCTTCTTTTGAGTTAGAAGGAGAAACCACTTCGACGCAGATTTCCGGGGCATGGCGATACGGAGTTTCAAAGCCATATTTTTCGATAAAGCCAGCGCTCGCCCACGCGACATCAGCCACCTTCACACCATCGGAAGTTTGAATTGAGCATTCGATAATAATTTCACCACTGCGTTTTTTGCGTTTGATTTGCTCGCCAACGGTGTACTGCAAACTCCCATGCCGATTAGAAGCCGGACTCATCAGAATTTGCCCGTATTTATTGAGTTCAATCTTGAACGGCAAATTTTGCAGCAAAGGATTGTTAATAACTTCTGCCCACTCCATAATTTTCTCCTGTTTTTCTTACAGTAACTTAGCGTTGCTGCAAGCGCAATCGGATCAACAGATCATTCAATTCAGCTTTACTTGATGGGGCTTCGGGCAATGCGCTCTTTTGATATTCAGTTTCTAACAAGGCGCACAATCGCTCATATTCCTGCTGATAAAAATTCATATTTTCGGCGGCGTGCGTACCTTTTTCCGGCCCTGATAATTTCCGTGCAATCAGTTCATCAATGTAAAACAATTTGAAATCTTTGTTAAGCGTCACAAGATTTGCTTCAATCACGCCAGTTCGCATCAGGTGAATGCCTGTAAGCAGGACGCGAAACACATACAGCAAAGGCTTCACACGGCGCGGGCGTTCTTTGTCAAACAATTTCCATTGCGTTTCGGCAAAGCCAAAATAGTGATGGCTGTGATGTTTCGTAATGCAATTTTGCGCGATGGATTTTAATTCTTCGTGTTCGGGCAACGCGTGCAAAATCAGCGGTGAATACAATTGCTCCAGCACATAGCCATTTTTTTTCAGCAACAAGCCAAAGAATTTTTTGACATCGTGCGTGACCAAATCCAGTTCCAGGTCGTCGCGCATTTCGGAAATCTCAATTGTTTCCCTGCCTGCCTCAAGCCCAATAATTTCTTTGACAGGCAAAATATGTACGCCGCGCAAATCGTAATCAGAATCCGGCGAAGGAAAGCCGTACAAATGCGCTCCGCTGATTGTTACGAATAATAGTGAATAGGGTTGTCGTTGAATTTCTGTGTGTAAGCGATGATCGAATTGCATAATTTTTTTGACAGGATTGACAAGATTCACAAGATAAAAACAGAATCATGTTCATCCTGTAAATCCTGTCTTATTTTTCTGCCATCTCACGTCGTGCCTTAATCAAAAACGCGTTCGCCTTTTCATAATCAGGACGTTCGGGCAATTTTGTCATGGCTAATGCCGCATCAAATTCTTTGTGCAATTGCAAACGGCGTGTGTTGACCTCGTCCCATTTTATTTCGCCACGTCGGATGGCTAATAACTCGTCGCGGTGTTCGTCCACGCGTACAGGCACGAAGCCTTCTTTCAGCGCAGTCACGCCCGACAGCAACAAACCTATCAGGTGCATCGCGTGTTTCCATTTGATTTCACTGCGGGCGCGAATGTCCTGCTCCAGCTTTTTGAACTGCGACATCACATAGCCGTTGTACGTTTGATACACCAGCTTTGACAAAAAGATTTCGCGCATATTCAATAATTCCTGTGCGAGCGGCGTAATCGTTTCAATCAGCGGCGAGTACAAACATTCCAAAATATTCGGATTCGCCTTGAGCGCGAGGATCAAAAATTTTCGTAGTTCCCAATAGCATTCTTCGTTGTCTTTGTTTTCGATTTGTTCCGGGACTTCGTATAACGACCAGTGCAAATCCGCAGGCGGCAAATAAATGCCGCGCCGATCTGTGTCGGAGTCAGCGTGATCCAAGCCATACGCACGCGAACCAACTATCACGCGATAGATCACAAAATCGTACAATTCATTTTCATCAATCACGGCATCCGCGCTGGTGTGTTGTTTGCGAATGGCAAATTCGTTGCGGCGCAAAGCGGCTTCGATGCCGTTCGTAAATTGCACGCGATACGAATGCGAATTGTCTGTGGGAGCGTTCACAATCACACCGACCGAACCAACCGGACATAACAATTCATCGCTCGCATTTTTGATGGCAATGTGCGTGACGATTTGTGTACCGATAGGAATGATAAGAGAAATTTCGCTCATTTCATGCATTCTTGATTTAACTCGCAATGAAACGCCCTTGCTCACGCGCAGGCTTCTGCCACGTTTATTTTTTCAGTACCTGCCCCGGCGTCGCGCCTGTAATTTTGCCTTCGCTGACGACTTGTGTGCCGTTCACAAAAACATGTTTGATGCCGACAGGATTTTCAAATGGCTTTGCAAATGTAGCCTGATCTAAAATTTTTTCTGCCTCGAAAATTACCACATCTGCTTTTTTGCCGACAGCTAAAATGCCGCGATCTTTTATACCTAAACGCGCCGCCGGAAACGAAGTCATTTTGCGAATCGCTTCGGGTAAACTCAACCATTTTTTCTCGCGCACATAACGCCCCACCACACGCGGGAACGTGCCTGCACCGCGTGGATGTTTCATGCCGATGCCGCCGTCGCTCGCTACCATCACCCACGACTGGCGATAAAATGTTTCGATGTCTTTGTCTATCATCGAACGGCAGACAATGTCCGCGCCGCCGTCTTTGACAATTCGCATGTAAATTTCTATCGCCGTCGTTTTTTGCTCATCCGCAAGTTTATCCAGTGATTTGCCTTCGTAATCTTTATGCTTTTCACACGAAGTAATTGTCACATTTTCGGGGCCGCCGACATCGGCTAAGCCTTTGGCAACTTCATTCACATTATTGTGTTTGCGGCTCGGAACCAGCACCGTAATCGTCGAAGCCCACGCGTCATATGGATAACAATCTGCCGTTATATCAATGCCCTCTTTGCGGGCGGCTTCGATCAATTGTACGGCTTCCAGCGCTTTGCCCCACACGCCTTTTGTACCCATTTTGATGTGTGAAATTTGTACCGGGATTTTGGCTTCGCATCCGATGCGAATGGCTTCTGTCAAGGCTGTCAACATCGAATCCGATTCATCGCGGATGTGGCTCATGTAGATGCCGCCAAATTTCGCGGCGACACGCGCCAGAGCGATGACTTCCTCCGTAGTGCTGGGGAAACCAATATCATATTCAAGCCCGCTGGAAAGCCCGACCGCGCCTGACCGCATTCCCTCTTCAACCAGTTGCGCCATCGCGGCAATTTCTGCTTTGTTCGCCGGACGCTGGTACCCATTGCCCATCACTTGTTGTCGCACTGTCGCGTGTCCGACAAACGCCAGTACATTCACAGCCGCCGGATGCTCATAAAGTTTTTCGAGGTAAGTATCAAGCGGCCACGGTGAACTGCCATCCGGCCCTACGGCTAAGGTTGTGATGCCCTGCAAAATCTGGCTGTCCGCCGTTGGCTGTTTTTCCAGGCCGCGTTCAGAATGATTGTGAATATCAATGAAGCCGGGCGCGATAATCATTTTGCGAGCATCAATAATTTTTTCATTGGGAAGTGGTTTGAGGTTTCCAATTGCTTCGATGCGATCACCGACAAGGCGGACATCGGCGCGTTTCGCCTTCGCGCCGGAGCCATCAATAACAGTGCCACCAGTAATTAAAATCGAATTTGTTTGCGCCAATACAGGCAATGACCAAATCAAGGCAACAACAATTGTTCGGACGAATTGAATAAGCATAATTGTTTGGCTTGTATCGCAGTCATTGCCAGATGTAAAGCGCCCGAACTATTATCACTTCAGATTAATTACGGAGTTCAAAATCACAATGAAAAAATTTCTGTCCTCAATCTTTATCCTCTTTGTTTGTGTTATGCCTGCCATCGCACAACGTCGTAACGTGCCTCCGGCTGAAAAATATTCTGACCAACTCACGGCGGAACTGAAACGCCTGCAACAGGCCGCGCTGGAGAGTGATTATGCCTACAAACAAACGGCGTATTTGTGCAACAACATCGGGCCGCGCCTCAGCGGTTCGCCGCAGGCCAATGCCGCCGTTGAGTATGTCGCCGAAGAAATGCGCAACTTAGGGTTGGACGTGAAGTTGGAAAAAGTCACCGTGCCGCATTGGGTGCGCGGCGTCGAAACCGGAGCATTGGTCGAATTCAAAGGACAGGCGAAAGGTACGACACAAAAAATTGTATTGACTGCGCTCGGCGGTAGCGTCGCGACACCAGCCGAAGGACTCACGGCGGAAATCGTAGTCGTTGAAAATTACGATCAATTGGAAGCCCTGGGCCGCGATAAAATTGCGGGCAAAATCGTTTTGTACAACTTTAAATTTGATCGTCAGTTGGCGGCGAGTGGACACGGCAGCGAGGCTTACGGTCAGGCCGTCGCCTATCGCGGCATAGGCGCAAGTCGCGCCGCAAAACTTGGCGCCATCGCAGCCCTGAATCGTTCGGCAGGCGGCGCGGAATATCGCCTCGCGCATACCGGATCGCTGTTTTATTTGCCGGATGCGCCGCAGATTCCGGCGGCGGCGGTAGCGGCTGAAGATGCCGAATTAATTGCTTTTCTCGCCGCCCAGGGCAAAGTAAAAATTCACCTCACGCTGACGCCGCAAAAGTTGCCGGATGAGGCCAGCTTCAATGTCGTCGCCGACATCAAAGGCAGCGAGCATCCCGAACAAATTGTCATCGTCTCCGGTCATTTGGATTCGTGGGATTTGGGGACGGGCGCAATTGACGACGCTTCGGGCGTAGCGGTAGCGATGCAAACTGCTAATTTAATTAAGCAACTTGGACTCAAACCAAAACGCACAATTCGCGTGATCGCGTGGATGAACGAAGAGAACGGAACAGCCGGCGGCAGAACCTACGCCGAAAATAATAAGGCTGACGTGATGAATCACATTGCCGCGATTGAAAGCGACCTCGGAGCCAGCCACCCGTTAGGGATTCACGCCCATGCAACACCAGAAGCAATTAACAAACTTCGCTCAGCCTCCACTATTTTGCAAAGCATCGGCGCGGGATTAATTGACGTAGTGAACACCTCACCCGAAGCCGACATCACGCCGCTGGATACGCTCGGAGTGCCAACGTTTGGCCTGTGGCAGGACAGCCGCACCTACTTCGATTATCACCACACGACGGCAGACACGCTGGATAAAATTGTCCCGCGTGAGTTGGCAGAGAATGCGGCAGTGATGGCTGTGCTGGCTTACACGATTGCGAATTTGCCGGAGCCGTTGCCACGCAAATAATTAATTCTTTTTCCCCGCCCCCACAATGCCCGTCCTGATTTATTGCCTGTAGGCTCGCCGTCTTTAAAGCAGCGAAAAAATAATTATCGCAGAGTGCCGGAAACTGCAAAGGCAAAGAGGTTAGTGCATCACAGCAATGACTTGTAAGTAATCACTTACAAAAATGCTTGCATCGCTTTCCGTACTATGGTAAGTAAGTACTTACTTTGTTCGATCTTTACCATCAAAGTTCAACCCAAAGCAGGTTGCGCAACATAAAATCAATTATGGCATCAGCAAAAATTACCCCCAACAATTTAAGTGACAAGCCGTCGCCACGAATGGCAGCAGAAGATCGGCGTCAGCAAATCGTCACCGTGGCGATCAAGCTCTTTTCACAAAAAGGTTTTCGCGGCACGACGACAAAAGAAATCGCGCTGGCGGCAGGCGTAAATGAGGCGATTATCTTTCGTCACTTTGCGACCAAAAGCGAGCTTTATTCCGCGATCATTGACCAGAAAGCATGTGCGAGGGGGATTCCAGCGATGGAAGCCGAAATCGAAAAATACATGCAGTTGCGCAATGACCAGAAGATGTTCGAGCGGATCGCGCTTCATATTCTCGACACGCATGAAAACGATGAAGCATTCTTACGGTTGTTATTTTACAGCGCACTTGAAGGACACGAACTTGCCGACCTTTTTTTTCGTAATCAAGTTTCCGAACGTTATCGTATGGTGGCAAATTACATTAAAACTCGTACCGCAGAAGGCGCATTTCGCAAAGTTGATCCGATGATTGCAGTGCGATCATTTTTCGGCACCATCCTGCACCACGCAATCACTAACAGGTTTTTTAATCAAAGCTTAGGTGATCAGAAATTAAATATTTCCAACCGCCAGGCTGCTGAGCGATTCACCGAGTTTTTTTTAGCCGGAATTATTAATCCAAATTATTCACCCAATAATCGAAAGTAATTTTTATGAATGGTACAGGTACTAAACAAATAGAATCTCCTGCTGATACTTCTTCCGAGCCTGACGATTTATCTCCGACGCCTTCAGGGACGCGTGGCAAATGGATCATCGGCGCAATTTTATTGATTGGAGCCATCTTTGCGGGTGGTTTTTACTTTACAAAAAAGAATAAAGAGGCAAAGGCCGCAACCGCTGCGGCTAAAAGCGCCGCCGCTTCTTCAACCAGCACTGGAAACAATTCCGCCTTACCAGTTGAAGTCACTACTGCCCCCGCAATTTCACGCGGCTTGCCGCAAACCGTTGAAGTCGTAGGGTCACTCACCGCCGATGAGGAAGTCGTCGTGTCATCCCAAATCGCCGGAGAAATTACGGCGCTGAAGATTGATTTCGGGTCGTATGTGCAGCAGGGACAGGTCATCGCGCAAATTGATCAGCGGGATTCGTTGCTCAAGATTGAGCAATCCGAACTGCAATTAAAACAAACGATGGCGCGAATTGGCATGAAAGAAGGCGTCAAATTTGATCCGCTGCAAACGCCTGATGTGATGCAGGTCAAAGCGCAATTGGACTACAACAAAATGGATTTGGAGCGGGCGACAAAACTGGTCGAGGCCGGAGACGTACCACGCAGCGTTTATGACCAGTCCCTGACGCAAAAAAATCTGGCACAGGCACGGTATCAGGCCGCCCTGGATGCTATCAATCAGCAGGTTGCCATCATCGAACAACAACGCGCTGCCATCAATTTATCGCGCAAATCATTAACCGATACCGTAGTGCGTTCGCCCATCAGCGGAGCTGTCAAAGAAAAACATCAGGCGCGTGGGGCGTTTGTTCCCATCGGTGGAAAAATCGTCACGCTCGTGCGAACGAATCCAATTCGTTTACGGGCTGACATTCCTGAATCGTCGGTTTCCGCTGTACGAGTAGGGCAAACAATTTCCGTAACAACCGATGCCTTTCCGAATCGTACTTTTACGGGACGCGTGGTGCGGCTTGGGACTTCGCTAAGTGAACAAACACGCGCCTTGCCAGTTGAAGCAGAAATCGCCAATCCATCAAATATTTTGCGTCCGGGAATGTTTGCGAAATCGCAATTAATTACCAATCGCAATGGTTCTGCGATTATGGTTCCGAGCAAAGCCGTATATACCATTGCTGGAATCATAAAAGTCTTTGTGATTGAAAATGGGAAAGCCGTCGAGAAGCTGGTCAAAACTGGCTTGACCGACGGTGATTTGGTCGAAATTACAGAAGGTGTCAACGAAGGCGATCAGGTAGCGATAAGCAATACTGATAAGTTGCAACAAGGAACAGTAGTCACTTCGAGATAGGTCTTTAGGTTTTGGGCTTGGGTCTTTGGCTTCCTTACCACTTGACCTGGGTTTCTTTCAGGTTTTGTGATGGATGTCGGTTTATTTATGGCAAAAACTAATTTCGAGAACCTAAAGATTTATCAATTGTCGGAGCAGCTTAGTGATGACGTTTGGAAAATCGTGGCTGAGTGGAATCGTTTAGCGCAAGACACGGTTGGCAAACAATTGCTCCGTTCTGCTGACAGTGTCGGCGCGAACATTGCCGAAGGCTCTGGCAGGGGAAGCGCTCAGGATCATCGCAGGTTTTTAAAAATTGCCAGAGGCTCTTTATACGAAACACAACACTGGCTAAGAGGAGCATATAAACGGCAACTGCGCAACGAAGAGCAAGTGAAAAAATTAAAACCCGTCGTTGACGAATTAGCTCCAAAACTCAACGCCTACTTGCGTTCAATAAAAACCCTTGACAAGAAAACCGAGCAATTAAGGGAACAAACCAAAGACCAAAGCTCCAAGACCAAAGTCCAATTTTAATTATGCAAAAACTAGCTGAAATATGTGTTCGTCGTCCGGTCTTCGCGACGATGCTGATTACGACGTTAATTGTGTTGGGAGTGTTTTCCTACAATCGTCTGACGGTCGAAAGATTTCCAAAAGTTGAATTCCCTGTCGTCACAATTATCACTCGTTTGCCAGGCGCTGCCGCGCAGGAAGTCGAATCAGAAATAACCGACAAAATCGAAGAAGCGGTCAATACGATCAGCGGAATTGAAGATTTAAACTCGACCTCTTCTGAAGGCGTTTCGCTGGTTTTCGTCAACTTTGATTTGGATCGTAACCTGGATACTGCGGCGCAGGATGTGCGCGACAAGATCAATCGCGTCTTGCCATTATTGCCAAAAAACGTCGAAATTCCGACAATTGAAAAACTTGATCCTGATGCTTCGCCGATTATGACGGTGTCAATTTCGTCGAATCATTCCGTGCGGGAAATGACCGATTACGCGGACAAGATTTTGCGGCGACAAATCGAATCCGTCAACGGAGTCGGACAAGTCCAAATCATCGGCGGACGCAAACGCCAAATCAATATTAATCTGGATGGCGATAAGCTGCGCGCTTACAATCTGACCGTAGCGCAGGTCTCGCAGGCGCTACAGTCGCAAAATCTCGAAGTCCCCGGCGGACGCATCGAACAGCAAAAACAAACGCTCACTTTGCGCACATTGGGAAGGCTCCAAAATCCAAAGGACTTCAATAATCTTATCGTCTCGACGCGCAACGGCTACCCGATAAAAATTTCTGATATTGGTTCCATGGAAGACGGTGTTGAGCAGGAAGTCAGCGCAGGTTTTTACAACGACAAACCAACCTTACTCTTACAAATTCGCCGTCAATCGGGGACGAATACGGTGGATGTGATTGATGGTTTGAAAGCCGAGCTTGAAAAAGTTAAGAAATCCATGCCGCCAGGATATGATCTGAATATTGTCCGCGATCAGGCAGTCTTTATTCTGGCAGCCTTTCACACCGTCCGCGAACATTTGGTTTTGGGATCAATTTTAGCGGCGCTCGTCGTGCTGCTTTTTATGCAAAATCTGCGTGCCACGATAATCGCAGCGGTGGCGATTCCCTCTTCGATTATCGCCACGTTTGCGATGATGGAATGGGCGGGGATTACGCTGAACGGTCCGTCAATGCTGGGACTGACGCTCGCCGTAGGAATCGTGATTGACGATGCCATCGTAGTGCTGGAAAACATTTTCCGTTATATCGAGGAAAAGGGCTACGAACCGTTTGAAGCCGCCATTGCCGCGACCAAAGAAATTGGCATGGCAGTGATGGCGACAACGCTTTCGTTGATCGTCATCTTCTTACCGGTCGCATTCATGGCGAGCATTGCCGGACGATTTTTCAAGAGCGTTGCCCTGACCATGACCTTCTCCATCGCCGTGTCATTGCTCGTGAGTTTTACGCTGACTCCGATGATGAGCGCACGCATGCTCAAGCGCGTTCCCGTCAGTAAACACGAAGGCGAAAAGAATTCGTGGATGATGCGCATGCTTGATCGTGGGTATTCCGGTTTGCTCCAATTTTCGTTGCATCATCGCTGGTTGATCTGCTTGATTGCGCTAATAGTTTTCATCTCGACTGTTCCGTTATTCCAAGCAGTCGGAAAAGATTTTTTTCCTGAAGATGACCAGAGCGAATTTGAAATGACGGTTCGTACTGCCGAAGGAATGTCGTTGCAAACAACGGCTGAAACCATCAATCGAATCACGGCTGAAGTACGCAAATTACCCAGCATTGAATATACCTTGACGACGATTGGAGCCGATCAACAAGCCAACTCTAACGTCGCCACGGTCTACGTCAAATTAGCGCCGTTGGAAACACGCAGCAAAACTCAATTCAATATCATGCAGCAAGTACGTGATGAGGTTATTCCGAAATTCAAAGCGCTAAACCTGCGTAGCTCCGTCCAAACTATCGCTGCGATTGGAGGCTCTTCAAATCAAAATGCGAACTTCTCATTCATGGTTTTAGGGCCGGATTTAGATCGGCTCAGAGAATATTCCGATAAACTTTTAGCCAAACTGAAAAATACTCCCGGCATCGTTGATCCTGACAGCACACTGGTTTTTGGTAAGCCGGAATTGCGAGCAGTGATTGATCGTCAGAAGGCGGCAGATCTCGGCGTCAACGTCTCTGATGTTGCGCAAAGCCTGCGGTTATTAGTCGGTGGCGATAAAGTTTCGACATACAACGAAGGCGGCGAGCAATACGAAGTTCACATTCGCGCCAATGAAAATTATCGAACGGATACGGCAGGCATCAAACAATTAAACGTGCCATCGTCCCGATTGGGCAGTGTCGGGCTGGAAAATATGGTGCATTTTGAATCAGCGACAGGGCCAACCCAAATTGAGCGGGCTGCCCGTCAGCGTCGCGTCCTGTTGACGGCAAATCTCAAAGAAGGTGTCTCGCAAAGTCAGGTCAAAGAAACCTTTTTGAAAGACGTGAAAGACCTGAATATGCAGCCGGGATATTCCGTCATTGAATTTGGACGCATCAAAGAACAAACGCGCACCGGCAAAGGCTTCGCGCTTGCTTTTCTACTGTCGTTTATTTTCATGTACATCGTTCTCGCGGCGCAATTTGAATCTTTCCTGCATCCGATCACAGTGCTGATGGCCATTCCGCTAAGCGTCCCATTCGCTATGTTCTCGTTACTCGTGACCGGACAATCCCTGAATATGTTTACGCTGCTTGGATTGCTGGTGCTGTTCGGGATGGTCAAGAAAAATTCGATTCTGCAAATTGATCATACGAATGGATTGCGCGCCAAAGGAATGGAGCGACATCTGGCGTTAGTGCAGGCGAGCCGAGACCGCTTGCGCCCAATTTTAATGACGACGCTGGCGTTCGTTGCGGGAATGGCTCCGCTGGCATTAAGCAACGGCCCCGGTTCCGGCATCAACCGCTCAACCTCCGTCGTCGTCATCGGCGGACAAAGCCTGTGCTTATTGCTGACATTGCTGATGACTCCGGTGGTGTATTCGATTTTTGATGATTGGATCAATTCTTCACTGTGGATAAGATTGACAGGCAAATCTTCGAAGATGAAAAGGAAATTGGCAACAATAACTTCCGCGATGATTGGGAAATAATTTTATGGCTGCGAAAGACAAATTCCATGACGCTGTAAGAGAAGGGTTAGAAAAAGACGGTTGGAAAATCACACACGATCCGCTTCAAGTCAAGTTCGGCAGAGTGGAAATGCAAATTGATTTAGGAGCAGAACAATTGCTTGCAGCAACCAAAGGATCTCAAAAAATCGCTGTCGAGATCAAAAGCTTTTTGGGTCTCTCGTTCATTACAGATTTTTACAATGCGTTGGGGCAATTTTTGAGTTATCACCTTGCGCTTGAACATCAAGAGCCTGATCGCGTTTTATATTTAGCAGTGCCTGAAGAAACTTTCGATGAATTTTTCAATATGGATTTTACACAATCTGCGATTGAACGTTATGACTTAAAAATTATCGTCTACGCTCCAATTCAAAAAGAGGTAATCAAATGGATAAAGTAGAAAAGTACCGTAACTGTGTGCAGGAAATTTTGGAAAAGATAGGCAGTCATAAATCTATTCCTGAAGAAATTGAAGGTGAAATTATTATTGATCGTCAGCGCGATCATTACCTGCTTGTCAATGTTGGCTGGCAGGAACAGAGACGCGCTTATGGAAGTTCAATTCATATTGATATTAAGAATGGAAAAATTTGGGTGCAACGCGATCTGACGGATTTTGGAATTGTAGATCGTTTGCTTGAATTAGGAATTCCAAAGGAAGACATCGTGTTGGCGTTCCACCCACCTTACAAAAGACAATTGCTGGATTTCGCTGTCGCGTAAAAATTATGATTTACCTAACCGAACAAGACGTTACAAA
>JANMKB010000002.1:0-2334 GCA_031371805.1 Blastocatellia bacterium | reverse complement strand
CGATGAAGCTAATGAACCGTTCAGTAGACGAGCCGATCACGCGTGCGACGGGGCGCGAAATTTGTCAGCGGCGCAACGTGCGGGCGTTGCTGGTTGGCACGATAGCCAAGCTGGAACGCAGCTACACGGTGACGCTGGAAGCGACGAACGCGCAGAGCGGCGAGACGATTGCGCGGACGCTGGAAACGGCGGAAGGCAAGGACAAAGTGCTGGAGGCGTTGGGACGAGCAGCGAAAGTTTTGCGCGAAAAGCTGGGCGAATCGCTGGCGACGCTACAGAAATTCGATAAACCACTGGAAGAGGCGACGACTTCCTCGCTCGAAGCATTACAGGCTTTTTCCACTGCTTTTAGCTTTGCCAAGAAAGCGCGCCACGATCAGGCAATTCTTCACTACAAACGGGCGCTTGAGTTGGATGATAAGTTTGCACTGGCTTGGGCATACCTGGGATTTGCTTATGGCAACACCAACGCCTTCTCCAAATCATTGGAGTGCGCTGAGAAAGCCTATCAATTGAGAGACCGCGCAACAGAGCGCGAGCGGCTGATCATTTCTGGCAGTTATTACAATAATGTGAGCGGTGATGCAGGCAAGATGGAGGAAGCAACAACCTTGCTGATACAGATGTACCCTCAACTGGCAATCGGTTTTTTATTGCAGGAAAATTACTTGAGCTACATCGGCCAATTCGAGAGGGCAGCAGAGGCTCACCGCGAGGCAATGCGCATAGAGCCAGGGGAGAAGGTGTTCCTGGTGCTTCTATTACAACGACTCAATCGCTTTGACGAAGCCAGAGAGATGTTGCAGCAAACCCCGGAGGTGTTACAGGAAGCGAATCTTCCTCACTTTTTCCAGTTTCACAATGCCTTTGCCAGAGGGGATGCCGCAGAAATGAATAAACAGGTAGCTTGGTTCGCGGGAGATGTGATGGAATCGGAAGTGCGAATGAACCAAGCCTGGATTGCTGCGTCCGCAGGCCGCAGGCGGGAGGCAGATCAACTGTTCCAGCAAACGGTGAAGCTGGCCGCAACGCGCAATGGCGTTGACGCGAGCGCTCAGTATCTTGAAAACCAAGCTGCCATGAACGCTTTGTTGGAAAGCCCCCAACTTGCCATAGCGCAAGCCACACAATTTCTATCTCAGTTGCAAGCCCATCGTCTCAACTTGAGGATAACCGCGACGCCTGCCTTCTTTAAGGGTGCGATCCCTTTATCTTTCACCTTTGCGCTTGCAGGTGATGCGACACGCGCAGAAATGTTGGTTACAGAGTTTGCACAGAAATTCCCGCAGGATACTTTGCACAAAGCTCTCTGGGCCCCAATGACAAGGGCTGCTATTGAGTTGCAGCGCGGTCATCCTGCCCAGGCCATCGAACTGCTGCAACCATCGCTGCAATACGAAGCTGCCGGAGGCTTTATGCCGACGTGGATTCGCGCACAGGCGTACCTGCAACTCAAACAAGGCGCGCAGGCCGCCGCCGAGTTTCAGAAGATCATTGACCATCGCGGCTGGGATGTGACGTCGCCACTGGGGCCGCTGGCACATCTGGGCTTGGCGCGCGCGGCGGTGTTGCAGGGCGATGCGGCGAAGGCGCACAAGTATTATGATGAATTCTTCCGGCTGTGGAAAGATGGGGATGCGGATTTGCCCGGGTTGGTTGAGGCGAAGAAAGAATACGAGAAACTGAAGTAGTGCAAGCTTTCCAGCTTGCGTTATTTCCTTACGAATATCTGAAACCTGATAGGTACGTGACTTGGTTTTCTGAAAATGGTTTCTGGAGTACGCAGCGCAAACTGGAAAGTTTACGCTACAGTTACTGACGCTGCGGCAGGTAAAAATCTTCTCCTTATTGACAAGCTTTCCTTACGCCACTTAGTATCGGACATTCGTATCGCAGTACATATTTTTGGTCGGACTACTACCCCATGAAAATCATCCTCGCGGCTTCTGAAGCTGTACCTTATTCCAAAACAGGCGGACTTGCTGATGTGTGCGGAGCTTTGCCAAAAGCCTTAAAACGCATTGGCGTTGACGTGCGCGTAATCCTGCCGCGTTACACCGGAATGACCTTTCGGCACGGCGATGTCGTGAGCCAGGCCAATGGCTGGCAAGTCATCAGTGATTTGGCTGTGCCTTTTGCCGGCGGGATCAAATACGCCACGGTATGGGAAGACTGGCTCGACGACACACCATTTTATTTCATTGATTGTCCTGAATATTTTGCCCGTGGGTATATTTATGGTTCGGGCGATGATGAAGCCGAGCGGTTTGGATTTTTCAGTCGCGCCGTGCTGGAATTAACGAAGCGCCTGGGCGATCCGCCGCAGGTGATTCA
>JANMKB010000714.1:0-5886 GCA_031371805.1 Blastocatellia bacterium | reverse complement strand
CTGCTGGCAATTTTCGTGCATATTTATTTCATCGGCTTGTCAGGCTTCATCGGAGCAGGGCTTGTTTTTTCTTCCGTCACAGATACGTGCGGAATGGGAATGATGCTGGCGAAAATGCCCTGGAACCAAAAGCCAAAAGCCAGTCAACTTTGCGCAAATGCGTAACAGCGAAAGTAGGAGAACATGGATTTACACTTTGCGGCGGCGCTTTTGCTGAGTGGTGTCATCGGTGTTTCACTTGGCTTGCTGGGCGGCGGCGGCTCAATTCTGGCCTTGCCTGTTCTGGTTTATGTGGCAGGTATTGATGCCAAAGAAGCCGTCGGGATGTCTTTGGCGATTGTCGGCGCTACCAGCCTGACCGCCAGTTTGATGCATCATCGCAAGGGACAACTTGACTTGAAAATTGCCGCCATCTTTGGTGGGGCGGGAATTTTAGGGGCGTATTTTAGCTCGCGCCTGACGCATCTGGTGTCTAGCGGAACCCTGCTTTTGCTCTTTGCTTTATTGATGCTCGTCGTCGGAGCGCTCATGTTACGACGCCAGCAATTTCAGGAGCACGTCGGTGGCATTAATTTTCCGCTGGTTCTCGCTGCGGGTTTGAGCGTCGGAGTTTTGACCGGATTCCTTGGCGTGGGCGGAGGTTTTCTGGTCGTTCCAGCGTTGGTATTACTGGCAAAATTGCCGATGCGATTGGCCATTGGTACTTCCCTGCTGGTCATTGCGATCAATTGTGCGGCGGGCTTTGCTGGACATTGGGGGCAGGGAAATTTGCATCCACTGATGACACTCGTATTCACTGTCCTGGCAGTGGGCGGCTCTTTCGTTGGTGAACGATATGCTTGTCAGGTCTCGCCCACAATGTTGCGCAAGTGGTTTGCTGTCTTTGTGATTATGGTAGGAATTTTCCTTGTTGCGCGAAATTATCACGCGCTGATTTAATGAAGGTCTGTATGTATTTCAAACAATTCTATCTTGGTTGCCTCGCACACGCTTCCTATTTGCTCGGCTCTGAAGGCGAAGCCGCAGTCGTTGACCCGCAGCGCGACATTGAGCAATACATCACCGAAGCCAATGTTCATGGGCTGAAAATCAAATATGTGTTTGAGACGCACCTGCATGCGGATTTTGTCAGCGGCCATCGTGAACTGGCGGCGCGGACTGGGGCAGAAATAATTTTCGGCGCGAAAGCTGGAGCCAGTTTTCCGCATCGGGCAGTTCACGACGGAGCTGAAATCAAACTTGGCAATGAAATTTTACGCATCATTGAAACGCCGGGACACACGCCTGAAAGTATTTCGATACTCGTCGAAAATAAAATTTTAACTGGCGATACACTTTTTATCGGCGATGTCGGACGACCTGATTTAGCAGCCTCAAAAGGCTTCAATGCTGAGCAAATGGCGGGAATGCTTTACGAGAGCTTACACAAAAAAATCCTGACATTGGATGATGCCATCGAAGTTTACCCGGCGCACGGAGCCGGTTCGATGTGCGGCAGAAATATTTCAAAAGAAACGTCTTCGACGATTGGCGAACAACGCAAATTCAACTACGCGCTCAAACCGATGAGTAAAGAAACCTTCGTCAAAATGATGACGACGGACTTGCCTGAAGCTCCGGCATATTTTTCCAAAGATGCAGAAATCAATCGCCGTGGCGCGGCTGCGTTGACGGAACTACCTCGCCCGCAGGAACTTACGCCACAACAAATTAAGCAGCTAGCGCAGACTGGAACGTTAGTGGTTGATGTGCGAACTGCCGCCCAATTTGGAGCAGGCCACATCCCTGGCGCGATAAATCTTGGATTGGGCGGGCAATTTGCTTCATGGGCAGGATCACTTATTGCCATCGAATTGCCGCTCGTAATTGTGGCAGACGAACCAGCGCAAATTGACGAAGCGGTTATGCGGTTGGCACGGGTGGGAATCGAAAGCGTCAGCGGTTATTTAAGCGGAGGAATGTATGCGTGGGATCAGGCAGGATTCGCTACCGCCACGATTGCACAAATGCCGGTTGACGAATTGCAGGAACAGCTTAAAGAAAACGCCGACTTACAAATCATAGACGTGCGGCGCCCGACAGAATTTCAAAGCGGGCATATTCCGAGCGCGGCAAATTTTGAGTTGTCACATTTGCAGGAAAATTTTTCGCAGCTTGATCCAAAGCGCACCACCGCCGTATTGTGTGCCGGAGGTTATCGCTCCATCGCCGCCGCCAGCATTTTAGCGCGTCACGGCTTCAAACAAATTTTCAATGTTGTCGGTGGCACATCGGCGTGGATCAACGCAGGCTATCAAACCAGCCGACCAGACAAAACCGCTGCATCTAATCCATAAAATCCTTTTCAAACGAAACCCTCAGCCCCTCGGCAGCGTAATAAAAGCAAGGGAGCAAAGATGGATGATCTATTAACTGCACGCTCACAAATGGCAATGTCGCTGGCGTTTCATATTCTCTTCGCCGCCGCCGGCATTGCGATGCCGTTAATGATGGTTATTGCCGAATGGCGCTGGCTTCGCACGCGTGATGAAAGTTATCTGACGCTGACGAAGAAATGGTCAAAAGGCACAGCGATTTTGTTTGCTGTTGGCGCGGTTTCCGGCACGGTTCTTTCCTTCGAGCTGGGCTTGCTCTGGCCTGGCTTTATGAAATGGTCAGGCGCGATTATCGGGTTGCCGTTCTCGCTGGAAGGCTTTGCTTTTTTCACCGAAGCAATTTTTCTCGGCATTTATCTTTATGGCTGGGAGCGTGTTTCCGTGCGCATGCATTTATTTTCCGGTGTCATTGTCGCGCTCAGCGGTGCGGCTTCGGCGGTTTTCGTTGTTATCGCCAACGCGTGGATGAATACGCCAACCGGGTTTCAGTTAGTCAACGGACAGCCTGTCAACATTGATCCCATTGCCGCGATGATGAATCCGGCAGCCTTCGGGCAAACAGTTCACATGCTGCTTGCGGCTTATGCCGCCGTCGGTTTTGCGGTCGCGGGCATTCACGCGTTTCTTTTACTCCGTAACAATCACAGCGGTTTTCATCGTCACGCGCTGGAAATTGCCCTCCTCGTCGGCGGCAGCGCGGCTTTCCTGCAACCTTTCAGCGGTGACTTAATTGGTCAGGTCGTAGCGCAATATCAGCCCACTAAACTTGCCGCGCTGGAAGGACAGTTCAAGACAGAAAAAGGCGCACCGTTGCGCATCGGCGGCTTACCAAATGAAGCCACCCAATCCACGCCATACGCCCTTGAAATCCCGTATGGCCTGAGTTTACTGGCTTTTCACGATCCGCAGGCAACAGTCAAAGGGCTGGAAGAATTTCCGCGTGCGCAGTGGCCGCCTGTCGCCATCGTGCACATTGCCTTTCAAATTATGGTGGGCGCAGGAACCGTAATGATGCTGGTAGCAATTTGGGCGGCATGGGTAAAATGGCGAACAGGAACATTGATCAATTCGCGGCGGTTTTTGTGGGCGGTACTTTTATCTGCGCCGCTGGGCTTCATCGGTATCGAAGCCGGATGGACAGTTACAGAAGTTGGACGCCAGCCCTGGATTATTTATGGTGTCGTGAAAACTGCCGCAGCCGTGACACCAATGCCCGAACTGCAAATTCCCTTTCTGGTGTTTACCCTGCTGTATATTTTTCTGGCGATCATCGTGGTGTGGCTCATCGCACGACAGGTGAAAGAAACGGATAAGGGTACTGCTGAAAAGGTCGTATAGCGGGCTGCCAGCCCGCGTTCGAGATTTACGAAATAAAGTTTTTCGGGAAAACTAAAAATTCAAAACCCGAGCTGACGGGCTGACAGCCCGTGCTACCAAATTTATGCCCTCAATCGAAACAATCTTGGCTGGCACGATGATGATCTCATTGACGTTTTATGTGTTAATGGGCGGGGCGGATTATGGGGGCGGCGTCTGGGATTTGCTGGCGTGGGGGCCGCGTAAAAAAGCGCAACGCGAATTAATTGCCAAAGCCATCGGGCCAATTTGGGAAGCCAATCATGTCTGGTTGATTTTAGTCATCGTTATTCTTTTCACGGCTTTCCCTCCTGCGTTTGCAGCCATTTCAACGGCTTTGCATATTCCCTTAGTGTTGCTGTTAATCGGGATTGTGCTGCGTGGTTCAGCCTTTATTTTTCGCAGCTATGACAAAAAAACTGATGCGGTGCAAAGCGGCTGGGGACTAATATTTTCTATTGCCAGCCTGATGACACCAGTGTTGCTAGGCATCACGGTTGGCGCTCTGTCATCCGGCGCAATTCAATTCAAAGACGATTTGTTGCTCTCGGGATTCGTAAATTCATGGTTTGCATTATTTCCCTTCGCTGTCGGATTTTTTGCGCTGACTTTGTTTGCGTTCCTAGCCGCAGTCTATCTGACGGTCGAAACCAAAGATATTGAATTGCAGAATGATTTTCGCTGGCGAGCATTCCTCGCCGGAGCCTTTGCCGGATTGATGGCATTAATTGTTTATCTGCTCTCAGAAAATGGAGCGCCTGTCATCAGACATGACTTAAGCGCCAGTTGGTGGACGTGGCCTTTACAAATTGCGACGGCAACTGTCGCGCTCTATGCAATGATCGCGTTATGGCAGCGGCGGTTTCGGCTGGCACGTTTTTGTGCCGCGTTACAGGTCACTTTGATTTTATGGGGCTGGGGCAATGCGCAATTTCCTTACTTAGTGGTGGCTGATTTTACGATTTATAACTCCGCCGCACCGCCTGTTGCCTTACGATTAATTTTTATCGCGCTGACGCTTGGCGCCTTGCTGCTCTTCCCTTCGTTTTACTATCTGTATCGCGTGTTCAAATCACACAAGTCTTAACGAATTGCGCTCGGTTTCTGATCGGAGTAGTATTTCCATTCGTTCCAAAGATCTGAAAATTTTATCTACAATTCGGAGGTCACAGCTTATGTCAGAACAAAATTCTCGTCGCAGTTTCATCAAACAGGCAGGCGTCGCTGGTGCGCTCACTGCCGCATCATATTCCCGTGTACTCGGCGCAAATGATCGGATTCAAATGGGCATCATCGGCGCAGGTGGACGCGGTCGCAACGTGATGGAAAGTTTCAATAAAGTCGGCGCAGGCTCCGTTGAATATATCGCCATCGCTGATGTGTACGAACCTTGTCAGCAAAAGGCTGCGGCACTGGCGCGAACTGGCGCAAAAGTCACAGTTGATTACCGTGAATTGCTCAACAACAAAGACATCACCGCGATTCACAATGCGACGCCGGATCATTGGCATATGCAAGTCGTACTTGATTCCGTCGCCGCCGGCAAAGATGTCTACACCGAAAAACCTTTCGCGTTAACCATTGAACAGGGCGCAAGAATCGTCAAAGCCGTGCGCGGTACAAAACAAATTGTGCAGGTTGGAATGCAGCGCCGCAGTTCGGAAATGGTGCAAGCCGCAAAGAAATTAGTAGACGATGGCGTCCTCGGCGAAATCGCTCTGGCGCGGGCGCAGTGGTATTGGAACAAGCCCGTAGACGTTTCCAAAATGTCATTCAAAGGCAAACTTGATTGGGAGCGTTTTCAAGGCCCGGCTAAACATCGTGTAGCCCAGCCTGAACCTGCTCGCTATTTCGCGTGGCGCAGTTTCTTTGATTACAACGGCGGACATCTGACCGATCAGGGCACGCATTTGATGGACGTGATTCAATGGCTCGGCAATGATGGCAAGCCACCGAAAGCCGCTGTTTGTCAGGGGATGAACACAATTCACACGCACGGAGATGTGCCGGATACGTTCAGCGCCGTCTTTGAATATCCAAAGTTTTTAGCGACGTGGACCCTGTGTTATGCCAATTCGTATGAAGACAGTTGGAAGATTACGATTCAGGGCAAAAAGGCTACGATGGTATTGGATGATGACGGCTTCCGCGTGTT
>JANMKB010000702.1:0-13011 GCA_031371805.1 Blastocatellia bacterium | reverse complement strand
TGGCGCCGGGCTGTGTGAGCGGGGCAATGACTTCAACCTCAGAGACAAGCGAACCATTTGTTTTTGCGATTTCAGCCTGCGGTGCAATTTTTCGGACTCTTGCAATGAACCGATAACCACGGCGGGGCAGAGTTTCAATATACTTTTGCTCCTGTGGATTTTCCCCCAGTGCTTTGCGAATTGCATGCACGTTTTGCATGAGATTATTTTCTTCTACCGCCGTATCCGGCCAGACCAGGCTCATCAACTCATCCTTTTCAACGATATGACCCTGGCGGTCAAGCAGGATAATAAGTGTGTCAAAGGCCTTGGGCGTTAGCGCAATTCGGTTTCCATCACGCAATAATAAACGTTCCGTCACATCAATCTGGAATGGGCCAAATTCGTATAAGTTATTCGCAGAGTTAGCCATAAGCCGTCTTCAGAACTCTTTCAGAATTTCTTCAGAGACGTTTCAGTGATTTTTAAGGCGATGCTAAGGACTTTTTTTAGAGGTGGAGCTAATATCCGGTCATCGCAAAGTTAAGCACACGCAAAAGCAATAAAGCCATTGGGGGAATTTTTTGATTGTAGCTTATTTGATGTTAAGTGCAAATTTCTGTTGAGGGATGATTGGGAAAATAAGATTGATAACCAGATTGATAAGTTGAATATTCGGGGGAGTATTCAACCTGCTAATCGGCAAAATCTTAATTTTAGTTATGACAATAAACAACCTGTCATTTAATTTCGTCCTCAGCAGTTTCTCGAAGTTCACGAGTTATATTTGACTAAATTCAAGCTTGGGGGAGTCATGAATTTTCAAATAAAACTTGTGAACTTTGGGAATGACTTGCTTGTTACCTCACCGAGTTTTTTTAATATCCCTGCTAAATTTTGAGCTTTTGTAAAGAATTCTGAAAATTACTGGTCTCTGGTCGGCGACGAACTCAATGTCTCTCAAAATTCACGCCCGGAGGCTTACGGTTTTAGGTAATACACAACTTTCAATTTTAAGGAGAATGAAATGGCTACAGATGTTAGATTAGACGATATAGATGGAACTTATGTAGTGCTAGATGCACGTGTCGTGAAAGCACTTGGCTCAGATCTCATGCTCGACTCAGCCGAACGCCGCAAGAGCAGCAAGCCTTTTCGACGAGCGCTGGTCCATAACCAGAGTGATGGGTTGACGGTCAACTTCAACGGGGACTACGTTGGCGGTATTACCTTAGTCGGCGTCACAGAGGTTGTGCCGCAGCGACCGCCAGGAACCTTGCCTGCCTTCATCCCGAATCTCGTCGTCCGCGGTGGCATTTCGTATGAAGTGCAAGGCCTGAAGCTTGGGGGCGGCACGACCACGATTACCGTCACTCTTAACGACGAACTGAACAAGCTCCAGTCGCAAATTACGGAACTCACAGACAGACTGGCAGCCTTGGAAGCTCGTCTGTAACCATCGGTGCAGTTATTTGCAAGGCACTGCAATCGTTGCAAGAAAGTCAGAGGTTAATTCCTTTCCTATTTGCCTTGCAGTAAGGAAAATATTATGTCGAGCTTAATGGGCGCTGTCGAAGTTTTACGCGGGCAGGGACAATTACCTCCAAGCGGAACTGTTAGCATTAAAGATCTGGTGCGACGTTTTCAACCGAGTCCGCCAGGCTCCACGAGGGCTCTTTTATTAAAGATGCCCACACCCGTCGAGCGAGTAAATGTTTTTTGTGGCACGCCCGACCCCAGCAAAGATGGTAAAATTCGCCCCCAGACGTTTGGTTCTCCCGGCGGTCGCTGGAGTCGGACAACCCTGAGCTTTTCTATCAATACGGCTGGATGCAAGGGACTCACGCCGGCAATGGCTGCTGCGACGATCACTCAAGCCTTTGGGCTTTGGAGAGCGGCGGCACCGTTCCTAGCCTTGCAACCAATCAAGTCGAATGGCGATATTCAGGTGGCCTTCGCAGGCGCTGACGTTGATGACCGCTTCGGCAAGCCGGGAGGCGTCATTGGCATCGGCAGATACCCCGAAGCAGGCCGCTTGTTTTTTGACTCGATAGAGAACTGGACGGCTGCGGCGCTTCTGGTGGTCGCGGTTCACGAGATTGGACATGTGCTCGGATTGCGGCACTCGAACACACGGACGTCAATCATGTACCCTTACGCACTCACGCAACAAGTCCAGCAGGCAAAGGCACTCAAGTTGGTAGTGGACGCTGAGTCGGCAGACGCGCTCAGGCAAATGTACGGCTGGTCGCCGCAGAAGCCATTGACTGATCGAGGCACGACTGATCGACCGACATTAGGGCTGATGAGCGAATCCGACTTCGCCGGGTTTCGCCCTTCACTGCATATGGTCTGGACGGGCGTTGCCGGCGATTCGGGAATTTTTTGGTCGAAATTTGACGGGAATGACTGGACGCCGCAGGAGATTATCTCGGACATTGGCTCATCCCACAGCCCCTCGCTTACAAGTGTTCCCGTATCAGGCGGCAGTCCGAGGCAAGGCCTGTTTATGGCGTGGAAAGGAGCGGAGGACGATCAGGCGCTGTATTGGTCGCGCAACGACGGTCCAGGCTGGCTATCTCAATCACAGGTAGAAGGTGTCGGTTCAAGTTGTCGCCCCGCAATCGCGCAATTCAATAGCCAAGTGTACATGGCCTGGAAGGGTGTGGAAGACGACAATGGCCTCTACTGGGCGACGTTCGATGGCAGTAACTGGACGCCACAGCAACCCATCCTTGGCGTCGGTACTTCTGACTCTCCGGCCCTGGTCGTCTTCGGCAATCTCCTCTACATGTTTTGGAAAGGCATACCCGGTGATACGAAGGCCTACTACTCGACGCTTGATAATGGCGAGGGCGCGATTTGGCAGCCACAAAAACCGATCTCTTACATCGAATCCCAGGCCAATGGAATGGTCGCCCTCGAGATTGGCACCAGTAGTGCGCTATCGGCCTGCGTGCGCGGTAATCGAATCCTGCTTGCCTGGAAGGGTGTGCCAGGCGACAGCGGTATTTACTTCAGCCTGTTTGATGGCCAGGAATTCACGGGTCAGATTCCAATGGCCAACGCGGGCACTTCAGGCGGCCCAACCGTGCTTGAATTCAACGGCCAGGCTTACATGGCATGGAAAGGTATCGAAGGCGATAGCAACCTTTTTTGGTCTCGGCTATAAGATGCAAGATTAATGAGAGTAATAGTCGCTGCACACTTGTTAGCAGACCCGTGGACACAACTGTTTCTGACCAGCATGATTACAACGATATAAACGTGGATTTCTAGTTAATACGTGGAGGTTAACTTTAACAATGAAAAATTTACACGAGATTGACCGCCGCTTGTTTCTCAGTCAGCTTTGCGCGTCTGCCGCAACAGTGGCTGTGACTGGTTATAGCACAAAAACTGAGGCGCAATCGCACGTAATGCACGAAGATGAGGCGAATACACATAACATGCTGGTCTTTGGGGAAAAGAAAATTTATTTGTCTCATCTTCCGATGTTTGACGGCCTGAATGACGACAAAACGGAATTCACCGCGCCGCATCGCTACCAGGTTATTTTGGAGGCGTCCTTTCTCAGAGGCACGCAGAATCTCCAGCAGTTGTATACCGATGACCGGCGCAAGAATGCGGGCGTGAGGATTTATACACTCAATCCTGAAAATTTTGTTTTGCCAAGGTTGGGGTTAGGTAGCCCGCAAAGTCCGCTCTTGTCCGGGTTCAAAGCCAAAATCTTTCGCGGGCATTTGGAAAAAGGTGGGCAAGTTGTTTCTGGTTTAAGCAACGTTGATGTGCGAGTCAACCGGATCGTTCACTTCAGAAAGTTTAATCCTCACACGAGCCAGGTTAAGGAGCTGAAATATCTCTTGTTCGGTAACGCACAAGAAACCTTCCTCGCCCATTACATCAGCAATCCGCCTGACTTTGATCAAATGCTGGCCATCAAAGTTAACGATCATAATTTTACCGATGCAGAACTGGGAAAAGGGCTTGAGCTTACGATTCCTGGCAAAGCCAATCAGGCGAGCGAACGGCTGAAGGAAGCGCAAGAAGCGACCGGGCAAATACAAATGCCTGATGCCAAAATTTTGCAGTTCAAGCTCAAAGCCGACAGAGAAATTTATTTTGAAGAAGGCGAATTGCTGCTGCCACCTACTTTTGAGGATACAGAAGCAGAGAAGAAAAAGAAGTAAAAACAGCCTGGAAAAGCCACCAGACCAGAGATAGAAACAGCAACTCCTCACATTTTTGCAGACTGTGCGCTGGCCTGCGAAGGCCGAAAACAACCAATACAAAAAACTGATTTTTCGTAGATGTAGAGAAAACGTGTTGCCCCGCTTTCGTTTGAACCGTAAAATCTCAAGTTGCAAAAAGAAGTGAGTGCCATTGTCAAAGAATGAGACAAGAGCTACTCAAAGCAGTTCAATTTGCACTACGAAAAAGTCAATGCTGACAATCTCAAGTAGCAAAAAAACTTAGACTACGGATATTCAAATGTTAAGAAAATCAATTACCCTGCTGGTCGTTTTAATGTGTGCTTCTGTTTCCTTCGCCTTTGCCCAGGCCACAAAGTCCAAAAAACTTCGCGTCCTGTGCTGGTCAGAACAAACTGAGCCGCGCAACATTTATCCCAACGGAATCAGCGGCGCACTCGCCGATTACCTCAATAAACAAAAGGGCATCGTAGCCAAAACCGCGCAAATCTCTGATCCTGAATTTGGACTCAGTGAAGAAGCTCTGAACAATGCCGATGTCGTCATTTGGTTCGGTCACAAAAAGCACGCCGAGGTCCCCGACGAAATTGTGAATCGTGTCGTCAAACATATTCGTGCCAATGGCCTCGGCTTCATTGCTTTGCATTCGTCGCATTATTCCAAAGTGCTGAAAGCCGCTTTACAGGCGACGGGCAGTTGGAGTTCTTATGTCAACTTCGGCAAGCCGGAATCTGTTTGGGTAGTCTCGCCAAAACATCCAATCGCCAAAGGCATCAAAGATTTCACGATCCCCAAAACAGAAATTTATACGGAGCCATTTGAAGTACCTGCGCCGGAAGCCGTAATTTTTGAAGGCACGTGGGAAACCGGACATCGCAATCGGGAAGTGATGGTGTGGACGCTGGACAAAGGCCGCTTCGTTTATATTCGTCCCGGACACGAAGAGTATCCAATTTTCTTTATGCCGGAGATGCAAAAACTGGTCGAAAATTCGGTGCTGTGGGCTGGGAAGAAAACGAACGCGCCAACGAATTTGCCGAAGCGCGACGCCGGGCCGAAGGCGACCGCAACGGGGCCGTATAAGCCAGCGAAAAAATAGGTAATGGAGCGAATCTCAACAAGCCTGTGAAAGGAAAGGGAATTGAACCAGGTTGTGGATACTTCGGTAGTCATTACTGTAATTGCTTATGCAAACTTATACGGAAATTGAAACAGCCAATCTCTCATCCTCATTGGAACAGGCACGTCGTGATGGCGCGGGAATTGATTGGCACATTTCAACACTGGAAATTGTCAACTGGGTGCGAGAAGGGCGCGAGCGGCAATGATTCTTACTTCCCAACCCGATAGCCATCTCTTGCACGCACGCTTTGATGAGGTGGCAAAACTTCTACGCGCACACGCCGAAATTCTCCGGGCTGACCTTCGTTTGTCGGGTAATAGCCGAGCGAATATTGATGCCGCAATTCTTCGGCAATCAACGCAAAAGCTTCATTAACATTGATCAGCGTTTCGGCCTGATGGACACGCCCACCGCTGCGATTGGCCAGGCCGCGCAAATATCTTGTCGCCAGTTCAAATTCTTCTACTGTCGGTTCTGAGTTGACCAGCTTGCGCGACTGATTTTTGCCGTTGAGAATTTCGTTTACATCTTCCATCGTATCGTATTGCACCGAGTACACGCTCACTTCGTTTTTTTCGGCATCGAACATGGATTGTTTGCCGCTGCCGTATTTGCTTTCGGTGTCTACGCCGTCGGTGAATAAGACGATGGCTTTGCGGCCCTGAATGGTTCTGAGCTTTTCGCTCATGACTTTATTGAGGGCTTCGTAAAGCTTCGTGCCAGTGCCGGTTTTGGTTTTAGCAATCGTTTGTTTCAGGCTGTTGCGGTCATTGGTGAATTCACCCTGCACACGAATTTTGTCATCAAAGGAAATCACCATTACCCGATCAGCCGGGCGCAGTTGTTCGATGAAAGTGAAAGCCGCACGCTGAATATCTTCAATCCTGAATTTTGTACTGCGCGAAGTGTCGAGCATCAGGACAACATTGATAGGAACCTCGATGTTCGAGAAGTTGGTGATTTCCTGCGGCGAATTTTCTTCGTACAGTTTGAAATCTGTGTTGGTGAGATTGAGTAAGTATCTGCCTTCACGATCAATGACGCTGACAGGAATTGTCACCAGCGTCGAATCAATTTTGATGGTTTCTTCTTTTTCAGCTTCCGCCTGACGCATTGTTGGCGGGGGCGGCGGTTGCGATTTTTTGTTTTGCGCTTTGTTTGCCTGCGCACAGACGAGACTGCTCAGCAGCAAAATACTTATCTGTAAAAAAAATCGTGCCATCGTCACACCTCCTGAAATTTTACCTATTGCGGAAGCCTGCACGAAGTAAGGGCGAAAAGGCACACTTACTGCGTGCGTGTTTCTGCTTTCGTCACTTCAAAATTTCGCCGTTTCATCACGGGACGATTTGGATTATCGCCATTTTGATTTCCGCCTGCGCCCGGAGCGCGATAGCCTTCCTTGGCTTTCACTACGCCACCAGCCTGATTCACGCGCACTTTTACTTTTCTGAATGTTCCATCCTGCGCCGTATTCGTCGAGTAATAGCCAATCGCATATTGATGGCGCAATTCTTCGGCAATTTTGGCAAATGCGTCAGAAACGTTGGCGAGCGAGGGAGCTTTATAAAGTGTCCCGCCGCTGTGTGTTGCCAGATCACTTAAATAACGAGCCGCACGTGCATAATCCTCTTCGCCCTGGCCGCGCCCGATTTGAATTTGCGGTGGGACGACCCATGAAGTCAGCGGCCATCTTCGCCCCCGCGAGCCGCCCCTTGGATTCCCCCAAATATCCGGCAGACGAATTCCACCTGGCAGCGGATAGCGTCCCCCATTGCCACCGCGAGCGCGCATATCTTCGAAGGTATCAAACTCAATCGGATAGACCAGGACATCGCTTTCTTCGACTTGTTCCACTGTGCTGCGATCTGTGGCGTGTTTGCTGGAGGTATCAACTCCATCGGTAAATAAAACAATCGCCTTGCGTCCCTGGACGCGATTCAAATGTTCGGTGATAACAATATCTACAGCATCATAAAGCCGTGTGCTGCCGCCGTTATGAGTTGACTCAATGGCCCTGCGCAAAGATTGCCGATTGTTCGTGAACTCAGTAAGAATGTTGATGCGACTGTCGAAAGAGGCGACCAGCACGCGGTCAGCAGGACGCAGTTGATTGACAAAGGCGATTGCCGCTTCGTGAATGTCTTCGATTCGGAAAGCTGTGCTGTTTGAGGTATCAAGTAATAAAACTACGCTGAAAGGTGATTCGACGGCTGAAAATTCTGTGACCTCTTGTTTGACATAATCTTCGTAAACATGAAAATCGCACTTCGTCAGAAACGGAATAAATTTGCCGCCGCGATCAAGCACAGAGACGGGAATCGTAACGAGCGTCGTATCAATTTTTAATATTTCCTCGGCATTCGGGTCGCCTGACTTGCTGGAGCTTTGTGTCTGGCTCGCAGTTCTGGCAGGCAGTCCATCATATTCACCGGGAAATAACCCTGGCGCACATGTGCCATTGGTCGAGGCCGAATTACCCGGCGTAGTGGTTGCGGCAGAGGGTTGATTCACAGGTCGGCGACCTGATTGCGCCTGAATTGCCAGGCCGAATAAAAATGTAAGAACGAAAATGATAACTAACCGGGAGCTTCTCATGGAATTTTCCTTTCAACGAATGATTGCCAATCGAACGAAACAGAAGTGCGGTGACATAGATGCAGCTTTAACGAAAATAGTTTTCCGGTACAGTACCGCCCGACTTTTCCCCTTACTCCCGATTCCAGGCGCGGGGCAGAATTTCCTTTGCTGAAAGATTTGCGCCTAAAATCAACAGAAACGATGAAAAGAATATCCACGTGACGACTGCCATAATGCCAAACATCTGGCCGTAGCTTTCCTGAAACTTAAAAAGCGGCAACGCCAGTTGATAAATAAACGTCCCGATCACCCAAAAAATTGCCATCCCCATCGCGGCAAACGCAATCTGGTTCGCACGGACTTTTCCATTCGGAACCCAGCGGTAAACCAGAAACAAAATTACCGAGATAAACGGCAAAACTAACACTGCGCTGACGGCTTTAAAGGCAATATTGCGAATCATCCCGTCGCCGAAAACTGTATTGAGTATGCCATCCCACAAACTGGCAATTCCCACGCAAACCAGCATAATTACGCCGCAGGCTAACACCAGCAGAGGATATAACGTGTAAGCTTTGATGGCTCCGCGTTCTGCTTTGAAGCCCCAGGCATGGTTGAGCGCAATCTCCAGCGCCTGGAAAACTCCCATCGCGCCGACGATGAGCAGGACGAAGGAAATGATTCCAACTTCGCCGCCTTTGCCACGTGTAACCTGATCAAGGCTGGTAAAGATCATGGTGGATTTAACCGGGACAAAGGTCATCATCAGGCGATAAACAGTTTCATAGCCGCGCTGCCAGTGAAAGATATTGACGAGAACGCTACCCATCAGCACGATGAACGAAAAAAACGACATCATGGCATTGAACGCAATTGCCGAAGCGTAGACATACGTTTGGTTCGTGCTGAGGTCATACAGCGCCGGCCACATCTTTTTAAAAAAGAGCCAGCCACCCTGCGCATAAAATTTTACTCCGCGTGAGGTCGGCGGAGGCGGAGCAGTGACGGTGTTATGGAGTGGGGTGGCGGGTAGAGGTTCTTTGGTGTTTGAGAACATATTTTTTTAGTGGATGGAATTATATTCAGGAACCCGGCTCGCTACGGCTCGCGGTACTGTACCTGGAGCCGGAGCGACGGGGTTAACTCGCGGTACAGGTAGCGACGGGGTTGAGTTTTTTATTCATAAGCCATAAGTTTAAATTTTTGCCGGAACATTTACCAATCAATTATGAAATTTCATTTATCGCGCGCTCAGATGCTCATTGGTTTATTCGTGGTTGTCTTGTTGAGCGTCGGCGGCTGGTGGCTCTGGGAAAAATTCTCTCCGCCCAAACCTTTCGGCAAGGTCGTGACGCTGGCTGGAGCAGGCGTAAAAATTGGGGCGCAGCAAACTATCGCTGATCCGTTTGGTGTCGCGGCAGATGATAACGGAAATATTTACGTGACGGATGGCCTGGGTGGCAGGTTGTACAAAGTGACGACGAAAGGCGAGGTTGCGCTCATCACGGATCAACTTGATATGCCTTCGCATCTGGCAGTTGCACCGGATGGGAGTTTAGTCGTCGCCAATACGGGCGCGAATCAACTTGTCAGGGTAAATCCTAAGAATGGCGAGTTGAGTATGATCGCGGCAGATAAGGCCGGAATTAAAGGCGCAATCGGAGTTGCCGTTGATCGAACCAATGCAATTATTTTTTCAAATACCTATGCGCAACAAATTTATCTCATCAGTAAAAATAAGGAGAGTGCCTTTAGCGGGCCGCAACCTGTGGAACCGAAGCCGGAATTTGATACACCCTGCGGCGTTGCGATGATGAAAGACGGCGCGATTATTGTTGCGGATACGGGCAATCATCGGATTTGTCGTATTGCTCCTGATGGCAACGTGACCACCATCGCGGGCAATGGAGAAGCGAATGAAAAGGACGGTGACTTACTTGCAGCTTCATTCAACGAACCAATGGCAATTGCCGTGGCAGGCGAAAATTCTTTTTATGTCGCCGATGCCGCCGGCTCTGCTATTCGTTTTGTGAATTTAGGCGGCAGGAAACCTGAACGCCCTCCCGCCTCTGACGGCTACGATGCGCCGGGAGTTTTTACCATCGCGGGTGGGATTTCTTCAGGCCTGGTTGACGGTGAATTAAAATACGCTCGCTTTAATCGTCCAACCGGCATTGCACTCGTCGGCAAAAATATGCTCGTAGTCGCGGACAGTGGCACTGGCTTAGTCCGCGCAATTGTCCCTGCTAACGCGAACATCGGGACAAAATCTGATCCGAGTATTGCCACGATCAAAGCGGAAGAAATTCGCCGCGCTGTGCCCCCGCGCTGGCCTTACGATCCGCCGCAAAATAAACGTGAAATTGCCGGAACGCTGGGCGAAGTCAGAGGTGAAATTGCGCCTGAAAAAGATGCGTGGTTTCATAACGGACTTGATGTGCCAGGCGCTTATGGCGAACAGGTGCGAGCCGTGTACAGCGAACGAATCACGCGTCCCCTTGCGGTCGAAGGCGTGGGCGGATTGCGCGAGCGCTTGCGCTTACCGTTGCTTGGTTACATTCACGTGAAAATTGCGCGTGATCAAAACGACCAGCCGCTGGGGATCAAGGCAGCGATTTTTCAGCGTGATGACAAAGGAAAGATTAACGGGATTCGTCTCCCGCGCGGCACACGAATTAATGCCGGCGATGTGATTGGGACACTCAACAGCTTCAATCACGTGCATTTGATCGCGGGGCCATCAGCGGCAGAAGTTAATGCTCTCGCCGCCCTCGAATTACCGGGCTTGAGTGACACTGTGGCCCCCACGATTGAGGGCTTGCGGTTGCTTACGGAACAAGGCGAAGAACTAAAAGCGCCGTTCCAGGTAAGCGGCAAAATTAAATTTATCGTTCGTGCCTATGATCAGGTTGATGGCAATGTTGGCTATCGTAAACTTGGAGTCTATCGAGTCGGTTATCAATTGCTCAATAAAGATGGTTCACTTTTGCCGGATTTTAAAGAGCCACGCTTCAATATCGAATTTAATCGTTTGCCAGAAGACCCGCTGGCCGCACGAATTGCCTATGCTGAGCCGAGTCAGTCGGGGTACACCGGGAAAACGATTTTTGATTACATTGCGACAAATATTGTGCGGGACGGGCGCGCTTCCGAGGACTGGCTGGACACTACAAAATTAGCTTCGGGTGAATATATTCTGCGTGCCGTAGGGGAGGATTTCTTTGGCAATCGCACGACAAAAGATGTGCGAATACAGTACCGCGAGCCGTAGAGAGCCGGGTTTTTGATATGAACAATTTACATCCATTGTTGTCGTTAATAATTGGTGGCTTACTTGCTGTTGTCCTGCATTTATTGCTTGGTCGAGCGCAAAAGAGTTGGCTGCAAAAGCTTGATTCAGTTTCGTCAGATGATGGAGCGCCGCCTGATAATTCATTGCGGAAATTATATGTGGAGTGGGGCGCGAAAGGGCTGCGGACATTTATCTGGCTGGTGTTTTTTATCTATGCGCTGCAACTGATTCCCACCCTGCAAAACGATTTGCGGGCGGCGCAGGATGAATTTAAGAAATTTCTTACCAGAATGCTCGACTGGTTGCTCGGCAGCGGTTTAAGCGCCGTTGTGGTAATGATTGTGACGATTTTTCTGATGCGCTTTGCCTCAGCCCTGCTCAAAACTACTTTTACCGTTTATGAAAAAAGAATCGCCGCGCAATCAGGTGAGCATTTAAAAAGACGCGCCCAGACACTCTCGACAATTTTTAGCGGCCTCGCCCAGGCGACAATTTTTTTTATTGGCCTGATGGTCGCTTTGCAACAGGGTGGATTAAATATTACGCCGATCCTGGCCAGCGCCGGGCTGCTTGGCTTAGCCATCGGGTTTGGCGCACAGAGCTTAATTAAAGACATCTTCGCCGGGTTGATGATTCTCTTTGAAGAACAATACAGCGTGGGCGATACGATTAAAATCGGTGACGTGAGCGGGACGGTTGAGGCACTGACGTTACGCGCCACACGGGTGCGTGGCGGTGATGGGGCACTGACAATTTTTCCGAATGGAAATATTGCGACCGTTGCCAATCTCTCCAAAGAATGGATGCGCGTGGTGTTGGATTACGAACTGGATTATTCAGCCGATGTTGATCTGGCGATGAAAATCATGAGTGAAGTTGCTGCGCAATTGCAGGCGGAGCGCCTCACCGAATTTCTCGAAGACCCCGTTATGCAGGGACTGGACAAAGTGGCGAACGGTAATTTGACTTTGCGATTGATCTTCAAAACGTTGCCATCAAAACACGCAGAGATAGGGCGCGAATTACGGCGGCGTGTGAAAATTGCCTTTGATGCAGCTGGCATTAAAGGAGCCGCTAAACCTGATCGTTAGATTTTAATGACCCATTGCGTCTCGTCCTCAAACAGCTCCAACATGTCTTTGGCGGTTTCGTGTTGTGGATTGAGCTGATTCAATTCGGGCAGAATATGTCGGGAAAGTCGGGCCACGGGCAAATTCGCATGCGTCAGAATAATATCGTTGTCATGACCAACGACGGTTAGCAGTGAGTATAAATCATTCGGGATTTCGGTGAGTTCGAAATGATACATTGTCAAACCTCTCAGTAGTGAAGATATAGAGATATGAATTATCGTTATTTTCGGGAAGTTTGAAAAGTAAAATTTTATTAAAATTGATGATGCTTTCGCCACGGAGGCTATGAGTTTTTCTTGTGATTAACATGTTTGGTCTTGACTCCATCCTGGAAAAAGGTAAAATCCCATTGTTAACGAATCTTCCTCACAACCGGCAACTCAGAATCCTGAAGGTTTGTTGGTGCTGCCGCCCACGGCCATGATGACCGTGATGGCGTTCTCGAAGGCTTCCTTGGTCAGAATGTCGAGCGGGCGAATGTCGTGTTCGATCATGTGCAGTAAAGCGCGGGCGCTGTCGGCGCTGCTCACCGCCTTCTCGGCGTCTACCGCGCTCATGGTGGAACTGAAGGGCAGGCTCATGCCCATCGCCTCGAAGGCGCTGCTCATGGTGTTGGCGGTGTACATGCCGCCGCAGGAGCCGTTGCCGGGGCATGCTTTCTTCTCGACGGCCTCGAACTCCTCGCGCGTGATC
>JANMKB010000665.1:0-3058 GCA_031371805.1 Blastocatellia bacterium | reverse complement strand
GGCTTCGTGCGCGAAGGCATTTTTACCAACGACGGCTTTGTTTGGCTGCACCAAAACCCCGGTAATATTGCTCAACGTCTGGCTCGAACGATAAATTTCTTCCGTGACAATATTATTTTTGTACGGCATCAAATCTTTGCGAACGCGCAACGCCATCACAATTTCTTCGAGTGCGGCATTGCCGGCACGTTCACCAATTCCGTTGATCGTGCATTCAATTTGTCTGGCTCCGGCGGCGATGGCAGCGAGCGAATTCGCTACGCCCAGGCCAAGATCGTTATGGCAATGAACGCTGATGACAGCCTTGTCAATATTGCGGACGCGAGCCTTCAGCGTCGAAATAATATGGTGATATTCCGACGGAATTGTATAGCCAACCGTGTCAGGAATATTGACGACCGTCGCGCCTTCATCAATGACGGCTTCGATAATTTCGCAGAGATAATCAAGGTCGCTGCGCGTGGCGTCTTCGGCGGAAAATTCGACATCTTCAGTAAAACTTTTTGCCAGACGTACAGCTTTGCGTGACATATCCAAAACTTCGGCGCGGGTCTTTTGTAATTTGAATTCAAGATGAATATCAGAAGTCGCTACGAAGGTGTGAATGCGTGGTCGTGCCGCATCACATAACGCTTCCCAGGCGCGTTCAATATCCAGCGGCGTAGTGCGGCAAAGCGCAGCGATAATCGGTGTGCGGCAAATGCGTGCGACTTCGCGGACAGCATTAAAATCATCTTCGGAAGCGACCGGAAAACCGGCTTCGATAATATCCACACCGAGAGCTTCGAGCTGCCGCGCCATCCGTAATTTTTCTTCGAGGTTCATACTGCACCCCGGTGATTGTTCGCCATCACGCAAAGTCGTATCAAAAATAGCTATCTGCTCGCTGCTCATTGTTCGTTGCTCCCTTCAATTGATGAATAGTTAAGAGGTTTTCTAAACTAATATTTCAGTAAACTACCATTGCGTTAACCATACTGTAAAGTTTATAGTTTTTACAGTAACATAAAAATATCTTATACTAAACCTATGGACTTTTCACAACTTGAAATCTTTCTCAGTATTGCTCAGGAAAAAAGTTTTTCACGAGCAGCGGAAAAAATGTTGCGGACCCAACCGGCGATCAGTATCGCTATTAAACGCCTGGAAGAGGAATTAGGCGAGGTGCTCTTTGATCGGAGCAGCAAAGCCGGGACGAT
This sequence comes from Blastocatellia bacterium, assembly GCA_031371805.1. Classification (GTDB taxonomy): domain Bacteria; phylum Acidobacteriota; class Blastocatellia; order RBC074; family RBC074; genus JAFDVL01. Next base: position 1,859 of record JANMKB010000665.1, on the reverse strand, counting down.
GACTGAGGCCGGAAAAATTTTGCATTCGTATGCCCAACGGCTGCTGAATTTGCGCGATGAAGCAACGAGTGCGATCAACGAATTAAGAGGAATGTATCGCGGTCGGTTAAGCATCGGCGCGAATGAAAGCACCTCGCTTTATTTGCTGCCACCGCTCCTGCTGAAATATCGGCAACAACATCCGCTGATCAAGATCGAAGTTTTCCGCAACATCTCGGAGCGCATCCCCAACGAAGTTTTAGAGCGCAATCTGGATTTCGGTTTTTTATCCTTCGATCCCCAGCATCCTGCCTTAGAGTCATTTGAGGTTTATCAGGATGAATTAGTCCTGGTGGTCAGCCCGCAACATGTTTTAGCCAGGAAAAAGATGGTGACTGTCCCGGAACTGGCGCAGGAAAGTTTCATCGCACATAACGTCAAAACTCCGGCGCGTTCCCGCATCCTTGATTTGTTCGCACAAAATCGCACGCCGCTCAATATTTCGATGGAACTGGCAACGCTTGAAACTATTAAGGATTTCGTCAAACGCAACGTGGGCATCGCAATTTTACCCCGTCTGGCGGTAAAGGACGAAATTGCCGCCCGGCAATTGATCGAAGTCCAGGTTAAAGGTTTGAAGATCGAAAAAACGTTGCGGATAATTTTCCGCCGTGAACTAAATCTTTCACATGCGGCCAGAAGTTTTTTAGAGATAGTGAAGGGGCTTAATCACGCTGGAAATTAAATTTTCGCGGACAAATGAATGTCCAATAACCTGACTCCCATTCTATTAATTAATAGCTTGCCGTGCCGCCAGACAAATCTTTTTTCAGCGTGAGCATGGCGCTGTGAAGGTAAGATTTAACTGTTCCTGGTGACAGATTAAATCTGCTGGCAAGTTCTCCATAGCTAAGACCTTCATAATAAGCCATCTCAACAAGCAGGCGCTGACTGGTATCCAGTTTATTGAGTGTCGCCTTTGCCTGGCTGCGATTTTCTGCAAATAAGCTGGCTGGCTCTGAGCTTTCAGACGTTACGACAGGCGGCTGTGAGTTGTTATCCTGAAGTTTGTTTGTCCCTACACGTAGCCGGTCAACGGCACAATTGCGCGTAATTCCCAGCAGCCAGTTAAGCGGCCTGCCATTTAATAGCTCGTAATCCGCCGCCGTACTCCAGACCTGCATGAAAACATCCAGCGTAACTTCACTGGCTGCATGCTGATCTCTGAGGATATGAAAAGCCAGGGTAAAAATCTGTCCATTGGTCAGATCATAAAAATCGGAGAAAGCCGCTTTATCTCTTTGCGCGATGGCCTGCATCAGGACTGTCAATTGCCCAGCAGAATTTTCTTTTGTACCTTGAACGGGTTGTGATGAGATTAAATTTTCCGGTCTTTCCACCGGAAATAGTTCGCCACCTGTCTCTGATCTGGTGGGAGATTGCTCAATGGACAAAGGCATAACTGATCCTTTTAGGCTCTGACTACTACTGCCAGCCAGGCGATTTGTGGTCAAAATTTTATGACGAAACGAGAGTTTCTCTAAGCCATTTTTCAAGCCAGCGGTCAAGGCAATCAGACAGAATTTAGCAATGCGGACCAGGCCGGGTTTATTACCGGAACCCAGGGCTGATTACTACTGGTTAACTTCAGTTCCTCTTTTCACAGGCAAATTACGTGCCATTTGTATTGCCTGGTTTGACAGGATAAATCAACCTGTTATTGCGCTTTCAAACAATTTGCCAACCAGACTGCTGAAAAAGTAGTACGCACGATGAATCATAAACATACAAATTTACCGGCTTGTGTATTACGGATCAGTAGTCAGTGCGCGAGCAAGGGCTACCCTGGGTTGGCTGGTCATTGTATGGCAGCCCCTGAC
>JANMKB010000637.1:0-11622 GCA_031371805.1 Blastocatellia bacterium | reverse complement strand
GCCTGTCTTTCCATCAGACGCAGAATTAGAAAACACGAAACGACCATTTTGATTGTTTGTGCCGCCTGGAGTACCAGAAACGTTGATCTGGTCAAAATCGTTCTGTCCGGCGCGCTCGAAATAGCCGCCGAATTTGATCGTGTGATTACCGCGAATGTTCGTCCAGTTATTGTTGGCCTGATAGATCGGGCCGGTCGAACTGGAAGGATAGGGGCCGCCGTCAATGCTGCCGAAAATATCCAGACCATCAACCGTCGGAATCTTATCCTGAATTTCTTTCGGCGAATTGAAGATGTAAGGATAGCTAACGCCGTAGTTGCTGCGCTTGAAACGATCACCACGCTGGTCAACAGCGATGTGAACCTGATCGCGGCTGCCTGCAATCAAAGCTTCCGAAATCCATGTGGGCGAGAAAGTATGAGTCCAGCCGATGGAAAGCGTTTGATTCGGACGGTCAATGATTTGTGGTGCACGATCAGTAGCACCACGGTACGCGCTCACGTCTACGAAATGAAAGAGCGCTAAACGAAATTTGACCTGATCCCTCTCGCTTGGCAAATAGTCAATATTGACATTCTCTTTACGTTGGTTGGTGAGCAACGGACGGCTTTGGAAGAAGTTATTGCCACTGGAAAAGAATCCGGCAACCGGATCAGGGAAAATCTTGAGCAAGGCTAGACCTTGCGGGCTTAAACGAGCCGTGGGAATTTTGTTGATGATGCCACCATCATTAAAGCAGGCCGTTTGATCGGTGGCACTACACGCACCAGCCTTCAGCGGGTCTTTGACGAAGCGGGTAACGCCAAGATTCGCATTGTAATTCGGTCCACCGGGAAAAAGTTCGCTGAAATCTCCGGTGCGCATTCGAGCGGTCGGAACACGCTGGACATTGTTACCCGTTTGGCGAACTCTTACCCATTCCATGCTGTACAGGAAGAAAAGTTTATTGTGGTCTTTGTTGAAATCAGTGCCGGGGATGAAGACCGGACCGCTCACGTTGAAACCGGGTTGGTTGTAACGGAACGGGTTCGGACGGCAGGCGAGATCTTTCTTGAAAGCCTCATCGCTGCAAGGGCGCGCGGCATTATACAAACGATTGTTACCCCAACTGTTGGCGTTGAGCGCCGCGTTGCGCAGATATTCATACGCTACACCGTGGAAACTCTTACCGCCACTTTTAGTGACGATACGCACTTGACCACCGGCCGAACGCCCATATTCAGCGTTGTAGTTAGCCGTCAGAATTTGCACTTCCTGAGTCGAATCCAAATCGGCCACACCGATGCTGGTTCCGTTGGAACGAGTACGCACACCGACTGCGCCGTCAAAAGTGATCAGCGTGTCCTGGGTACGAGCACCATTGATGACCAGACCAGCCTGAGACAGGCCGAAGGCGTTACCACCCAGATTGCTGCCGAGTACGCCGGGTTTGGTGATGGCCAGAAACAACGGATTACGTCCGTTGATCATGGTATTTTGAATGGTTTTCTCGTCTACTAATTTGCTGAGTGACGAAGATTCAGTCTGAACACCGACCGACGTAGCGGTGATGTTGACAACATCTGTGACCTGTCCAGGTTGTAGCGAAACGTCAAGTTTTGCTGGTACGTTTGGATCAAGCTTTTTATTGCTTTCTTTATAAAGCTTGAAACCGTTAGCTTCGACTGAAACAGTATAAAGACCTGATGGTAATTGGGTAATGACATAATAGCCGTCGCCATTAGTCACCGCAGATCTTTCAAATCCATTAATTTCATTCTTGACCAAAACCTTGGCGCTGGCGATGACCGCGCCAGCCTGGTCTTTGACGAAGCCGGAAATCTGCGTGTTGTCAGATTGTGCAAATGCCGCAACACTCAGCACAAGAAATAATCCAATGCTCAGAAGTTGTCCGAGTCGTCTTATCTTGCTGGTACTCATTTAAAATACTCCTCTGAAAATTTGCCGTAGACATTTCGTCTGCGGGGGATTTTAGTAATCACGAAAACTGGTCGCAGGCTTGGTGCCTCCGGTCAGTCCCCGTGCCATGATTAGTTCAAAACTATTTTTGCATAAACTACGCGTCAATCAGTCTAAACGCGGCGTATTATTTGAATGTTAAGGATTAAATTCCAGCCCAGCATTGCAGCAAAGATGCCAACTGAGTGCGCCAATCCTGCGGGTAACTGGTAATTGGCAAGTGAAAGATGCGTAAGTGAACTCGTCAGCTTTCGCCATTATCCAAATGGTTTGACCAGGTGTCAAGAGGCAGTGTACTCTAAGCGTCTTCGCAGAGTATTTATTTATCCTTTTCACCAGTTACCGGAGGTACAAAAATAATGTCCGATAAAAAATCACGCAGAGATTTTCTGAAGCAGGCCAGTGCGGGAGCCATCACTGGCGGCACATTGCTTTCGATTCCAACTTACGCACAATCCACCAAAATCAAAAATATCCTTGCACCTGGCAGAATCCTGGGCGCGAATGACCGTATTAATCTTGGCTGTATTGGTGTCGGCGGACGCGGTACAGGGGTGATGAAATGGGCTATCGAAACCGGGAAAACTTCACGTCCTGCTGATGTGGTGGCAGTGTGTGACGTTTACCAGAAACGATTGACCAATGCCAAAACCATCAGCAATGCTCCGATGGCAACGCTGGATTACCGCGAAGTCATTGCTCGCAAAGACATTGATGCCGTGATTGTCGCGACGCCGGATCATTGGCACGCGCCAATTTCTATTGCTGCGATGCAAGCAGGCAAAGATGTCTATTGCGAAAAGCCAATGACGAAGACCGTCGAAGAGGCAAAGAAATTTACCGAAGTTGCCAAGGCTACCAATCGCGTGGTGCAAATCGGTTCGCAAACAACTTCGAGTGATCAGTGGTGGCAGGCGCGCAAAGCCATCAAGGATGGAATGATTGGCGATCTGTTGATGAGTCAGGGGTCGTATCATCGCAATTCCATCGAAGGCGAGTGGAATTATAAAATTGATCCAAATGCCGGGCCAACTGGTAAAGGCGAAGATTTTATTGATTGGAATACGTGGCTCGGTTCTGCCACGAAACGTCCTTTCAGTGCCGAGCGCTTTTTCCGCTTCCGTAAATATTGGGATTATTCCGGCGGCATCGCGACAGACCTTTTTTATCACGTCGTTGCGCCGCTCAACATTTGCTGGGGCGAAGCGCAATTTCCGTACAAAGTCATGGCTTCGGGCGGAACGTATGTTTTCAAAGACGGACGCGAAGTGCCGGATACCTTCCATTTGATTGCCGAATTTCCGAAAGGACATTCGTTGATCCTGAGTTCTTCGATGGCGAACAGTCAGCATATTCCGGGCCTGATTCGCGGACACGAAGGAACAATTATGATGGTTCCGCACGGTCAATTTGAAGGCAAAGTGGATTACATTACCGCGACGGCGGAGCGCCAGTTCAAAGATAAATTCGTGGCAAAATTTGGCGCGGCTGAAGTCAAACTAGAGACCGATAAAACCCGCGAAGATCATATGCAAAATTTCCTGCGCTGTGTGAAAACACGTGAAAAAACAGTGCTGGATGCGCCGACTGCATATCGCGCCATGACGACGATTGGGATGGCGGTGGAATCGTATCGTTCCGGCAAGGTCTTATATTTTGATGAACGTAACGAACGCGTCACAGATCGCCCGTTACTGCCAGCAAAAGCGTAGTAACCAATCTATGACCGCGACCGTATCAGGAATTTACTCCTATCTGATACGGTCGCGGTTTTTCTCGTAAATTTTCGTTAATTAATCAAATGCGTACAAAAATTTCAATTTTATTGTTGCTCAGTTTATTCATCATCGTTCCTGCACTTGCACAAAAGCCCAACGAAGTAACCAAAGCCGAAAAAAAAGCCGGCTGGAAATCGTTATTTGACGGTAAAACTTTCAACGGCTGGCGCGGTTTTCATCAGGACAAAGTTCCGGTTGGCTGGATTATCGAAGACAATTGCATCAGTCGTATCCAGGCGAAAGGTGAACTTGGCGCGGCGGGCGGAGACCTGATTACAAATGAGGAATTTGGTAATTTTGAATTGTCGCTCGAATGGAAAATTAGTAAAGGCGGCAATAGTGGTCTGAAATATTTAGTGTCGGAATCGCTGCCAGCCAAAGGCAGATCTGCGATTAGTTTTGAGATGCAGGTGCTGGATGATGACAATCATCCTGATGCTAAGCTGGGAATAAATGGTGATCGCAAAGCCAGTGCGCTTTATGACATCATGCCGCCGAACGACAAGAAAAAACTCAAACCCGTAGGCGAGTTCAATCAAATTCGTTTGGTCGTCAAAGGCAATCACATCGAACACTGGCTGAACGGCGAAAAGGTTTTGGAATATGAACGCGGCAGCGAAGCCTTAAAAGCCCTGATTGCCAAAAGCAAATTCAAAGACCAGCCGTTATTCGGCACCTTCGCCAAAGGCCATCTTTTGTTGCAGGAACACGGTGACAAAGTGTGGTATCGGAATATCAAAATCAGAGAATTAAAATAACTGGAAGTCAGAAGCCGGAATACGGAATTCAGAATCCGTAGCTCCCGACTTCTGACTCCCGACTCCCGGCTTCCACATGAACCCCATCGTCCAAATTTCCCTTGACCTGACCGACATCAGCGAAGCTATCGAAACCGCCCGCATTGCATTAGAAGCAGGCGTAGACTGGCTCGAAGCTGGCACACCGCTGATTCTGGCGGAAGGCTTGCACGGTGTACGGGCGCTGCGCAAAGAATTTCCTGATACGCCTATCGTTGCTGATTTAAAAACAATGGACGGCGGTTATCTGGAAGCCGAAATGATGGCGAAAGCGGGAGCTACACATGTCGTTGTGATGGCACGTGCGCACGCCGAAACGATCAAATGCGTGGTCAAAGCTGGACGCGATTTTGGCGTCAAAGTGATGGGCGACAACATGTGCTTCGATGACAAAGCCAGCGCCAGCCGAATGCTGGAAGATTTAGGCTGCGATTACATCGTGCATCACACCGGCTTCGACGAACGCAACGGAATTTTCGCGGACACTGGCAAAATGTTAAGCCCGCTTGATGATCTTGACGCTGTCGTTAAAGCCGTCAGCATTCCCGTTCAAGCGGTCGGCGGCCTTTCTATCGAACAAGCGATTTCGATGCCGAAACGTGGCGCTCCGCTTGTAGTCATTGGCGCACCATTAGCAATTGATGCACATTCGTTCAGTGTTGCCAGCAATGACCTGAAAACAGTTTTAATGGAAATCACACGGAGAATCAGGGAGTGAAAAAGAAGAAACAATCTTTTGGTGGTGAATGGACACAACAAAAGTTGGGAAGTATTCGTCAATATCTTGTTGCATATAGAATGGCATTGAAAAATACTCCTTTCAAGACAGCCTATATTGACGCTTTCGCTGGAACAGGTTATCGCGCAACTTCAGCAACAGTAAAGAATGAGTCACTGTTGTTTCCTGAAATGGACGGTGTGCTTGATGGTTCGGCACGGATAGCGCTACAAACTGAACCACGATTTCATAAATACATTTTTATCGAAAAATCTCCAGACAGATTTGCAGAGCTTGAAAAGCTAAAGGAAGAATTTCCAAACCTTGCTGAAGATATTAAATTAGTGAATGCAGATGCCAACTCTTACCTAAAAGGGTTATGCCAAGGGCCATCCTGGAAAAATCACCGTGCAGTTTTGTTTTTAGACCCATTTGGGATGCAAGTTACTTGGGAAACTATCGAAGCGATAGCTCAAACTGAAGCAATTGATTTATGGTTACTTTTTCCATTGGGTGTTGCCATTAACAGGATTCTTACTCGAACAGGAAAAATTAGCCCAACTTGGCGTGCTAAGCTTGATGCGATGTTTGGGGCATCAGACTGGTATGATGAGTTTTACCGAACAAGCCAATCCCACAGTTTTTTCGGCGAAGAAAAAGTGACCGAAAAAATAAGTAACTTCGATTCGATCAATCAATACTATGTCAAGCGCTTGAAAACTGTTTTTGCTGGAGTCGCATCCAACCCTCTTTTGCTACATAATTCCAGAAACAATCCAATCTTTGCGCTTTATTTTGCTGTTGGTAATCCTAAAGGCAAAGACATCGCACTAAGAATTGCGAAGCATATCTTGGAGAAATAATTTATGGCTACCAACTCGGCAATTGAGTGGACAGAGGCAACTTGGAATCCGTTGACGGGTTGTACCAAAATCAGCCCCGGTTGCAAGTATTGTTATGCGGAACGAATGGCAAAGCGGTTAATGGCAATGGGACAGTCCAATTATGTCAATGGTTTTAAACTGACCTTACAAGAGCAGGCACTTGAGCTACCTCTCAAGTGGAAAAAACCACGAACCGTGTTTGTTAATTCAATGAGTGACCTTTTCCACAAAAATGTTCCAACGGATTATATTGAGCGAGTTTTCAAAGTGATGAATGCTGCTCACTGGCATCAATTTCAAGTATTAACAAAAAGGTCTGAGCGTCTTTTAGAGGTAAGCAAACGTCTCAATTGGACTCCAAATATATGGATGGGAGTTAGTGTCGAAAGTCTGGATTACACATTTCGGATTGATCATTTATGCCACACTGATGCACAGGTCAAGTTTCTTTCACTTGAGCCATTATTAGGTCCATTACCCAAACTAAATCTGAAAAAAATTGATTGGGTGATTGTTGGTGGCGAGTCAGGACCAGGTGCAAGACCAATGAATTCTGATTGGGTAAAGCAAATACAATTACAATGTAATAAAGCCAAAGTTGCTTTCTTCTTCAAACAATGGGGTGGTGTTCATAAAAAGAAAACAGGGCGGCAACTTGATGGTCGTACCTGGGATGAATTACCTCCAGTTCTTTACAATCCTATTCAGCCATCACAAATGAGGTTAGCAGCATGAGTTCATCAATGGCAGCAGTCGTGCAATACGACTTAACACCCGGTTCCGTCGAAGTGCGCGAAATGCCGATTCCTGAAATCGGCGATGACGAAGTTCTCTTACGCGTCGGCGGCGTCAGCGTCTGTGGCAGCGATGTGCATCAGTATCACGCTACGCAAAGCTGGCCTGTCAACGCTCCGGTGATTTTAGGGCACGAATTTGGCGGCACAGTTACAGCACTTGGCAAGCGTGTCAAAAACTTCAAAGAAGGCGACCGTGTAGTTTCTGAAACTGCGGCGTACATCTGTGAAAAATGCATGATGTGTCGCACGGGTGATTACAATTTATGCCCGGAGCGCAAAGGTTTTGGCTACGGTATTCACGGCGGAATGGCTGATTATGTGCGCGTGCCGGAACGTTGTCTGCATCCTATTCCTGATACGTTACCGTTTGAAAGAGCCGCACTGACGGAGCCTTGCTGTGTGGGCTACAACGCCGTCGCGGTCAAAAGCAATGTCAAACCCGGTGATGTAGTCGTCGTGCTTGGCCCCGGCCCAATTGGGTTATTGTGCGCAGAAATGGCACGTTTGAATGGCGCAGGCACATTGATTGTGACTGGCACTGCGCAGGATGAATCACGACTTGAGGCGGCACGGGAATTAGGTGTGACGCATACCGTCAATGTGCAGTCTACTGATTTGATTGAATTTGTGCGCAACCTCGGCGATGGCTTGGGAGCTGATTTGGTAGTTGATGCCGCTGGTTCTTCGGCGGCGCTGAAACAAGCACTCGAAATTGTGCGCCCCGGTGGACAAATTACAAAAGTAGGCTGGGGGCCGCAACCGTTAAATTTTTCGCTTGACCCGCTCGTGCAAAAAGCTGTGACATTGCAAGGCAGCTTCAGTCATACATTCCGCAATTGGGAAAAAGTTGTCGCGATGCTGGATGCCAGACAAATCAATCTTGATCCAATCATTAGCCGGATTGCCTCGTTCACCGATTGGAAAGATTGCTTTGATGGAATGCACGATGGAAAATATGTAAAGGCTGTTTTACAACCTGAATAATTGTCAGCAGGAGGTTGAATTTTTACAACCGTCCGCTGCTCACCAATCACCGACAATATATGCCAAAATTAAGCGCTTTCCCGAAATGTTACATGGATGATTTGTGCGTCACGAAAACGATGACGCTGTTTGAATGGATTGACCTCGCGGCTACGCTGGGCGTAGACGGCGTAGAAATGTACCCTGGATTTTTTGCGAGCTTTGACACCGATTATGTCGCGCAAATCAAACAACACGCCGACTCCAAAGGCCTGGAAATCCCGATGATGTGCTGCTCGCCGGATTTTACGCAGCACGATCCCGTCGCACGTGCCGCAGAACTGGAAAAAGAAAAATTCTGGATTGATTTGACCGCGCAGCTTGGCGGCAAGTTTTGCCGCGTGTTAACAGGCCAACGCCGCGAAGATGTTTCGCGCGCGGATGGCGTGCGGTATTCCGTCGAAAGTATTAACGCTTCAATTCCTTATGCTGCCGAACGGGGGATCGTCTTGAATATGGAAAACCATTACAAAGACGGCTACTGGAAATACCCCGAATTCGCCCAGCATCTGGATGTATTTCTTGAAATCATCAACCAAATTGATTCGCCCTGGTTCGGCGTGAATTTCGATCCATCGAATTCGATTATTTGCGGTGAAGACCCGCTTGATGTGCTCGCCGCCGTCAAGCATCGCGTAGTCACGATGCATGCCTCAGACCGCTATTTGATTAGCGGCACGATTGAAGATTTGAAATTGCAGGACGGTTCGCTGGGCTATGCAAAAAACTTGCGGCATGGTGTAATCGGGCAGGGGCTGAATGATTACGACGCAATTTTTTCTACACTAAAAGCCGAAGGATTCGATGGCTGGATTTCGATTGAAGACGGCGAAAACGGGATGGATGAATTGCGTGAGTCGGTACAGTTTTTGCGCAAGAAAATTGCCCAACACTTTTTGTGAGATTAATGTGAGCGACGATCATATAATTGATTTATTGGCGAGCGAATTAACACAAGAAGAGCGATTGTTTCTCCGCCCATCACCAAAAAGAAGAAAGCACGTCCGTTATTTGCTGGCACGAAATAAGGCTGGCATCTTGTCAAAACAGGAAGAATTAGAGTTGAACGTTTGTGGTGAAATCGAACACGTAATACAACTAATCAAAGCACGCAATCTCAATTAAGTTACAGAAGAAAAACTATGAATCGTTTACAAAATAAAGTCGCAGTTATCACCGCCTCAACTGCCGGAATGGGCGAAGGCATTGCTCGTTTATTCGCCAGCGAAAGCGCAAGCGTAGTCATCTCCGGTCGTAATGAAAAAAACGGTCAGGCAATTGTCGAAAGCATTATGGCTGATGGCGGACAAGCAGTCTTTCAGCGAGCTGATGTGACTAATGAAAGTGAGTGTCGTGCGTTAGTTGATCGCGCCGTTGAAGTCTACGGAAAAGTAGATGTGTTGGTGAACAACGCAGGGGACAGCACACGCAGTACGATTGAAGATACGACGGTTGAATTGTGGGATCATCTCTTTGCCGCCAATGTGCGTGGCGCTTTTATTTGTTCGCAGCAATTCGTCAAACATAATATTGAGCGGCGCACCGGATCAATTGTTAACATTGGTTCCGTCAATGCATATATCGGTGAACCGAAACTCATGGCGTATTCATCGGCAAAAGGCGCGTTGATGACGTTTACCAAAAATAACGCCAGTTATTTGACGAAATATCGCATTCGTGTGAATCAACTTAATGTAGGTTGGACAGAGACTCCGAACGAGCATGCTGTCAAAAAGCTTGAAGGTAAAGGTGACAATTGGCTGGAGGAAGCCGTGAAAACCCGACCGTTTGGACGTTTGTTATTACCGCTGGATATTGCCTACGCCGCAGTCTATTTTGCCAGCGATGAAAGTGAATGTATTACTGGCTCAGTGCTTGATTTAGAGCAAAATCCAGTGGGCGCTTCGCCAAATTTGTAAACCTCTTATCACCGCGAAAAACTCTTTATGCTTTCCCGATTACTACGTCCGCTGCTCAGTGTTTCTCTGTGCTTAATTGTTGCCGGTGGTAATCCGCCTGCTTTTTTCCAAACAGCTAAGCGAACAGCCAAAACTCAACCGCACAAAATCAAACTTGTACTGGGAATCGTGATTGACCAGTTTCGTTACGATTACCTGACGCGTTTTGCAGATCAATTTGGTGAAGGCGGATTCAAGCTTTTGACGCAGGGTGGAGCGAATTTCACGAACGCGAATTATCCTTACACTCCGACTGTCACTGCTTGCGGGCATGCAGTTTTTATGAGCGGTTCCGCGCCCAATGAAAACGGTATCATTGCGAATGAATGGTACGACCGGGAAACCGCCGGGAAAGTCACGAGCGTTTCTGATCCGAAAACGAAATTGCTTGGAGGCAAAGAAGGCGCAGGCTCTTCACCGCATCGGTTGCTTAGCTCAACCATTGGTGATCAATTAAAATTGCACACGAACGGGCAAGCCAAAGTGATTGGCATTTCGATGAAAGATCGCGCCGCGATTTTGCCTGCGGGGAAAAAGCCGAATGGCGCGTATTGGTATGACACGGCAACGGGCAGAATGGTTTCCAGCACGTACTACTTTAACGATTTGCCGGACTGGGTGAAGAGCTTCAATCAATCAAAGAGCGCCGATTCTTATTTTGGCAGGAAGTGGGAAAAGCTGTTACCTGAAGCGGCGTATGCGCGTTCGCTGCCGGATGATTCTCCGTTTGAGAAATGGATTTTTGGCAAAACGTTTCCGCATACGATTAATGGCGGTGAAGACAAACCCGGCAGCAAGTTTTATAACCAATTTGAAGCTACTCCTTTTGCGAATGAGATGGTTGCGAATTTCGCTAAACTGGCGCTGGAAAAAGAACAGCTTGGTGCAGATGACGTGCCAGATTTACTGACCGTCAGCTTTTCGGCGAATGATATTCTTGGTCACAACACTGGCCCGAACAGTCCTGAAGCGCAGGACATCACGCTTCGGACAGATCGAATTCTGGCAGACTTATTTTTATTCATTGATAAAAAAGTTGGGCTAAACAATACCGTGATTGCCTTCACTGCCGATCACGGCGTAGCGCCTGTGCCGGAACATGCGCAAACGTATGGACTGGGCGGACGCATTGATGGAAATGAAATCACGAATGTCATCAACAAGGCCTTGAGTACACGCTTTGGGGAAAATAAATATATTGCGCTTGTGAGCTACGGCAATGTGTATTTTGATTACACGAAGCTGAGTAAAACATCGTGCGCTGAAGCTGAATCCATTGCCAGTGAAGCGGTCAGAAACCTTCGTGGCATAGCAGAATGTTTTACTCGAACCGATATTCTTGCCGGTCATCTGCCACGCACAAGAGTTGCGAATAGCGTCGCCCTCGGATTCAATTCTGAACGCAACGGAAATTTAGTAATTATCCCCAAACCATTTTGGATTAGCGGTGAAGACGCTACGTCGCACAGCACTCCGTATAGGTATGACACGCACGTTCCGGTGATTTTTTATGGCACTGGTGTAAAGGTGGGAAGTTTCTCTCAGTTGATTAGTCCGCTCGATATTGCGCCAACGTTGGCGATGCTTCTCAAGCTTGAATTTCCTAGCAATAGCGTTGGTCAGGTCTTAGGCGAAGCGCTCAAATAATGAAATGTTCAGAGTTACGCCTTCAGGCGTGAATCTCTGTATTCACGCCTGAAGGCGTAAC
>JANMKB010000634.1:0-2868 GCA_031371805.1 Blastocatellia bacterium | reverse complement strand
AGCCGATAGGCCACCAATTTTTCTTATCGCCAATTTGAGCTACTGTTATTTTGTTAATAACTATATGTTATCAATAATGTAGGCCAATAAAGTGTTACTACGTTATACTACAACTGTAACCAGCGTAATGTAGAAACATTGTGTTGCAGGTCATCGGATCAACGACCCATTAAGTAATTGTTTCATGACGCTATCGGCATCAAATTTTCTATTTTAAGAAGAGTTCACTCCTCCGTTCTCTATGAAACGGAACGGTTAATTGAGTTGTTACGGCTTTTCGGTAAGCGGGGTGGAATATAGCATCGTTGTAAATTACAGCGCAATTATTTTTTTGGTGATTGGCATGGTGTTTAGAAAAATAACCCCTCTCAAATTCGCGGGATCGCTTGAAGTGCTACAACGCGGCACAGCTAATTTCTCAACCCGCGAATGCGGGTGGAAGCCTAAAGCCTTGTCATTACCCGCATCTTTTCACGCCACGCGTATTTTCTTCGTCGTAGCGCGACGGCTGACTTTAGACGTGGGTTCATGTTCTTTGAAAATTAAATTCCGTATTCAAATCTTTTGTCGCTAAAGGCGACCAACATAATAGCCCAGCGAGCATCGCTGGGTGAGAGATTGCGACAGTTCCGTCGCTGAAGGCGACGATCATCTTTTGTGTGTGTCGCCTTCAGCGACAGCGGCAACCCTGCTGATTCAGACCTATGGTTGCGGCGCAACGCCTGCACCATAGGCTAGGCTGTTCGTCGTCTTTGGCGACATTTCTCCACCTTAGTATTGCGGTATTTCATTTTCAAAGAACATCAACCTACGTCTAAATTCACCTTGTCGCTACGCGACTCAAAGGCAACAGAAGGATGCGCTTCGCGGGCTAAAATTTAGTTTTCATCTTTCGCTGGCAAGGCAAAACTGCCCGGCTCCATTGCCTTCACTGCAGCACAGGGATAAGATACGCGCCGCTTATCTACGAGCAATCAAATTTTAAATTTCAGGGCAACGATCAAAGGGAAAAGGGGAGCGAAGCAGGCTGTCTTTTTCACATCCACAAAGGAGTAAAAGCGTGAAGATCAATGTCAAACTCAACGGACAAGCGCACGAGGCCGATGTCGAGCCGCGCTTGTTATTAGTCCATCTCATTCGGGATGTCGTCGGACTTACTGGTACACACATCGGCTGCGAAACTTCGATTTGCGGCGCTTGTACGGTGCATCTGGATGGCGCTGCGGTGAAGTCGTGTACGGTGCTGGCGGTGCAGGCCGATGGCGCTGAAATCACTACGATTGAAGGCCTGGCGCAGAACGGCGAATTGCATGCGGTGCAGGAAGGTTTTTGGGAATGTCATGGCTTGCAATGCGGATATTGCACACCGGGGATGATTATGACTTCGTGCGCGCTGCTCAAGGACAATCCTTCTCCAACCGAAAGCGAAATAAGGCACGGGATTGAAGGCAATTTGTGCCGCTGCACTGGCTACCAAAATATCGTTGCGTCAGTTCAGTACGCAGCGGAAAAAATAAGAAGTCGGTAGTCGGAAATCGGAAGTCGGAGGGGGAAGGATGGAAACTCTGGATGCAAATGGAAGCGGCCAAAAAAGAGGTAACAGGCCTTTGTCACGGGGCTTTCAGGATTTAGAAATGTGGCAGTTTGCACATCGTTGGGTACTGGGAATTTACCGAATGACAGAATCCTTTCCAAAACATGAACTATTCGGTTTGACTTCACAGTTACGCCGCGCTGCGGTTTCAGTTCCAGCGAATATTGCCGAAGGGTATCGGAAGAAAGGGACGGCTGACAAAGCGCGATTCTATAACATCTCGCAAGGATCGCTCGAAGAGTGCCGTTACTACTTAATTCTCTCTCGTGACCTGGGCTATGCGAAAACCGATCTGCTTGAATCCGAACTTGATCGCATCGGTAGAATGCTGAATTCGTACATAACCACGATGCTGGCAAGATGATTTCCCGACTCCCGACTCCTGAATTCCGACTTCTCTAACAAGGAGAATCTATGTCATTTTTAGCAAAATACATTGGACAAAAGGTGAAACGCACCGAAGACCCGCGCCTGATTCAGGGCATTGGTCATTATGTAGATGACATCAAGCTCGTGGATACGCTGCACGTGGTGATTCTGCGCAGCCAATACGCCCACGCGAAGATTAATTCGATTGATGTGACGGCGGCGAAAAGTGCTCCTGGCGTAGTCGCGGTTTACACGGGCGCGGATGTCGAAGGCAAAATTGGCTACGTCCCAACCGCTGGCGCTTTGCCTGGTTTGAAGATTCCGAAAATGCCGGTGCTTGCGCAGAGCAAAGTCTTTTTTGTCGGACAACCCATCGCGGCAATCGTGGCGACTGACAAATATAAAGCCAAAGATGCGGCGGATTTGATAGACGTGGATTACGACCCGCTTGATGTTGTGACCGATGGCGAAGCGGCGGCGAAATCCGACTCGCCTGTGATTCATGAAGATTTGGGCGACAACATTGCCTACGTTCACAGCGCAGGTACAGGCGATGTAGACGCAGCATTTGCAGCGGCGGACAAGGTCGTCTCGCAACGGTTGAATCATCAACGCCTCGCGCCAATTTCCATCGAAACGCGTGGCGTGCTGGCGCAATATTTCCCCGGGGAACAACAATTAAATATATGGTCGTCTACGCAAATTCCGCATCTGCTGCGCACCCAGGTAGCGATCATGCTCGGCGTTGCGGAAAATAAATTGCGCGTGATTACGCCGGAAGTCGGCGGCGGCTTTGGTTGCAAATTGAATGTGTATGCTGAGGAAGCTCTGCTTGGCTGGATTGCAATGCAGCTTCACAAACCCGTCAAATGGATCGAAGGACGCCGCGAAAATTTTCAGGCGAC
>JANMKB010000603.1:0-9508 GCA_031371805.1 Blastocatellia bacterium | reverse complement strand
GCAGGAACCTATAAAGTTTCCGTAGAAAAAGCGGGTTTTAAGAAAATTATTTCGAGTGGCAACGTCGCCCAAATTAACCAGCCGGCCACTGTCAATCTCACGATGCAGGTGGGCGAGGTTTCGGTCGAAGTAAACGTTGATGCGGCGGCAGAAGTAGTGCAAACCAGTAGTTCCGGTAATATTGGAAATACTGTTGACCAGAAAACACTGGAAAGTTTACCTATTATTGGCACACGCGGCAGAAATCCGCTGGATTTACTGAACTATCAACCGGGGATCGTCAATGGTGCAAATACCGGTGGCGGCGTTCACGTCCACGGTTCGCGTGATCGTGCTTTCAACTTTACGCTGGACGGCATTGATATTAATGAATCAAGCGCCGGCGGTTCAAACTTTACGCCACTCCGCCCCAATCCAGATTCGATTCAGGAATTTCAAATTGCAACGACAAATTTTACGGCTGAGCTGGGTCGTAGCAGCGGCGCCCAGGTTACGTTTGTCACGCGCTCTGGCACCAATCAGTTTCATGGAAGCGCGTTTGAGTATTACCAAACGCCACGGTTCGCTGCGAATGGTTATAGCAATAATCTGAATGGACGTGCGAAGGATCAATTCGTCCAGCATATTTACGGCGGAAGCCTGGGTGGACCGTTGGTAAATCCCGGCTTTGGTGAAGGTGGCAAAGGCCCTCGTTGGATGCGGGACAAAGCTTTCTTCTTTGTGAACCTGCAAAAGCTTGCGGCGTATGACACGGCGCTCGTGACCAGGACGGTCTACACGCAAAGCGCCAGAAGCGGAATTTACCGTTATGTCTCTGGCAATACGACAGCGGCCACACCTGTGCCGTTGCAAAATGCTGTGGCTGGAACCGCTACGCCCTCAGTGACGGCGAGCGGCGCACCCGTTTATGCGGCTTGTGGCTCTCCGGCAGTTTTCCCGTGTATGAACTCGGTAAATTTTTTAACTAATACCGCAGCGCTGGCATTTGACCAAAAAACTTCCGGGATTTTAAATGCCATGCCGCTGCCCAATAATTTTTCTTCCGTCGGGGACGGGTTAAATACCGCTGGCTTTGATTTCGGCTCCCCGCAACATGAAAAACAATATGATTTTGTTTCCAAGTTTGATTTCAAACTTAACGATAAAAACGGATTTTATGTGCGCTATGCGCAGGGGTCACAAACTTCGCTGGGTGATTCAGGCAATGGCGGACGACCTGTTTTTCCCAATACTGGAAATTTAGTTGATACCTTCCGTACTCCTAAAAATTTGGCTGTTAACTATCGGTGGTCGCCCAGTGCAACGGTGACGAATGAATTTCTCTTTGGGATGAATAAATTTGCGTTCAGCTTCAACACGCCGAACCCTGATCCAACCTTCCCCTTTTCATTTAATTTAGCTTCCACGCCAAACACAAATTTTTCATATAACGCCCGACGTTTGCGAACGTGGCAATGGGTGGATAATGTTACCTGGGTCAAACAAAACCATGTTTTAAAAGGTGGGATAAACTTTAGATTTGGTCGCCAAATTGATGACAGATCGTCAGTCGCGAGCACCAATATTGAACCCGTTGTTTCATTAGGCGCACCAACAACGACGTTCGGAATTTATACGATCCCGACCACCGCAACCGTTGCTGTTCCTGGTCTTCAAGCTACTGATTTAACGCGCCTGCGCTCTACAATCAGCGATTGGTATGGGAAATTTGGTTCCATCAGTCAGGCGTTTGTTTCTGATCCAAATAATCCAGGCGCCTTTGCTCCGGCAGGAACCCGTTGGAATTTCACCGCTTTCTATCCTGAATACGATTTTTACTTTCAGGATTCATGGCGTGCGAAACCGAATCTGGTTTTTGATATAGGACTGCGTTATGAAGTGAAATTATCGCCCTCATCAGGCGGCAGACCTATTCTGGCTCCTGATAAACCATTTGTGGCTGGCGCGGCTGCGTCAAGTAATCTGAGCTGGGTTGAAAAGAAATTATTCCAGAATGATACCAACAACTTTGGACCATCAGTCGGAGTTGCGTGGGATCCCTGGAAGAACGGTAAGACCTCATTCAGAGCCAACTACCGCTTAAATTATGATCGGTTCCCGTCACAGCTTTTTGCCGCCAACATTTTCCAGAATGCGCCTGGCAATACACTCTCAGCGTCTGATCAAACCAACTTTGCCCAAAATGGCGGCTTACTGCGCGATATCGCTCCAAAAATTGCCGCGCTTGTTCCTAACGGAACTCCCAGCGCTTTGCGAACACCTGTAAGCCCTAGTAATACGAGTATCACGTTGATTGATCCAGCCACGCGTTACCCGGAGATTCATTCGTGGGTGATGAGTTTCCAGCGCGATCTGTGGAAGGATACGGTTTTAGAAGTGAACTATATCGGGAAACGAGGCGTTCATTTATTTGGCGGCTATGATTCAAATCAGGTGAACCTGAATGCCACTGATGCACGTTGCCCCGGTCAGACGTTTTTACAGGCTTTCACTGCCGTTCAGAATGGCGACGCGCAAGTATGTTTGGCCGGCTATTTAATTGCTGGCGCGAACACGGTGGCGAATACTACGGCGTTCCGCTCGACTGCACAATTTGCCACTCAATTAACACCAGCACAAAATGCGGTGGCTTCAGTCGCGCAAACGTTATCGCAAAGAACCGGCACACAGTCGCTGGTGACCAACGGATTTAGCCCGACATTTTTCCAACGCTACACGCAGTTTTTAGGTGCGGTAAACGTGCTGGATAGCAATGACGTTTCTCGCTACAACGGCTTGGAAGTAATCTTGAAACGTCGCTTTATTAAAGGCGTAGCTTTTCAGGTGGGCTACACACTTTCCAAGTCAACAGATACTCGTTCGTTTGATCCGACGTTCTCAACGGTTTCACGCGCTAACAATCAGTCAGCCTCAAGCACGCCTTATGATATCAATAATCGTAGATTAAATAATTCGTGGTCAGATTTTGATCGTCGCCATGCCATTCAATCTACGTTTGTTTTTGAACTGCCGTTTGGTGTCGGGAAAAAATTTGCCTCCGGCGTTTCCCGCGCAGTGGATAATATTATTGGCGGCTGGCAAATCGCAGGAGGCTTCAACGTTGCTTCGGGACGACCTTTCACCGTGTATTCAGGCTTCCTGACCAATGGCAATGTGGTTCAATCAACCGCGAATTGCAATGGTTGTGCGCGCGATGTCGGTAAAGTGGTGCAGGAGAATGGAACCAATTACTGGTTTGATGCAGCAACGCGCGCTCTTTTTACCAGTAATCCAACTGTTGCTGGTTCAAATGGCACGACTGGACGGAATTACTTTCTGGCTCCGCGTCAATACCAGCTTGATACATCATTTTCCAAGGAATTCAGCATTACGGAAAAGGTGAAGTTTAATTTACGTGTAGATGCCAGGAACCTGACAAATACGCCGAATTTCGATCTTCCGACAGCCACTGCGAACTCCGCGACTTTCGGGCGTATTCGTGATGGCGTCATTAATTCTGGACGTAAGATTCAACTATCAGGAAAGATTAGTTTCTAAGCTTACGCCGAAAGTGGGTCATTTCAGTATCAACCCTGCTCGCTACGGCTCGCGGTACAGTACCCCGAGCCGTAGCGATGGGGTAATTTTTTACGGATAACAAAACTGGAGAAAACCATGTCTCGATTGCAAGATAGAATTGCTGTCGTGTCCGGTGCGGCGGCAGGGATTGGCAAAGCCGCTGCCGTGCGCCTCGCCGCTGAAGGCGCAAGCATCGAAATCCTCGACCTCAAAGACGCAACTGAAACTGTCGCTGAAATTCGCGCTGCGGGTGGAACTGCGAATTGCGAAATCTGTGATGTGACGAACGAAGAACAAATTGCGCAGGCCGTCAAAGCGATTGAAGCACGGCACGAGCGCGTAGACATTCTCGTCAACAACGCCGGGATTTTGTCAGGCAAAACGCCGTGGCATGAGCTTTCGTATGAAGAGATGAATCGCTTTGTACAGGTCAATTATCTCGGCTATTTTCTTGTCTCAAAAGCGATCTATCCGCTGCTGAAAAAAAGTCAGCATGGACGCCTCATCAACATCGCTTCGCGCACCTATTTTCTGGCGAATCCAGGGCAGATGGCCTATGTCGCCGCTAAAGGTGCAGTGATGGGAATGACGCGTGTGATGGCGAAGGAAATGGGCGATGATAATATTACGGTGAATGCGCTGGCTCCAGGTATGGTAGCGACAGAGGGAACGATGGCACATTCGGGCGAAGAAGCCTTCGATCGCGTGATGAATAATCAGGCGATCAAAAAGCGTGTGACGCCGGAACATTTCGCGGGACTGATTGCCTTCATTGCCAGTGATGACGCAGAGATGATTACCGGACAAATGATTCTGTGCGATGGCGGCGGATATTTGCATTAAGGAACATCCGACAATGCTGCCAGCTTGTCGGTGGGCTTACTCAATCATAGATTTCATCAAAAGCAAATTCCTCGCCAGGCATCCGACAAGCTGGCAGCATTGTCGGACATTCTTCTTATGAAACAAATACTGCTTGCCATTGGGCTTTTTCTGGGACTCGCCTCTAATTCTTTCGCGCAAAACCTGACTTGCCCACAACTCAAATCACTCAAGCTCCCTGATAACACTGCGATAATTTCTGCCGAAGAAATTGCCGTCAGTGATTCCGCTCCGGCGCGTTGCAAAGTCAGCGGCACGATTGATCAGACCATCGGTTTTGAAGTGAATTTGCCTGCCAACTGGAACAACAAATTATTAGTCATTGGCATCGGCGGCAACGCGGGCGCGATCTCTGATACGTCAATCGGCTGGAAGAAAAATTATGCGACGGCGACTACGGACAGGGGGCACAAAGGCAACAGCGGTGACACGAGTTGGGCGCTCAACAATCCCAAAGCCGAAGCCGATTTTGCCTGGCGCGCCTTTCATCTCACCACCGTTACCGCGAAAAAAATTAGCAGTCTGAATAGCTTAGACTTTGCAAAGCGCCAAGTCTGTCGCAACCATGACTGGATTGCGCTACTATGCTGAATATTATGATTCGTGTCCAAAATTTAACCAAAACCTACGGCGATTTTACGGCTGTTAACGACATTTCGTTTGCCGTCAACAAAGGCGAAATCTTTGCGTTTTTAGGGCCAAATGGCGCAGGGAAGACGACTACGATTAAGATGCTGACGACGCTGCTGACGCCGACGAGCGGGAAAGTTGAGTTGGCGGGCATTGATCCAACGGTTGAGCAAACTAAAGCGCGACAGAGCTTCGGGATTGTGTTCCAGGACCCCAGCCTTGACGCCGAATTGACAGCTTACGAGAACATGGAATTGCATGGTGTGCTATATCACGTCCCGCGCAAAGTCCGCCTTGAGCGCATTGAAAAGCTGCTGCAATTGTTTGAACTGTGGGACAAGCGCGATAAATACGTTAAAGAATTTTCCGGCGGAATGCGGCGACGATTGGAAATCGCACGCGGCTTTTTGCATACACCGAAAATTCTTTTTCTTGATGAGCCGACACTTGGACTTGATCCGCAAAGCCGCAATCAATTGTGGTCGCATGTGAAGCAGCAAAACGAAACGGAAGGCGTGACCGTCTTTTTGACGACGCACTATATGGACGAAGCTGAGCGTGTTGCACATCGCATTGCGATCATAGATCACGGAAAAATTGTAGCGCAAGGCACACCGACCGAACTCAAAACACAAACCAACACCGAATCGCTGGAAGAAGCCTTTCTCGCGTTAACAGGCTCGACGATTCGTGACGAAAAAGCTGGCTCCGCCGATCAAATGCGGCAATTTGCCAAAATGTGGAGAAAATAAAATTATGGGCGCAATTTACATCCTCTGGCTGCGCGAACTGAAACGTTACGTTCGTTCGCGGGCGCAAATTATCGCATCGCTTGCGCAACCGATGTTGTATTTATTAGTGCTGGGCTTCGGACTCGGCCCGGTTTTCCAGAAATCCGGGAACGGGAGCTACATTCAATTTGTAGCCCCCGGCGTGGTCGGCATGAGCATTTTATTCACGGCGATTTTTTCCGGCATCGGCTTATTGTTTGATCGGCAATTTGGATTTTTGAAGGAAACACTGGTCGCTCCCGTGCCGCGAATTATTGTTATGATCGGGCGCACGCTGGGCGGCGCAACCGTCGCGATGATCCAGGGGACGCTAATTTTTGCCGTATGTGTCATCGCCGGATTTCGTCCCGTGAATTGGGCGACAGTACCGTTGGCATTTGTGTTTATGGCGTTGACCGCGATTGTGTTTTGCGGACTCGGCACGGCGATTGGTTCACTGCTGCAAGACATGCAGGGCTTCCAACTCATCATGAATTTTATCGTGATGCCGATTTTCTTTTTGTCGGGCGCGTTGTTTCCGCTGACGAATTTACCGAAGATTCTCGACATTGCTACGAAGCTTGATCCGTTGTCTTATGGAGTTGATGGATTGCGCGGCGCCCTAATTGGCATCACACACTACGGATTGGTGACGAATGTTTCAGCGTTGGGATTTGCGGCGGTTTTATTCGTAGCGATAGGTGGATATTTTTTCTCAAAAATTCAAATCTGAAACTATATTTTCAACGCAAGGGGACAAAGGGGCAAGGGATCAAAGACCACATAGATTGACATTCTTTATTCCTTCGATCCTTTGTCCCCTTGCGTTAAAATATTTGACTACGACTTACTGACCACCAGCAGGACAAATGAATCCGGCTTCACACTCCGCTGTGGACGCTTGCCCGGCTCCGTCGCGGGAGTCTCAATGTATTCCAACGCGGGCAGAAAAAGTTTCTTTGTCTTCGGATCAAACGCCAGTGTTTTTGCGCTCGGCTGCGTTTTGACCGCTCCGGCGTCCTCGTAGCTGTCGGCTGACTTTTCACGGAAGACATTCAGTGTGCCATCGCCGCAGGAAAAGAAAATCAGCTTTGCTGAAGCATCAAACTCTGCGTAATCTACGCCTTTGCCCAGCGGAAAACTCGTGATGACTTTCCCTGTTGCGGCGTTCATGACAACCATTTTTGGTTCTTCGCGGCAGCCAATAAACAAGCGGTTGGTTTTGGCATCGTAGGCGAGTCCGGTTGGCGTTTTTGCGACACCAATCGGAAAGCGTTTTTTAACTGCCAAAGATTTTGGATCAAAGACGACGACTTCGGCTGATTCCTCGCTGTTAACATAAATCATCCCATCGGCTCCGATGACCGCCTGTTCACCATCGCCTGCTAATTTCACGGTTCCGACTACTTCACCCGTCTCGGCATTCAGCGCGGTGATGTCGTGTGTGCCGTGATTATTGGTGAAAACACGCTTCGTCGCCGGATCGTAGTAAATGCCATCCGGCCCTTTGCCCACGTCAATTTTTTTGATGAGCTTCAGCGTTTCAAGGTCGAACATCGAAACTTTACTCTCGCGCCCATTGCTGGTGAAGCCGTGCTTAAAAGGTGTGATGACAATTCCGTGAACGCCGGGGGTGTCAGTAATCGCACCAATAATTTTTCCGGTATCGGCATCCAGCACTTCAACCTGCGTCGAGTGCGAGACATAAACACGTCGTGCCGCGCTGTCTACGGTGACGTAATCAGACCCGCCGTTACCGGGCATCGGATAACGATTCACGACCTTGTAATTCGTGGCGCTTTGCACGAATAGTGTAGCGAACAAGAAACTGAACAAAACTTTTGCGATATTCGACATTGTTACTCTCCTGAATTTGCGGTTGAACTGACCATCGGCACTGCTTGCCACAGAAATGATTGCTGTTGTCCTTCACTTTTTTGCAATTTGTGTGCGTTCAGAGTAGCACTAAATTTACAAGTGTCTACTCATTCGCCTGACTTGACAGTTTTTGAATCAATATTTGACAAAGACTCAGCTACAGAGTACGGTGAGTAGGAGCCGAGTTTGGTTACTCTCTTCTTAGTTTCTCTGAAATCCCTCAGACAATCTGAACCTTCTAACCCACTTTCAAACCAGTGAAATTTCTTCACTCGTTAACAATTAAGGGACTTATGTCAAAAAAAAGTGGCGATAAAGCACGCTTTGGTCGGAGGCAACAAAAGAAATTGCTGAACCGTAAGCGCACTCAGGAACTGCGCGACGCGATGACTGCTGCCGCCCGGAAAAATGTCGGTGTGACCGAGGAACAGACCAGTGCGAAGTAAGGCAGGGAACTAACTAAATTGTCCCTTCCGCCGACCAGATTTAAGGAGAATTTATGGATACTAATAACCGCGATAACAAATACCGCAAGGTTTTATTAATGGTGCAACGCGCCAGGCAAATTCACAATGGCGCGACCCCACGGGTTAATATGCCAGGCAGTCGGGCGACCCGCATTGCGCGGGCAGAGGTCGAGCAGCATCTCATCGGTTTTGAGGATGTGCCGGTTTTAAAAGACAAGCGCTAGTTTATTACGATCATCATTCGTAATAACAACCGTGGTTCGGGAGAGAGCGTCGCTCACTCTTTTTTTCGCCACACCGGAATCTCCCGGCTTTCTTTCAGTAACAGCTCTCTCATCATGGAGTCATCAATGTTTCTTAAGAATGCCGGCGGGAAAATACAATCCAACATAGACAACCAATACATTCGTCCCCTTTCAATCCTTGTTTGGATTATGCCTGTGTCAACCCTCTTATTGGCGGCTGGTGTCAGTGAATTTAATTTATTGCCGCAACCTGCGCTGGTGACGGCGGTCTTATTGAGTCTCAGTGTCGCCAGTGGCTGCCGGATGTTTTGGCAGCAGGCAGGCAACGCTGCAACCCTTACTGCCTTACCATTAACCGGTCAGTGCAGAAAATGATGGACAGTATAGCCACAATCAAACAGGGGTCTCTGATGCTGGCGGAGGGAACCCCTTTGCCAGCGTCTGTCCAGGTTGAAAGCGCTCCCTGCACACCAGGCTGGAGCTTACTTGACAATGCCAGTCCGCAAAGATTGAAAGAACTCCTGACCCAGGCTGGCTGGTATTTCCTTTTTATTGCGACTGAGTTGGAAACGACTGTTTATGGCTGGAATAAGGAAACTACGATTCGTAAAGCGATCAGGCGGATTACCGCACAAAGCAAAGCGGCAAAATACAACTGTGTGGAAATCCTGCGAGTAGAAGCGAACCGCTTTCTGGGTTTTCCCTTTGTCAGAATTACTGCTCATTCACGCCAAATTCAGGCCACCGGAACTCTCACTGGTGGGCGTGCACGCATTACCTGTATTAGTGAATGACAAGCCAGCAGGAAATTCGTTCACGAAATGTAGTATGAGTTTCGGAAGAAGAGCGAAGGATATATGATTCAACAGAGCCCAAAAGCCGATAAATTCAAGCAGCAATTAAGAGACTCCTTAGAAAACGAAACGATCAATACTCGCAGCATCAAAGTTGCGAAACACGAGCATGCTTATACGTGCGGTGATCAGGATGGAATGGTTTACATTATCACCAGCGGACAGGTCAAATTGCTCATGCTTTCGCCGGAAGGGAAAGAATGCCTGCTGGCGATCCATACGGT
>JANMKB010000578.1:0-2315 GCA_031371805.1 Blastocatellia bacterium | reverse complement strand
GCAATAGAGGCTATCGTGCCGCGTTTGAAATTGAGCGGAAACGTGACGCCGCCCTGTGTGAATTTGCCGGAAATCTCATCTGCATTCTGGTTGAGCGTTCCTTCATACGATGCGCCAATCACACTCATCGCAAATTTGAGCGTTGAATTTTCCAACGTGACGGAATCAATTTTCAACCCGTTCGCGCCCTGGTCAGGGCTGTCCATCGTGCCGCGCAAAGCATTGTCTTCGGCTTTGAAATGAAGGACGAGGCGCAGCTTCACCGCACCCGCGTCAAGCACTCCCTGCCAATCGCCAACGACTTTAGGAGTTTCCTGCGCTGTCACCGAGGGCGCGCAAAATAAAAGAGCGAGGAAAGTTGAGCAAAGAATTCGATGGATCATAATAGTTCTCACTGATAACAGATTTTTGAAATATGCAAAAACTGGATTGGTCTGGAATTTAATGTACAATCCACCTTTTGGCAATTGATCCTACTAACTCAATATGGAATCTAAAAATATTACCGATGACAGCCTCGCGCAAAGACTCAACGGATTGCATCACATGGTCGGGAATACGCCATTGATCGCGGTGCATTTCAATTTTCGAGGACAACGCCGGACGATTTATGCGAAGGCCGAATATCTGAATTTAACCGGCAGCATTAAGGATCGGATGGCGCTGCATATTTTGAAAACTGCGTATGAGCGAGGACAAATCAAACCGGGAGATTTAATTGCTGAGGCTACGAGCGGCAACACAGGAATTGCGTTTGCTGCGATTGGCAAAGCGCTGGGTCATCCGGTGATGATTTACATGCCGGATTGGATGAGCTATGAACGGGTGCGACTGATTCAAAGCTTCGGCGCAGAAATTGTTCCGGTCAGCAAAGAGCAGGGCGGATTTCGCGGCAGCATTAAAATGACTGAAGTATTAGCACGGGAAAAAGGCAATGTGTTTTTACCGTGCCAGTTTTCTAACGTTGCGAATATCGAAGCGCACGAAGCGGCTACGGGGCCGGAGATTTGGGAGCAGTTGCAGATACGAGGCTTGACGCCCGACGCCTTCCTTGCCGGAGTCGGCACAGGCGGAACAATTATGGGAACAGGAAAATATCTGCGGACGAAAAATCCAAAGATAAAATTGCATCCGCTGGAGCCCGCCGAATCGCCGACGTTGACGACCGGATGCAAAGTTGGCAGCCACCGTATTCAAGGCATCTCCGACGAATTCATCCCCGCTATTGTTGCGCTTGATACGCTCGACAAAGTGATCAGTGTTCCTGATGGCGACGCAATTTTGATGGCGCAGCAACTGGCTTCGCAGCTTGGCTTAGCCGTGGGAATTTCTTCCGGCGCAAATTTTATTGGCGCGTTAATGGTGCAGGAAGAATTAGGAGCGGAGACGATTGTGGCGACAATTTTTTGTGATGACAACAAGAAATATCTGAGCACAGATTTATTGCGGACAGAACCAGTAAAATCAGGCTATCTCAGCCCTGAAGTTGAGCTGACACATTACGGAGCCATTTGAAGAAGGACGACGGGACTATCAGACTGCCGGACAACCGGATTTTTGAATCTGCGAGTAAGTGAGGTGACCGAATGGATGAAGTAAGAAAAACTCAGATAAAAAGGCACGTTGATCTTGAGGTTTATCAAAAAGCATTTTCAGCCGCAATGAAGATTTTTGAGGACTCAAAACAATACCCAAAAGAAGAACGCTATTCACTTACGGATCAGATTCGTCGTTCGTCACGTTCTGTTTGCGCGAACCTGGCGGAAGCGTGGCGCAAGCGTCGTTACGAAGCGCATTGGATCAGTAAACTTAGCGATTGCGAAGCAGAAAGTTCTGAAACCCAAGTCTGGCTACAGTTCGCGGTTGAGTGCGGTTATTTGGAGCAGACTGTAGGTGCGGCGCTATACAAAGAATATGATTCCATCATCGGCATGTTAATTTCGATGTCCAATCATCCCGAAAAATGGTGTCTAAAATAAACTCTGATTATCTGATTGTCCGGCGCTCCGGCAGTCTGGTTTTCCGGCCTTCCCCCATTCTTGATTTATGTTTGCCGAAGTTGCCATTCCTCTTTACGTTCATCAAACCTTCACCTATGCGCTGCCGGAAAGCTTCACTGTGAATACGAAACCGGGCTGCCGCGTGCTGATTCCGTTCGGTAAACAGCTTCTCACGGGATATGTGGTTGATCTTCACACTACGCTTGAAGAAGCAGGCATTGACGCTGCAACCACCGAAATCAAATCCGTTGAAGAGCTTTTTGATACCGAACCATTGGTCACGCCGGAATTGCTCGAATTAACGAAATGGATTGC
>JANMKB010000629.1:0-8377 GCA_031371805.1 Blastocatellia bacterium | reverse complement strand
AAGAGTCATATTGTTTCGCCAGATAATATTCCTGCTCGCCTGGCTGGGGCTTAATATTAACGATGGCATTGAGATTTCGCTTTTTTCCATCCTGCACCCAGCGAAAAACCAGATCCTGATTTTGGGGCAGATCAAGCAGGATAAGATTTTCTGCCGGCGACCCCAGGACCACAATGTTGTCGGTCTTGGCATCATCCTAGGTCCTAATACTGTGTTTGCCAATCGTTGCTGCGGCACAAACACAACCTGCCGCGTCAGCAAATATCACGACAACGCTGATCGAAGCGCGGGCGCTCATTAATCAGGGTCAGGTCAAAGAGGCGCTCGCCAAATTACAAGCGTTACCAGCCAATTCTGATCTACGCGTGCAACATCTGCTGGGTGTCGCGCATTCTCGTACAAATAACCATGTCGGTGCGATTGCCGCGTTGACTCCGACTTTTGACAAATGGCCGCAAAATTCTGCCGAGCGCAAAGAGGCGATTCAGATTCTCGGTCTCTCACATTATGTGCTGGGACATTTGGCGGAAGCGGTTCCTTTCTTCGAGCAAACGGTCGCTTGGCGGCCCAATAATAACGAACTTTTTTATGCGCTGGGAATGGCCAGTATCCAAATGCACCAGGCAGAAAAAGGCGCACCGCCTTCGCCAAAATGTTTCGTGTGGCAGCGGATTCCCCGGCGGCACATTTGCTCACCGCACAAATGATGATGCGCGTTGAGCTTGACGAATACGTCTCTGTCGAACTCAAACAGGCGCTGGCGAAAAATCCCAATCTGCCCAACGCAAATTTCCAGTTGGGCGTGATAGCGATTCAAAAATCGAATTTTGATGAAGCTGTAGCTTTGCTGGAAAAAGAAATGCGCTCAATCCCGGCAATGCGATGGCCTTTTATCGGCTGGGCGATGCGTACACGCGCCAACTGAAATGGGACGAAGCGATTACGCCGCTGCAAAAATCTGTCTGGCTGAATCCTTTTTACAGCGGCCCCTATATTTTGCTGGGCAAATCCTATTTAAAAAAACGCGATCTGGTCAGCGCCGAAGGAATGTTGCGCCGCGCAATTCAATTCGATCCGAACAATAAATCCGCGCATTACATGCTGGCGCAACTGCTCCAACAAGCCGGACGCACCGAAGAAGCCAAACGCGAATTTGGCCTCGCAGAAAAATTGCAGGGCAATAATGATCAGCCTTAATCGTGCGCGTGAGAAAAACATTTCGGCTCGCCTGTGCGGTGTTGGCGGTACATTGCTTCTCGTCTGTAGTTTAAGTTCCAGCACATTCGGTCAGACAGCTAATTATCAGGCCGCCAGTACAAAAAATGGCGGCGTTGCTGGCAAAAATTTATCAGGCGCAGGATTGGAAAACCGATCCCAGCAAAGACGCCGAACGGGCCAATTATTATCGCGCCAGACTCGCGCAGAACGTAGACATTCGCACCGAATTACAAGCGCGTGTCGCGCTCGCTGACGCATTGTTACGCGCCGGACAGAGCGCCGCAGCAGTCGCCGAGGTAGAAAAATCACGTCAGTTGAATAGAGACAAAGGCATCCTCCTCGCGCCGTATTTTGTCAAAGAAATGCGGCAGCTACTGGCGCTTTCGTATTTGCGTTTGGGCGAGCAGGAAAATTGCCTGCTGCATCACGGTCAGGAATCATGTCTCTTTCCAATTCGCGGCTCCGGCATTCACGAAATCAAGCGCGGAGCCAGCGGCGCGGTGTGCTGATTGAAATTTGGCGAGGTTTGGGCGGAAGCAGCGCTGCCCACCAAGCAGAAAAAAACAGCAATTGTGTGATGAATCTTTTTTTTATCGTCCTCTTTAAAATAAATGCGAGTGCTAATTAAGAGGCGTCAGGAGTTCAAGCTTTAGCTTGCTTTTTCAGTCCGCTAATGCAAAGCCAAGCTGAAACTTGAACTCTTGACGCCTGCTCCTAACTGTATTTTCCGGCTTAGGAAATATAGCAGCCGATAGCTTTTGTTGTTTGCAATTTCAGTGTCGTCTTTTTTGTGATCGCGGTCAGGGCATCTTCTAAATCGCGTATTGTGGGCATTGGTCGCATTTTCCCGAACGCTGCGACGCGATCATCAAGGCGACCGCGATAGACGATGCGCCAGGATTTTTTTGCGGCACAAAGACCGCCACTTCCGGCGTCACACTTGCACCTGTCATTTTCACCAGCGCATGTTCAGGATCACGCCAGGCAGGCAATTGATATTTGTACTCTTCGAGGTATTGGCGAATCCTCGCCCTGA
Source organism: Blastocatellia bacterium (assembly GCA_031371805.1). Taxonomy (GTDB): domain Bacteria; phylum Acidobacteriota; class Blastocatellia; order RBC074; family RBC074; genus JAFDVL01. Next base: position 6,123 of record JANMKB010000629.1, on the reverse strand, counting down.
CCAGCGGAGCCGCCTATAACGAAGACGGGCAGCCACAGGCGGGAATGGGGCTGGGGATTGGCGATTTCAACCTTGATGGTCAACTGGATATTTTCAAAACGCACTTCGCCGACGACACACCTGTTTTATATCGCAATCAGGGCCAGTGGCTGTTTGATGATGCGACGATGGCGGCGGAGTTGGGAGCCGCAACCAAATACGTTTGCTGGGGCGCAGGAATGCCCGATTTTGACAATGACGGCTGGCCTGATATTGCTTACGTCACCGGCAACGTTTACCCGGAAGTTGAAAAATATTTCCAGCAATATCCGCATCGCAGTCCGCGCATAATTTCCCGCAATTTAGGGAATGGCAAGTTTGCCGACGTGAGTAAAGACAATGGTTCCGGCGTTACGACGCCGCACAGCAGTCGCGGTTGCGCGTTCGGAGACGGCGATTTGGACTGGCTGATTATGAATATGAATGAGCCGCCTTCGTTATTGCGCAATGACAGCGCGAATAAAAATCACTGGCTCAAAATTAAGACTATCGGCACGCAATCCAATCGCACCGGAATTGGTGCTCGTGTGGTCGTGACCGCTGGCGAACGCACGCAGGCACAGGCCGTGCTGAGCTAGTCCAGTTATTACTCGCACAATGATTTGCGTTTGCACTTTGGCCTGGGACAACAAACCAAAGCCGAACAAATCGAAGTGTACTGGCCGAATGGAAAAACTGAAATCGTGAAAGATGTTGCAGCAGATCAATTAATACAAATAAAAGAAGGCGCAGGCATGATCAAAGCCGCGCCTAAATCCGCCACGGTGAAAAGTAAGAAAAAATAATTAACGGAGAGAGTGTTATGTCATGGTTTCCGCGAAACCAATATCTGTGGGATTTCTGGTTCGCTGTAAAAGGCGAGGAGTTACATGTATTTTATCTACAGACCTCATGTCTCGAAAGCGGCTTCGATCCTGAGCGTCGTCACAATCTTTCTTCCATCGGACACGCTGTTCTGACGCGCTCCGGTTGGCAGGAAATCGGTACGGCAATGACAAAATCTAAGGGCGAGTCGTGGGATAATCTTTCCCTCTGGACGGGCTGTATTATTCAGGAACCGACGACCAAACTCTATCATCTTTTTTATACGGTGCGCCGTGAACAGGACGCGCCCGTCTGGACTCCATCAGAAATGCAACGGCCCCAGAATATCGGTGTCGCGGTTTCGTCGGATTTGCTGACCTGGCAACGCACGCCCGCGTCTTTACTGGCTCCCATGATTCCGAATCCAGGCGTGAATTGCAATTTTGACGGCGTGGCCTGGCGCGACCCTTACGTTATTCAAAATGATGACGGGTGGTTTTATACGTTTATTTGTACGCGGTCAAATACACAGCACGAGGGCGGAGGAGCCATTGCCTGGGTCAAATCTCAGGACTTAAATTACTGGCAGGACGCACAACCGACACTCCTGATTACGTCCGAAGATTTTTACCAGATGGAAGTGCCGCAGGTTTTCTGGCGCAAGTCGGCAGCCGGAAAACGGCTGTATCTGATTTTCTGTGCTCAGGCAAAAGATTGCTCGCAAAAACGACGGTCACAGATGCCTGAAGCTGAATGCCAAACCGGAACTTACTATCTTCGTTCCGAATTATTACCGCTTGATTTCCAAGGCCTGCCAAAGTTAGCTGAGCCGGCGCGATTATTAGCCAGCGGCTGGTACGCAGGCCGCCTGCTCAAACCGGAAACAGACGAAGCGCCCATGTTTTTTGGCTTTCAATGGGCTGATGAAGCCGGTCATTTTGTCGGCGGATTGTCTGATCCATTGCGGACTGAATTTGCTTCCGATGGAACAATTAAACTTTACGAATAAGGCCTCAGCAATAGTTTTTTAATGAGGAGCACCAACTATAAAAATATGAACATCAAACAAAAACCCATGTTGTCGTTTTGGCAGATTTGGAATATGAGCTTCGGTTTTTTGGGGATTCAATACGGCTTCGGTTTGCAACAGGCGAATTTGAGTCCGATCTTTCGCTACCTCGAAGCAGACGAATCAAAGCTGCCAATTTTATGGCTCGCCGGCCCGATTACGGGTTTATTTATTCAACCATTAATCGGCGCAATCAGCGATGGAACGTGGACAAGATTTGGCCGACGAAAACCCTTCTTTCTGCTGGGGGCTTTGATTGGCAGCATTGCTGTTTTGTTTATGCCTTACTCTCCCGTCTTATGGATAGCGGTGGGATTGTTCTGGATTCTCGATGCTTCGATGAATACGGCGCAGGAGCCATATCGCGCCTTAGTTGGCGACAAGCTCAACGATGAGCAGCGCACGCTTGGGTTTTCAGTGCAGACTTTCATGATTGGCTTCGGGCAAATCCTCGCCGGCTTGATGCCACTGGCGCTTTTGTATCTGGGACTATCTAGTAAAACTGATGGTAAAACGATTCCCGATATTGTCAAATATTCTTTTGTCATCGGTGTTCTGGCAATGATGATTACCGTGGCGTGGACGGCTTGGACAACGGACGAATATCCGCCGGAAAACCTTGAACAATTCCGCCGGGAACAAGCCGCCAAAGGCGGAATTTTCAGTCGAATACTGCTCGGCATTAAAGAAATTTGGGACGCTACTTTGGAGATGCCGAAAGGATTAAAACAAATCTGGTGGGTTAAATTTTTCACGTGGTACGGAATGCCCATGATGTGGCAATACCTCGCACTTTCGATTGCGCGCCATTGCTACAATGCGCCAACGCCTAATTCGCCCGGCTTTGCTGAAGGCGAGCCAAAGCTGGTTTGGCCTTCACCGTGATGAACATCACCACAGTTGTCATGTCAATTTTGATTCCGCCCATTGTCAGAAAAATTGGAACGCGAATGACCTACGCGGTATTTCTTGGCATTGGTAGCTTAGGTTTTATTTCGATGCTCTTTACGAGCAACATTAATTTTGTGCTGGGCGGAATGGTCGGCGTAGGAATTGGGTGGTCGGCAATTCTCACTGTCCCGTTTATCATGACAACTTCCATTGTTCCCGCCCATCGAACCAGCGTTTATATGGGAATTTTGAATGCGTTTATCTGCATTCCACAAATTGCCGAAATGCTGACGGTTGGATTGTACTACGACAAATTACTTGGCGGCGATGCCAGGAACGCAATGGTTTTGGCAGGAATTTGTTTAATTTTAGGCGGGATTGCCTGTCTGTTTATCTCGAAAGATGTCGAACCGAAATTTCAAAGTGAATAAGGTAGTAATCGCGCTATAATCCCTGCATTATCTGTTAAGGAGTAGTTAGTCATGAGCAAAACAATTGAATTGACGATCCCTGACGAATTCGCCGGGACACCTCTTGAGCGGGAATATTTAGCGACTGCACAGCAAGTCATCAAAGAGCAAACTGTTTTACGGTTGTATCAGGAACGAAAAATTTCAACGGGACGAGGCGCAAAAATGATGGGGCTGTCTATCCACGATTTCATCCTGTTTCTGGGTTCGCATCAGGTTTCGATTTTTCGTTATGAAGAAGGCGAATTGGAAGCTGATTTGGAAGCAGGCTTAACGGCAAGCCTATTTTCTAAGCCACGAGGGAAGCAATAGTGATCGTCGTTTCGGACTCCACGGCATTAATTGGACTCGCTGCAATTGGAGGACTTGATTGGTTAAGGCAGATCTATAGCATTGTGATTATTCCCGAAGCAGTCTATCAAGAAGTCGTAATAAACGGAGCGGGAAAAGCCGGATCAAAAGATGTCGCCAACGCTGTCTGGATTCAGACAAAAGCAATCCAGGACAATAATAACAAGGTTTATTTGATGAACGTGGTTGGGCTGGATGAAGGAGAAAGCGAAGCCATCATTCTGGCTCAGGAAACCGAGGCCGACTTGATTCTGCTTGATGATGCTAATGCCAGGAGCTACGCCAGACAACAACAAATTAAAATTACTGGAATGATTAGCGTGATACTTACAGCCAGGCAAGCAGGAATTATTTCTGCGGCTCGCCCTCAATTAGACGCTTTGATTGACTTTGGGATTTTTATAGACCCTAAGCTTTACCAACAGGCTTGCCAGAGCGTCGGAGAATAAATTTTTCGCACGCTAACATTAAAATAGTCAGTCATTCTTATTGAAAAACCCAACGATGATGAAAACTTTTCTGGTGCTAATTCTACTCGCCTCTGCCCTTCAAGTGCAGTCGCAGGACAAACTCTACGACGAACCATTTCGCCCGCAGTTCCACTTCACGCCGGAAAAAAACTGGATGAATGATCCGAACGGGTTGGTATATTACAAGAGCGAATACCACTTGTTTTATCAATACAACCCCTTCGGCAATTCGTGGGGACACATGAGTTGGGGACACGCGGTCAGCCCTGACATGGTGCATTGGAAACATTTGCCCGTTGCGCTTGCTGAGGAAAATGGCGTGATGATTTTTTCCGGCAGCGCGGTTGTAGATTGGAACAATTCTAGCGGTCTTTGTAAAAGCTCCGACCCGAAAGACAAATCCTGTTTGATTGCGATTTATACCGGACACATCGAAGAGCCGAGACACGAAGCGCAGCACCTCGCCGTCAGCAATGATCGCGGACGCACGTGGACAAAATTCGCGGACAACCCCGTCGTTGATATTGGCTCCAAAGACTTCCGTGATCCCAAAGTTTTCTGGCACGAAGCGACGAAAAAATGGGTGATGGTGGTATCGCTTTCCAAAGAACAAAAAGTTCGGCTGTACGGATCGCAGAATTTACAAAAGTGGGAATTGCTGAGCGAATTTGGCGGCGCAGGCGTAGTCGACAAAAGCGTCCAATGGGAATGCCCGGATTTATTTGAGTTGCCAATCACAAATCAACCAAACAAAAAACGCTGGGTGATGATCGTCAACATCAATCCTGGCGGCGCGGCGGGCGGTTCAGCAGGGCAATATTTTGTCGGCAACTTCAACGGCAAAACTTTCACGAATGACAATCCAGCAGAGACAAAATTATTCGTTGATTACGGCAAAGATTTTTATGCGGGCGTGACATTTTCGGATATGCCTAAAAGCGACGGTCGCCGCATTTTATTGGGCTGGATGAGCAATTGGGATTACGCGCTAAAAGAACCGACTTCGCCCTGGCGCACAGCGATGTCATTGCCGCGTGAGTTGAAATTAAAGCAAACGGCTGCTGGATTGCGGCTCACACAGACGCCAATCATTGAATTGAAAAAATTGCGTGGCACAGCGATTACGAAACAAAATCTGGATGTAAGCAACGGCAAAACGCAATCTATTGCTTCCGGCGAAATGATGGAAATCAGCGGCGAATTTTCGGTTGGTCAAAATTCCTCGGCGCTGATGCGCCTGCGTAATGGCAGCGATGAAACGCTGATTGGCTATGACGGCGGCAGGATGTTTATTGATCGCACGAAATCCGGCAACGTAGCTTTCGACCCGAAATTTACAGGCCGCCACGAAGTTCCGCTACTACCGCAACAAGGCAAAATCAAGCTGCACATTTTTGTAGATCGCTCTTCTGTCGAAGTTTTCGGCAATGATGGCGAAGCGGCTCTGACGGATCGAATTTTCCCCTCATCAAAAATACAACAAGTTGAATTGCGCGGCAGTGGCGCAAATGTAAAATGTCTTTCTCTCAACATTTGGCAATTGAGCTATAATTCGAGTCGCTAAATCATATCTACTCAGAAATTGACGCATGCTTTAGTGAGGTTGGTAATGTTCATCTCTTCATTTCGCTTGAGTAATTATAAGTCCTACGTTGATTCACAAGAACTTACGCTTTCGCAAGGAATCAATCTAATTGTTGGGCAGAATAATGCTGGTAAATCGGCGTTGCTGGAGGGATTGAGTCTGACATTTGAGAATAAACCATACCGCGATCCGATGCTTAGACTGACAGCAAATGAGCAAAGAGAACAAGAATCGAATGCTATAGTTTCGTTCACTGTTGAGAACGAAGAATTGCAGGAAATTTTACGTGGTATCCCCTATCAATTCTTGATTCCTCTTCAAGTATCTGAACTCATTGAGATAGGGCTAAGAGCGTGTTTTAAAAGTACCTCTCAAGCTAGTCGACCTAGCATGAGCTTGATCATTGAAAGATAGACGAAGGTCTCACTCGTCACGGGCAAGTAC
>JANMKB010000626.1:0-6740 GCA_031371805.1 Blastocatellia bacterium | reverse complement strand
GTTGGCTACGCGGCGGGTGGAAGTTGCCGCAGAACAGAAGGCTTACTTCGATCACGGCGCACAATTTTTCACCGTCCGCGATGAACGGTTTCAGAAATTTGTGGACGAATGGTTAGCTACAGGAATTTCCCGCCAATGGTCTTCCGGTTTTGCGCAGAGTGATGGCATTCCCAATCTCGACGGGCATCCTCGCTATTGCGGTACGACGGGGATGAATTCGATTGCGCGGCATCTGACCATCGGAATTGACGTACGCACCAACGCCAAAGTCATCCGCGTAGCTCAACAAAATTCGCAATGGAAAATTATTTTAGAAAATGGTGAATCCTTCCCGGCAGATGCATTGCTGATGACTCCGCCAGCCGAACAATCGCTTGCCTTACTGGATGGAACTTATGCGTTGCCGATGAATGTTCGCAGTGCCCTGGAGCGCATCAGTTACGATCCATGCTTTGCGTTATTAGCCGTATTGAAATCGCCTCCGCGTTTGCTGGAACCGGGTGCATTGCAATTACAAAGTGAACCGATTGCGTGGATCGCTGACAATCATCGGAAAGGAATTTCACCCGATGTTTTCACGGTTACAATTCACGCCGGAGCAGAATTCACACGAGAACATTGGGATGCCAGTCACCAAATAATCGCGGAGAAATTATTGTCTGCTGCTCACGAATGGTTAGGTGATTCCGTCCAAAGTTGGCAAGTTCATCGCTGGCGTTATAGTCAGCCGCATGTGTTGCATCCTGAACCATGTTTGATCGTGAATGATGGCGCACCGCTTGCGTTTGCAGGTGATGGATTTGGTGCAGCACGCGTTGAAGGTGCAGCAATTTCAGGAATTTCTGCGGCAGAAAAACTTTTAGAAGCACTGCATGAAAAAAAGTAAGTTGCCAACGAAAATTTGCGCTACTTGCGGACGCGCTTTTACATGGCGCAAGAAGTGGGAAAAGAATTGGGAAAGCGTCCTGTATTGCAGCGACGCCTGTCGAAAATATAAACATGATCCAGGTAAGGCCACAAAAATAAAATGAAGCTTCGTACTGATTTTATTGAACGAAATGAATTGCATGACTATTTGCATGAAAATTTTCCGCAGGCGGCAGCGCGTTCACCGGAAATTTCTGAAATACGTGGCGGGCGCCAAGCCGCTGAAAAATTACTCGCCCGAATTGATCCTGTCAAATACAGCAAGACGCGCAATTATTTAGACGGTGCAATTACCAGGCTCTCTCCATATTTGCGGCACGGCGTCTTAACGCTTGATGAAGTACGCGTATCGGCATTGCAACGCGCCGGCAAAGCGGCGGAAAAATTAGTAAATGAGTTAGGCTGGCGCGATTATTGGCAACGGGTCTATCAACAAATTGGCGATGGGGTTTGGAAGGATCGAGAATCTTATAAAACCGGATTTCGTCTCGCCGATTATGCGCTGAAATTACCGGATGATATTCATACCGGAAAAACCGGGCTGGCGTGTCTTGATGCATTTTCTCACGAGCTGCGTGCGACTGGATTTTTGCACAATCACGTGCGGATGTGGGTAGCGAGCTATATTGTACATTGGCGGCAGGTACGTTGGCAGGCAGGCGCGAGTTGGTTTTTAGAGCATTTATTAGATGGCGATCCCGCCAGTAATAATTTGTCCTGGCAATGGGTCGCCAGCACATTCTCGACAAAGCCATATTTTTTCAACCGCGAAAATATTGATCAATTCACTGATGGAAAATTTTGTCGGCAATGTCCGCTCAATACTCAGGGCTGTCCATTCGATGCTTCGTATGATGAGTTGCAGCAACGATTATTTCCTAATATGAACGCTGATAATTTTACTGGAGGTCGTAGATGAACGACGCACTGATTTGGATTTACGATGACTGTCTCAATCCACACAGTCCCGCCTTACAAAAATATCTCAATCACCCTGCGGTGTATGTTTTTGATGAAGAAGTACTGCTCAACATCAGTCTCAAACGTATTGCTTTTGTCTATGAATGTCTGCTCGAAATTCCCGCTATCCAAATTCGCAAAGGTGTTGTCAGCTTAGAATTAATAGCAGCGATGCATGAGAACAATTGTCAACGCATCATTACCATTGCCAGCATCGCTCCACATTTCAAACAAATCGTAGTAGCTCTCCGACAAAGAAATATTGAGGTAGAAATTCTTCCCGCGCCGACCTTCGTGAATCTGTCTTCAGGCGATTTGCAACAACTTGACCTCAAACGTTTCAGTCGTTATTGGCAACAGGTGAAACGTCAGGCAATGAGTCTGAAGGAATCTCTCTGCTGAGGAAAAATTGTCTGCTTACTTCTACGATTTTCGACTATTCAAAGATCGTCAGATTTCGTTGGTTAATCAGATCAAGCGTGAGTGGAATCGTCGGGCTGTATTCAAGCGCAGCGTAGCCTTCATAACCCAGATCGTAAATCGCTTTGAAAACATTCCGGTAATTAATTTCGCCTGTGCCTGGCTGATGACGTCCCGGATGATCCCCGATGTGGAAATGGTCAATTCGTTTGATGTTTTGGCGAATCAACGGAATTAAATTCCCTTCCATAATTTGCACGTGATAAATGTCGAAGAGAATTTTGACGTTCGGACTGCCGACAGCGTCAATCATTTTCGCGGCGTCATTCACGAGGTACAAATAATAATTTGGATGATTGACATAGGTGTTCAGCACTTCGATGACAGCGGTGATGCCATTTTTTTCAAGCATCGGCGCAGCAGCTTTCAATCCGGCAACGGCGCTTTCCATCATGGCTTCGCGCGACATTCCGGGTACGTCATTTCCCGTCAGCGTGACCAGCCGTTTGCACTTGAATTTATTGGCGACGGCGATGGACGCTTCCATTTCTTTCAGGAATTGATCGCGCTCTTTTGGATTCACCAGTCCACAATCAATCGCCGTCACACCTTTGTTGGAAATGAGCGTCGCGCAGGTCAGGTTTGGAAATTTTGGCGCTTCCACCAAAAATGTATCCAGCACTTTTTGATCACGCCAATTGAACATTTCGTAGGCTTCATAGCCGAGGTCGCTTAGTTTCGCCAGCGCATCATAAACTGGCAGGCGATTCATCAGCCCCCACGTCACCGAAAGTTTTAGGCGGTTGAGCTTTTTGCTTTGCTGCGTCAGCAAAGAATTGTGATTGAGGTTAAATACAGGCAATACGGCGGCACTGGCTCCTAACGATAGAAATGATCTGCGATCCATAATTGTGTTCTCCCTGAGTTTGAATATTTAGTTTTTGACTGAAGCGACTAACCCTGGGAGCGGGAGCGGCTACCTTGCGCAACTTTAGCAAGCGGGGCTGCTTGCGCTCCCGGGTTAGGCGCAAATTTCCTGGACTCTGCCAACCTGTCCATCTTCCAATCGCACTTTGATGCCGTGCGGATGCGTGGGTGAATTCGTCAAAATATCTCTGACGATGCCACGCGTTCTGCGGCCTGTGCGCTGATCCTGCTTCAGGACGATTTCAACTGTACTACCTGGTTTTATATCTTTTCTGTTTTGTCCATTCATAACGAAATCAAATCCCAGGGTTTGCGCGGTTTTCGGCTCAGCAATTTATTAGCGTCTGGATCATTCACAAATAATTCTTTCGGCGCGTCCCAGGTCAGACGCCGGCCCGTTTTGAAAGCAATGTTACCGAGCAACGCAACAGACGTTGAGCGATGCCCTATTTCGGGTTCGGCTATGGGAGTTTTACTCATCCGAATCGCTTCAATAAAATTTGCGCAATGCAAATCTGTCGCGTCTCTACCCTGCACTTTTTTTGCCTGGGTGCGGTAACTTTCAATCGGTGCATTCATATCCTGCGTCCCGTCTTTACGGCGTACCGCTGCCGGTTCAGGAAAAACTTCATAGCCAATCCGTGAACACATAATCGTTCCATTTGTGCCATGATAAGCCTCGCCGTGCGGATAATCTGACACGCCTCTGGTTCCGTAATAATTAAAACCCGGAGTCCTGAATCCGACGCCCATCCCGTTCATATTACTGGCTTCGTAACTCATCACAAAGCCGTCGTATTCATAAGTCGCTTGCAGCACATCAGGCATTTCGCCGCCGTCTTTTACAGAAAATCTGCCGCCCGTTGCGACAATCGTTTTCGGCGCGGTGACGCCCATGATTTGATGAACGCTATCAAAACGGTGCGTCCCGAAATCCGTAATCGTGCCGCCGGAATAATCCCAGAAAAAACGATACCAGCGCATGAAGCGATTTTTGTTATACGCAACTTTTGGCGCAGGGCCGAGATACATATCCCAATCCAAACCTTCCGGCGGCGGGCCATCAGGCAGCTTGCCAATGCCATACGGCGTATTGTTGCTGTAATTCCAAACCCGCACAAAACGCACTTCGCCAATCGCGCCGGATTGCACCAACTGCTGAACCTCTTTGTAATGCGGAGCGGAACGATGCTGCATGCCGGTTTGCACAGTACGCTTATATTTCTTCGCCGCGTCAACCAGCGCACGTCCTTCTTTGAGATTGTGCGTTAACGGTTTTTCGACGTAGACATCTTTGCCCGCCGCACACGCCAGCACTGAGACTGTCGCATGCCAATGATCCGGCGTCGCGATGTGTACGGCATCTACATCTTTTGCTTCCAACATTTTTCGGAAGTCCTGAAATCCTTTTGCCGTTGAGCCAGCCCACGCTTTGGCAGCTTCGATGTTGGTCAGGTAAACATCACTGAGCGCGTTATATTCGACTCCCGGAACGCCGAGCATTAACTTCGCAACCTGCGTCCCGCGTCCACCACAGCCAATCAAGCCAATGCGAACGCGATCATTTGCGCCAGGAATTTTGTTGTAGGAAAGCGCCGTCGTAGTGATAACCGCTGAGTTTGTAACCGTGGATTTAATAAATTCTCGTCGTTTCATAATTATCCTTATTTGGAACAGTACCGCGAGCAGTAGCGAGCCGCGTGATTATTGTGTGCGTATCTGACTGGAACAGTACTGCAAGCCGTAGCGAGCTTCGTTCTTACTTTGCACGTGCGAGGTAGCTGTGTCGGCTCGCTACGGCTCGCAGTACTGTTCCGCTTGACCGCGTACTATTTCGCTTAGATGCGATTGAATTTCTCAATTGCTTTCGTTAATGATTTGAACTGCCTGATGAACGGGAACATCCCCTTTTCACGGTCATCAATTTCCTGCGCTTTTTTCAGCACCGCTTCAGCCTGTTCCTGTGGGACTACAACTATGCCATCTTCGTCCGCCACAATGATGTCGCCGGGGCGGACAGTGATTCCGGCACATTCGACGGGGATATTATTGGCGACGGTCGCGTAATGTCCGACTGCTGTTCGCGGGCTTGATGAACGCGCATAAACGGTCAATCCCATTCTCCGCACATCCCAAATATCCCGAATCGCGCCATCTAAAACCATCCCCGCCATGCCACGAACTTTGGCGGCAGTCGCCATCAAATTTCCCATCGCGGCAATTTCCAGCGTCCCTTCCATCACGATCACGCCAACTTCACCAGGCTTCGCGTTGTCAATCATTTCCACCGAATGTTTGGTAGACAAAGCAGGCGTAGCATTTTCCGGCGTCGCAGGTTTGACCAGCGAAGTCACTGCCCGCCCGACAATTGGCGTTCCGGTGATAAGTTTTACATCGTGCCACATTGTTCCGTTTTTCCCCGTGACCAGTTCAACGGCATCGGAAACAGAGGCCGGGTACGTTTTTTTGTAAGCAGCGATAATCGGCTCGTCCGACGGAGTCGCAAGTTTTTTCTGCACAGCGGCAAGCGTGAAAAAGGCCACGATTGCGATGACAGGCACAACAAAAAAATAAATCTGCTTATGCTTCAGGCTTTTCATAATTGTCCTGCTTAACTGTGCTTTAACTGCTCCAGTAAATAATCCGAACTCCGCGCAGCCAGTGCCATCACGGTCAGCGTGGGGTTTTTCTCAGAGAAATCTATAAAGCCGCTGCCATCAGCGACAAATAAATTCTTGACATCATGTGCTTGCAAATACGGATTCAAAACCGAAGTCTTCGGATCATTCCCCATTTTTGCAGTGCCGCAATAATGCACGGAATCTACGCCCGGAGAATTCGCGTTGGAAGTGCTGGTGATGACTCCACCAGAGGCTTCGATGATTTCTGAAATTGTATTCACAGCATCTTTCGCGCTGGCGATGTCTTCGCTCGTCAGACTGAAATTAATTTTCGGCACTGCCAGGCCGTAAACGTCTTTCACTTTTGGATCAAGTTCAACAAAGCGACTGGCATCAGGGATCATTCCATTTTGCGAATACAAATTTATTAACGCCGGATAGCGATCACGAATTTCTTTCTTTAAGTCGGCGCCAAAACCGTTCGCGCTTTGAAACATCCAGCCACCGTATGTTCCGTGACGTGTGCTGCCATCAACAATGATGTGATAGCCCTTTGGAAAATCCTTATGCGGTTTTTCCCAATAAAAAGCCGGAATATACGCGTGTGAACTGTCCGTGCCATCGTCGTTGTAGACTTCGCGTTGCTTGAGTGATTTCAAATATCCCTGCGCCGATGAAGATGTATGGCTGATGAGATTTTTGCCGACCAGGCCGGAAGAATTCGCAATGCCCGTGGGAAAATGTTTTGACCTGGAAAGCAGCATTAACCGCGCAGATTCGACAGGGCCGCAAGCCAGTACAACATTTTTCGCTTTGACCTCGTAGCTCTTTTTTGTCTGGGCGTCAAAATATCTAACCCCTGTCGCTTTGCTGCCGTCAGTACTC
>JANMKB010000476.1:0-22786 GCA_031371805.1 Blastocatellia bacterium | reverse complement strand
CATCTGGTCGTGACCCTTGATGCCAAAGAAGAATTTTGTCGCTGTGGTGGACGTGGACATTTGGAAGGAATTATGGGGCATCGTGCGATGCGCATGCGCTTTCTTGATCTGGAACCCGAAGAGGTTTTCGCCGAAGCTCAGCAGGGCGATCAGCGTTGCGGTGAATTCGTCAAATTATGGCATCGGGCTTTGGCGGCGGCGACAGCCACCAGCATTCATCTAAACGGCCCCGGTAAATTTTATATTTCCGGCCCGAATGCGAAATTTGTGCAAATTGGCTTGCTGGATTTATACCTGCACGAAATGGTCAAGATGAGTCCGTTGCAAGGCAGTTCGATGGAAGTCATTACCACCAGCGACGACCTTGCAGTGATTGGCGCGGCGATCAGCGCGGAACAAAACGCTGGATGAGAATTTAAAAATCGAGAGAAAAATGTTGATCAATTATTCACCTCTGCATCGTCTCATATTATTACTATTAGCGATTCTTAGCCTGAGCGCAATCAACACCATTGCGCAACAAGTCAGCCCGAATCTCTATCAATCAATTCGCTGGCGCAGCATCGGCCCGTTTCGCGCTGGTCGCACCGTCGGCGCAGTCGGCATCCCCAATCAACCAAATACATTTTTCATCGGCGTTAACAACGGCGGCGTCTGGAAAACTACCGACGCGGGGCGCACGTGGAAACCGATTTTTGATGAAGCTCCCACGGGTTCCGTCGGCGATGTAGCGATTTGCGAATCGCAGCCTGACGTCATTTATGTCGGCAGCGGCGAAGGGTTGCAGCGGCCTGATCTTTCGACCGGCGATGGAATTTATAAATCTTCGGACGGCGGCAAATCATGGAAGAACATGGGCTTGCGTGAGGCGCAGCAAATCGGTGGCTTAGTCGTTGATCCAAAAGACCCCAACCGCGTTTTTGTAGCCGCGCTTGGTCATCCTTACGGAGCCAATGATGAACGTGGCGTGTATCGTTCGCTTGACGGCGGAGCGACGTGGCAGTGCGTGTTATTCAAGGACGAAAACACGGGAGCGGTGCAGGTGGAATTTGACCCGACGAATGCGCAAATTCTCTACGCCGATCTGTGGCAGGGGCGGCAAGGGCCGTGGGAAAACGGCGCGTGGCAGGGCGCAGGCAGCGGCTTGTATAAATCAATTGACGGCGGGACTACGTGGCAGCAATTGACGAAAGGTTTGCCGACAATTGAGCAAGGCTTGGGGCGCATCGGCTTTGGAATTTCACGCAGTAAGGCAAAAATAATTTATGCGACTGTTGATGCGAATCCGAACGTCGCAGGCATTTATCGCAGCGACGACGCAGGTGAAAGCTGGACGCGTTTAAGTGGCGATACAAGGCTTTGGGGACGCGGCTCTGACTTTGCTGAAATTCGACCGCACCCAAAAAATCCTGACATAGTTTTTGTCGCGAATACGGGTTCCTATAAATCAATTGACGGCGGAAAAACCTGGACGGCTTTTAAGGGCGCACCCGGCGGAGACGATTATCATCGCATCTGGATTAATCCTGAACAGCCTGACACGATGATCTTCGCGGCGGATCAAGGCGCAGTCGTCACTGTCAACGGCGGCGAGACGTGGAGCAGTTGGTACAATCAGGCAACCGCGCAGTTTTATCACGTCAGCACTGATAATCGCTGGCCGTATTGGGTCTATGGCGGACAACAGGAAAGCGGTTCCGCAGCCGTTGCCAGTCGCGGCGATTACGGCGCGATTACGTGGCGCGATTGGCGCACTGTCGGCGTCGAAGAATATGGCTACGTCGCACCCGATCCGCTGAATCCTGACATCACTTACGGCGGCAAAATTACACGCTACGATTGGAAAACCGGACAAGTACAAAACATCGCGCCCGAAGCCATTCGCAGCGGTAAATATCGGTTCCTGCGGACTGCGCCAGTGTTGTTTTCTCCCGTCGACAACAAGACACTTTTTTACGCAGGCAACGTACTTTTCAAAACTACAACTGGTGGAAATAGTTGGGAAATTATCAGCCCTGATTTAAGCCGTGAAGCGTGGGACGTACCCGCCAACGTTGGCGTTTATCGTACTGAGCAAATGAAAACGATGCCGCGTCGTGGCGTGATTTACACTGTTGCGCCATCGTACAAAGACATCAATACAATTTGGGCGGGAACAGATGACGGACTGATTCACCTCACGCGTGATGGCGGAAAAAACTGGAAAAACATCACGCTGCCGGAATTGAAATCGTGGGCTAAAGTTTCGTTAATGGATGCTTCGCATTTTGATAACGAGACGGCTTACGCGGCGGTGAATACACTGCGGCTGGATGATTTGCGACCACACATTTATCGCACACACGACGGCGGAAAAACGTGGCAGCACATCACGAATGGCATTCCCAATGGTGGAGTTGTGAACGCCGTCCGCGAAGACCCGATCCGTAAAGGGTTACTTTACGCGGGAACGGAACAAGCAGTTTATTTTTCCATTGACGACGGCGAGCATTGGCAATCATTGCGCAACAATATGCCCGCAACTTCGATCAGAGATTTGGTTGTCAAAAATGATGACATCGTAGTCGGTACACATGGACGGTCTTTCTGGATTCTGGACGACATTACGCCGCTGCGCCAACTCACCAATGAAATTGCGGCGGCGGACGCGCACCTCTTTACGCCGCAAATAGCGTATCGCGTTCGTCGCAGTTTGAATACGGATACGCCGATTCCGCCCGAAGAACCAATGGGGCAAAATCCTCCTGACGGCGCGATCATTAATTACTATTTGAAATCCGCCGCCAGCGAAGTCACGATTGAAATTTTCGATCAATCCAATAAATTAATCCGTCGTTATTCGAGTAATGATAAGCCCGAAATCATTGATGAAAAATCGCAGGCATATCCGACATACTGGTTCAGACCTGCGCGGGTGTTGCCTGCCAAATCAGGCATGCAACGCTGGGCGTGGGATTTGAAATATGCGCCGCCGGAAGGATTTCCACGTTCCTATCCGATGACTGCGATATTAAATGACACGCCGAGTCAGCCAGTTGGCATAACGGTTTTGCCCGGTGAATACAAAGTGAAATTAACGGCGAACGGTAAGAGTTTTACGCAACCGCTCATCATCAAAATGGATCCGCGTATGACGACTCCGATGGCAGGACTCGCAAAGATGTTTGAGGTTTCATTTAGCAGTTATGAGGGCATCGCAAAAATTCGTGCAGCCCAAAATGAAATAAACAAATTGCGCGAGCAATTGAAATCTTTACCGTCAACTGACACCGCCACGATAGAAAAAAAATTAACAGAATTGACAGGGCGATCTTCCGGGATTGATGCCTTTGGTGGCAGCAGCCGTGAGCCGGGATTTGCCGGATTAAGCGTTAATTTTCTCGGCTTAATGAATTTAGTCGAAGGCGCGGATATGGCTCCGACAACACAGGCAATCGCGGCTTCTGCTGATTTGCAAAAATCCTTGAGCGCTTTGCTGGCGCGTTGGGGAGAGATCAAAACAACGGATGTCAAAACTCTTAATGAGCAATTGCGCAAAGCCGGAAAGCCTGCGATTAAGTGAAGGGTACACCCTGAGTACGCAGGCGTCCCGCCTGCGTGTAGTGGAAGGCCGGAAGCAAGCGGCGCGGACTTGCTTGCTTGCTTGCAGGAGGCCTGCGTACCCAGGGCATACGCAGGGCGCAAAACAAGGAAACGGCATGAGAAAAATCTTTTTGTTAGTCACCATACTTATGATTTGTGCAACGCAGGTGGCCGCACAAACAAATCTCTCTAACCTCGGTAAAGCTCTCAAGGGAAGAATCGCCGTCCAGCTTTGGAGCTTTCGTGAAGCCTTCAAAACAGACGTGCCGGGAACGCTGAAGCGTGTCCATGATCTGGGCTTCACCTATGTTGAATTGGCAGGTTATTACGGGATGACCGCGCAACAATTTAAGTTGGAACTCGACAAAGCCGGACTTAAAGCTGTGAGCATGCACATAGAGTTTGAAAACGCCGAAAACGAAATTGATGAATTTATCAAAGATGCGAAAATATTGGGCGTCACGCAAATCGGCGTGCCCTGGATCAACTCTCCGTTTACGTTACAGGATTGCGAAAAAGCGATTGCGGTTTTCAATCAGGCCGGAGCCAGCTGCGCCCGCAACGGCATCACATTTTTCTATCACACGCACGGCTACGAATTTGTGCCGAACCCGAAAGGCAAAGGCACATTGTTTGAATTGCTGATGGCGAAAACAAATTCCAAATTTGTCAAATATCAGCTTGATACATTTCACGTTACTTACCCCGGACAAGACCCGGCAAAACTGCTCCAGAAATACCCAAAACGCTTTGTTTCGCTGCACCTCAAAGATATTCGCAAGGATGTCATCGGCGACAATTCCGGCGGGATGAAAGACGACGATGGATGTCCGCTTGGGCAAGGGAAAATCAATTGGCCTGAAGTGCTGAAGGCGGCGCGAAAGGACGGCGTGCAATGGTACATTCTCGAAGATGAAACGCCGACAGTGTGGCAAGCCGTGCCGCAATCACTAAGGTTTTTGGCAAAGCTGAAATATTAAATTAGCCTTGCAAGGAATTTCGCCGCTCAATTTTTCTGCATTGACGCAACAACGCACCCCTCGTAAAATCTTACCGTTCGCTTATCGCAGCGGGGCATTCAGGAAAACTTCTTCTGCACTCGCAGACGTGTTATTGGTATTCAGGTGAAGTGACACGGTGTTAAATCAGCCACTTCAAAATACTCACAACCTCTTCAGCAAAATTGGATTTTATGAAAAACACACAGCGCCTGGTTTGGGGAATAATTTTCTTTGGCATCATCGTATTTGGTGCTGTCAAAATCGCACAAAGAGTTCGCTCTCCGCGCCAACAAACGGCACAGAAAACTTCTCCGCAAATCTTACAGCCTTCGCCAACCGTCAAAGCTGCAAAGCCACCGGCGAAGATTGTTGTCGCCGCGAAGCAAATACTCAGCGAGCATCAAGAAAAAGCAGAAATCGAAGCAAAAGAAAATCCAGCCCAGGAACGTTTGGCCGAAATTCAAAAGGAACTTGGTGAAGCAGGCAAGCGCAACCGCGAAAGTTACGATCAACCGGACGAAGCCGCTGAATATTATCGTTTGAAGCGCTTACCCGCAGGCGCAAAAGAAATTCCTGTTGAGAAATATTTTATCGCCAAGGCGCAAATGGATGCGATGCCCCAATATTCAACAGCATTAGGACGCACGTTGCCTGCACGAAATGAAATGAAAAAGGAGGGCAATTCGGAATTCGCACAAACCGAGGCGCTTGGCACCTGGACATCGCTCGGCCCTGGCAATATTGGTGGTCGCACACGCGCCCTTATTCTTCATCCCACAAATCCAAATATTATGTATGCGGGCGGCGTAGCGGGTGGCGTTTGGAAAACAACGAATGGCGGCGGTGTTTGGCAACCGTTGACCGATTTGCTGGGAAATTTGGCCGTGTCCTGCCTGGCGTTTGATCCGAATAATCCGAATGTGATTTATGCCGGAACAGGCGAAGGATTTTACAATAGCAACGCGATTCGCGGCGCCGGAATCATGAAATCCACGGACGCGGGCGCGACGTGGCAACAAATGATCAGCACCAGTACGAGCGATTTTTATTACGTCAACGATTTGGTGATTAGCAAAACGAACACACAGCATTTATACGCCGCCACGCGAACAGGAGTGATGCGCTCACTTGATGGTGGCGCGACATGGGCATCTGTCCTGAATTATCTGGACGGTTGTTTGGATTTAGCGATTCGCACAGATCAGGCGACGGATTATATTTTCGCTGCATGCGGCACATTTGGCGGGGCTGAAATCTTTCGCAATATTGATGCCGGCGGCGCAGGCGTATGGACTTCGGTGCAAAAAGAAACGGGCATGGGACGCACTTCTTTAGCCATCGCGCCTGCCAACCAAAACATCGTTTACGCGCTTTCGGCAAACACGCTCAGCGGGACTTTTCGTGATGGTCTGTACGCTGTGTTTCGTTCTGTGAGCAGCGGCGATGCCGGGACGTGGACAGCCCAGGTGCGCAACAATAATCCGCTCAAGCTCAATACTGTTTTACTAACGAATCCCCTGATTTCGTTTCGCTCGGAATGTGGTCTGGGCGCGAACGGTTTTTCCAATCAGGGCTGGTATGACAACGTGATCGCCGTTGATCCGCTGGATGCTAACCGTGTTTGGGTGGGCGGCATAGATTTATTTCGCTCTGACAATGGCGGTTTGAATTGGGGCATTGCTTCGTACTGGTGGCCGGAAAAAAACGTCCCGCAATATGCGCACGCCGATCAACACGCAATCATATTTCACCCGAATTATAACGGCACGACCAACAAGCAAATGTTCATTGGCAATGACGGCGGCATTTTTCGCACCGATGATGCGCGTGCCTTCGTCATCGCAGGAGTCACCGCGCCCTGCAACCCCGCCGCGAGCGGAGTGCGCTGGACATCGCTCAATAATAATTACGGCGTAACGCAGTTCTATCACGGCGCGGTTTTCCCCGATGGCAAAAGCTATTTCGGCGGTACACAGGATAACGGAACGCTGCTCGGAACCGATGTAAGCGGACAAAATGGCTGGCGCGAAATTTACGGCGGCGATGGCGGTTACGTAGCGATTGATCCGACGAATCCAAATGTGTTGTACGCGTCCACCCAGCGCGGGGCATTTCGGAAATCAACTGATGGTGGGATGACATTTGGAAATGCGCGTTTAGGCATAAGTGACACAACATTATTTATTGCGCCCCTGGGGATGGATACGAGCAATCCGAAATACCTGTGGACAGGAGGACTATATATTTTTCGTAGTTCAAATGGCGGTGCAGATTGGAAGCCAGTGAGTAATTCACCTGGCGGGTATATTAGTGCAATTGCAATTGACTCTAATGATTCGAATCATGTTATGATTGGCACCTCACAAGGTACAATTTATTCTACTGATATTGCACTCTCAATAACTACGACTACCTATTGGCAAAATTCGCTACCATTTAGTGGATATATATCAAGTCTTATATTTGATCCAAATAATCGCAGTATCGCTTATGCGACGGTTTCTACATTTGGCTTTAGTCATGTTTGGAAAAGCATTAACGGAGGATTGAGTTGGCGTCCGCTGACTGGATCGGGAGTCGGAAGCCTCCCAGATATTCCTGTACATTGTATTGTGGTTGATCCTGATAACTCTTCACGACTGTTTATTGGTAGCGATTTGGGAGTGTTTTCTTCCACAGATGGGGGCGCGAATTGGGCTATTGAAAATACAGGTTTTGCCAACGCACAAGTTGAATGGTTGTCTGTAAATTCGGGGGATGGAGTAACTCAGATGTACTCATTTACGCACGGACGAGGCGTGTGGCGTACAAAGTTAAGTGAGAATGGGTGTAGATATACATTATCACAAATTGAAAGGGCGTTTGATAGTTCGGGCGGGGCTGCTAGCCTTACTGTATTGAGTCCCAATAACTGTAGCTGGCATGCAAACAGCAACGTAGATTGGATTGTCATTATTTCTGGCGGTAACGGTAAGGAAGCGCTGAGCTATTATGTTACTCCGAACAAAAATTTGACGCAGCGTATTGGTACAATGACAGTTGCAGGAAAAAGCTATGTAGTAACGCAATCTGCTGAAGCAGACATATCTCCGCCAACCCTGGATATAAATTCCCCTACCTCTGAAAATACTTTTCGAACTCAAAACAAAGGCATAGCTCTTAAGGGAACAGCAGGAGATGATACACAGGTGATTCTTATAACCTGGGTAAATGATCGTGGAAATGTAGGAACTGCTACAGGTACTGTTGACTGGGCAATTCCTAATATTTCTCTGCTTCGTGGGGCAAATATAATTACAATTACAGCTAAAGACGCAACTGGAAAAACTTCAAGTAAAACGCTTACTGTGATCTCAGATTCAAATTCTGAATACCTGATATATACGGTGGCGGGTAGTGGGGACGGGTATTTTCAAGGGGGCTTTGGCGGTGATGGAGGCGCGGCAGATGTAGCACAAATGAATTTTCCTCATAGCAGTGTCATTGATACGCAGGGAAACCTCTATATAGCAGACTCTAAGAATCATAGAGTTCGTAAGGTCTCGCCCAATGGCATAATTACTACAGTTGCTGGAACAGGTGTAATTGGTTTTACCGGAGATGGTGGATTTGCGGTTAACGCGCAGCTATATGAGCCAGGAAGTGTAGCCGTTGATGGTTTTGGAAATTTATATGTTGCTGATTCGCGCAATAATCGGATTCGTAAAGTAGCCATTGATACAGGAATTATAACCACTGTAGCAGGAAATGGACAGGAAGAGCCTGTCGCGTACACCCAGATGAATGGAGACGGGGGCCCTGCCTTATCTGCCCCGATCAGGGCTTATAGCATTTCTTTAGATCAAGAAGGAAATATTTATCTGACTGGGGGAGGTTCCTACCGTGTAAGAAAAGTTAATATAAAAACCGGTATTATTACTAAGGTTGCCGGCTGTGGGGGAGCAGGGTATAGCGGCGATGGTGGCCCTGCTACTTCAGCTTGTTTGTACGATCCATCTGGGGTAGCTCTTGACAAAGCAGGTAATATTTATATTGCAGATTCTACAAATAATAGAATTCGTAAGGTTGATAGTAAAGGCATAATTAGTACAATAGCTGGTATCGGAGAGACTCAGTATTCACCTAATGATGGGGAGCTGGCAATAAATGCCAAAATAGCTGTCTCTACCGTAGCGGCTGATAGTCAGGGTAATATATATTTTGTTTCTGGAAATTCGAGTAGTGGGAATACGGTTAGAAAGATTCTCGCAAGTACTGGAATGCTCAGCACTCTTACCGGTCCTGAATTTGGGTTTGGCGGTGATGGCGGACCAGCAAAAGATGCGTTAATACAACGTCCCGCAGAGGTGTCTATTGGCAATAACGGAGAACTCTATATTGCCGATTCTGGTAATCATAGAATTCGTAAACTCATTCCTAACCTTTTTCACGACAATACTAAACCAAATATAAAGCTTTCAGCACCTACAGAAGGTAATACTTATAATAGTCTCAATAATATTATCAATATCGCTGGTAATGCCTCAGATAATATTGCAGTAACACATGTCAAATGGAGCAATGATCGTGGTAATAGCGGCTTGGCTATTGGATGGAATGCGTGGAATGTTGACGGCATTATCCTTCAGAATGGAATTAACCCACTTACTTTTACAGCGTGGGATGCTGCGGGAAATTTTAGCACCACAACACTTTTTGTCACTTACACTCCTACCAATACTTTTACGAGTTTCACCGGCACTCGCATTTCAGGCTTCAATCTTGAGTCAGGTTCAGGCCTTGCCTCTCAGCTTTACACTCCTGAAACAGTAGCTCTTGATAATTCAGGCAATCTCTACATCGCCGACAAAGGCAACCATCGCATTCGCAAAGTTACCCGCTCTGGCCTCATCAGCACGGTTGCAGGTAATGGGCAGCTTGGTTCAAGTGGTGATGGGGGACTGGCGATCAACGCGACGATGAATCAGCCAAATGGCGTGGCGGTGGATGGTTCTGGCAACAGTTATCTCTCTGACACCAATAATCATCGCATTCGAAAGGTCAATTCCGTCGGCCTCATCACGACTATTGCAGGGACTGGCATTAATGGCTTCAGTGGTGATGGCGGGCAGGGCACACAAGCTGAATTGGATACGCCTGGTGGCCTTGCGCTTGATAATGCTGGCAATTTATTGATTGCTGATGCGAACAATCATCGTATTCGGAAACTCAATCTCAGCACCGGAGTTATCACCACGATTGCAGGCAATGGATATGGGTTTGGCGGCGATGGCGGACAGGCTGCAAACGCACAACTCAATTTTCCGACCAGCGTGGCGATGGATAAGAACGGCAACCTCTACATTTCTGACACGAGTAATAATCAGGTGCGCAAGGTCACGGCGGCTGGCATTATCTCGCGCTTTGCCGGAACCGGATTTAAAGGATTTAGTGGCGATGGTGGACAGGCAAATCTTGCGCAATTCAGTGCGCCGGGTGGCTTGACAGTGGATGTGGCAGGCAATCTGTACGTCACTGATCAGAGCAATAATCGGGTGCGTAAAATTGCTTTGGATGGGACGATCAGTACAGTTGCCGGAAATGGGAATACTGCTTCAACTACAACTGACGAAGGTGGCACGGCGCTCAACGCTGCGCTCAATGCACCCGCAGGTGTCGCGGTTGATGCGGCTGGCAATATGTTTATTGCAGATACAAATAATCATCGCGTCGTGGTTGTCGCTGCCTACAGGGCTACGGCCTCAGTCAGCGGCGCCAGTTATTTGCCGAATCAGCCCGTCGCGGTCGAGTCCGTAGTCTCAGCGTTTGGTGGAAATTTGGCGACGCGTGACCAGGCCGCTACGCAATTGCCATTGCTGACAGAGATGGCAGGCACAAGCGTGAAAGTACGCGACAGTCGCGGCGTCGAACGATTAGCGCCGTTGTTCTATGTCGGCAAATCGCAGGTGAATTATCAAATTCCCGCCGGGACAGCAACAGGTTTTGCAACTATCATTATCACGAACGGCAATGGCGAAATCTGGACAGGCGCGATCAATGTGGTTGATGTGCAACCGGGAGTTTTTTCGGCTACGTCCGATGGCAGCGGATTTGCTGCTGCGTCTTTGTTATTCATTAAAAACGGGCAACGCACGAATGGCGTCGTTGCCAATTGCGGTGCGCAGGGCTGTGCGGCAATTCCGATTGAGGTAAATGCTTATGACGAAGTATACATAGAATTATTTGGCACTGGGATTCGCAAAAATAGCGGACTGAATAATGTTTCCGCTACGATTGGCGGCGTCAGTGTGCAGGTGTTATATGCAGACGCGCATTGCTGTTACTTTGGCGTAGACCAGGTGAATTTACCGATCCCGAAATCTTTAGCCGGACGCGGTTCAGTTGAAGTTGTGCTGACCGTAGATGGAAAAGTTGCAAATCGAGTCGCAATTAACGTTAAATAGGTTCCCGATAAAATATCAACATAATCACAAGTAGGAGGGAACATGAAACGAACTACGAAAACTCTAATTGGAACTTCGGTGATGCTGTTATTCTCGCTAGCCTTTGTTGTCGCACAGAGCACTGGCTGGGTCAGTATTTTTGATGGTAAGACAATGAATGGCTGGAAGGTGATGGCGGTACATGGCGGCAATGGTGGTTTGTGGAAAGTCAAAGACGGTGCGCTCGTCGGCAATCAGGAAAAAGATCACAAAGGCGGATTGGTCGGTACTGAGAAAAAATATTCCGACTTTGAAATTGAACTGGAATTTAAAGTAGACAACCCCGCCGACACCGGACTGTTTTTGCGTACACGCGAAGATGGAATGGGCTATCAAATCACGATTGATTATCACAAGGATGGTTATATCGGCAGCCTCTATGCGCCAGCCGAAGGCGGTTATATCCAGATCAATAAATCGTGGGAACAGTACTTCAAAAAAGATAAATGGAACAAGCTGATGGCACGAATCGAAGGCCAGCCTGCGCATGTGCAAGCCTGGCTGAACGGATTCAAAACGATTGATTTTACGGACAATCGTGATCGCTTCCCACGCGAAGGTTACATCGGTTTGCAGGTACATGGAGGTGCTGATGCGTGGGGCGATAACAGCCGGGCGCGTTACAGAAACATCAAAATTAAGGAACTGGCGCATTGATGAAATTTGATGTGATCGTCATTGGCGGTGGGGCTGCCGGATTATTTTGTGCCAGCCTTGCCGGACAGCGCGGGCGTTCAGTGCTGGTGGTGGAAGCGGCAGACAAAGTCGGAAAAAAGATTTTGATTAGTGGGGGTGGACGTTGCAACTTTACGAATCTTTATACCAGTCCCGACAATTTTATTTGTACGAATCCGAACTTTCATAAATCAGCGCTGGCGCGATTTTCCCCGGATGATTTTATTGCGTTTGTCAAAAAGCATCGAATCAAATTTCACGAAAAGAAACTTGGGCAGTTGTTTTGCGATGGCAGCGCCGCAGAAATTGTTAGTTTGTTATTGCAGGAATGTGCGGATGCTGGCGCGAAAATTCGGGTCAATTGCCACGTTCGGAGTATTCAGAAAACCGACTCGTTTATCGTAGAAACCAATCAGGGAATTTTTTGGGCGGACTCGGTTGTCATTGCGACCGGCGGTGTTTCCATTCCGAAGATGGGCGCGACGGATTTTGGGTTTCGCGTTGCCAGACAATTTGGCTTGCAAGTTATTGCTCCCAGACCTGCGCTGGTTCCGTTAACACTCGGCGAAAATGATCTCCGCATTTTCAGGGAACTCAGCGGCGTGTCTGTGGCGGCCAGCGTCTCGTGTCAGGGACAGGGGTTTCGAGAAAATATTCTGCTGACACATCGCGGTTTGAGCGGGCCGGCGATCCTGCAAATTTCTTCTTACTGGAATAAGGGTGAAGCTGTCACGATTGATTTGCTGCCGGATCACAGCGCGCATGAATTGCTGGCGGCAAGGAATTCTGAAGGTATCGCCCTTTCGACGCTGCTGGGGGAGTATTTTCCGCACCGCTTTGCGAAAGCGTGGGCGACGGTTTACGGACAGGAAAAACCGCTCCGGCAATTCACTCGAATTGAGCTTGAAGCCATCGCCGAACGCCTGCATGCATGGGAGCTTTTCCCCAATGGAACAGAAGGTTTTGGCAAAGCTGAAGTCACGTTGGGCGGCGTTGACACGAACGAGCTTTCATCCAAAACGATGGCGGTGCGCAATGTGAATGGCCTGTATTTTATTGGTGAAGTCGTGGATGTGACCGGGCAATTGGGCGGCTTCAATTTTCAATGGGCGTGGGCATCGGGGTATGCCGCAGGTCAATATGTATAAATCTGATTTGGCGCAGAGAAGTCAGCGGCGACGATTGGTTAAGGTCAGAAGTGCAATCCGGGTTTTTTGGCTGGCACTGAGTTCCTGCCATATTTTTTCTTCTACCCCTTCGGCTTGTGCCTCCATCGCTTTTAATAACTCGTCTCGTTGCGATAACCGGAGCAGTATATCAGGGGATTTTAGTTCGTTCGCATTACGCCGGGCGCGAACGAGGACGAGGTCGTTGGTTGTTTCAATCAATTCATACACTAAATAAGTCCGCATCAAATTTGACAGGATATATCGTGCATGCGCCAGTTCGTGTCCAAAGACTTCGGCATAGCGTTCTTCCTTACGCAGGTTTTCAAACGGAATGAAGCCATTTGCGCGGGCTGTCCGGGGGCTGATTACTACCTGATCAATATTCGCCAGATACAGCTTAATGACTACGACATGACATTTCCCTGCATGATCAAATTGCTCAATGTTCAGGTTGCCAGCGAGGTTGGATTGAAACGCTGGAGCAGAAATCATTTGAATGTAAATTTGCTGTCCACTTGTTTCTGCCCATTGCCACAAGGCGCGTAAATTCGGATGCAATGCCACGCCATCTTTTCCTTCTGCCAGCGCTACTTTTTCGATAGTTTTCCAGCGTTCAAAATCCTTGCGGGAAAGACGCGAAATATCTAATCCCTTTGCTTTGAGGCGTGGCGGCGGAACCGTGAAATCAACTGTGACTGGTGGCGCCGGACTGACCGCTGTTGTGCGCGGTCTGAAATGACCTGTGAGTGATGCTTCAGCAAAGGCTGATTGGACTGGCTGCGCAATAACAGATAGAGATAAAGTCAGCAATATGATGATTGCTACGAAAGAGAATGGAAAGCGCCGCATGTTACCTCCAAACCAGAGAAGGGGCATTTTTTCAAAAAGATAAGTTGGCTGAATTGGGGAGTATTCGACAGGGCGTCAAATGAAATTGCCAGCAAGCAGGGTGGGAGTTTTTGACTCCACGGACAAAGTATAACGGGAAAATTTTTCAGAGCAATGATTTTATTTAGCCGGGGTCAGGCTCAATCAGCATTGGATCATTCAGCGCCGGAGAATTTACCGCTCGTGAGACGGGGATGGCGGCTAATTCATCATCAGGATATGTTTGCAAAAGCTGTGTCAACGCGGGCGCATAATGGGCAGCAGGATCAAGCCATTCGGCTTCGTGCTGCGGTTTGATGAGCGCGGGCATGCGATGGTGAATTTGCGCCATCAATTCATTCGGCTTAACTGTGATAATCGTACAGGTGGCTAACATTTCGCCCTCCGGGGTTTTCCATTCTTCCCACAATCCTGCAAACGCAAATAGCTCACTGTCTTTTCTGCGCAGGTAATACGGCTGGTTGCCACCTGTTTGTTTTTTCCACTCGTACCAGCCATCTGCCGGAATCAGGCAGCGCCGGTTGGTCAGCGCGTATTTGAACGAAGGTTTTTCGCTCAGCGTTTCGGCTCTGGCATTGATCAGCTTGTTACCGATTTTTGGGTCTTTCGCCCAAAAGGGAAGCAGTCCCCATTTGAAGTCGGCAAACTCGCGCTGGTCAGTCTGGATAATTGCCGTGATGTTTTGCGAAGGCGCAATGTTATAACGCGGCCCGAATGGCAGGCTGAAGGCAGGCACTAAAAATCGTTGCGCAATTTTCTCAATTGAATGATGAAGTGTAAATCTTCCGCACATTGTAATACCTCTTAAAAATAGCCGTTAAGACTATGCTTGAAAGTTATCCGGCAGGCGTCGTTGTGGGGGAAGGAATCATTGTCGGGGTTACATTGCTGGAGGCCGCTTTTTTGAGATTCAGAGAGGCGTTTTTCTTATCGCCGATGGCCTCGTAAGCCAGCGCCAGCTGCGCAAATATATTTGGCAATTTTTCATCCAGGCGGGCCGCTTCGTTCAGATGCTTAATCGCTTCAGGATATTGTTTTTGCTCAAGCTGTGAACGACCCAGGAAGTAATGAAATTTCGCATTGTTGGGATCAGCCTCCAGCAACTTTGCATAACTCGCCTGCGCCTTATCGTAGCGCCGTTCATCAAATAAAGCTTTGGCGGCGGCAACGTCAGGATTAACGACCGGAGCTTCTGGCGGCGTGCCAGGATTTGTCAGATTAACTGAAGCTGGTTGGCCGGAAAGGAGTCCGTAAATTTTCTCCCAGTTCCGCCCAACATAAAAAACAGCCGCGAGTCCGACAAGCAATAACACCAGTTGGATTAATCCGTTGATGAGCGTTTTACTGCGGCTTTTGCCCGTCGGCTTTGCCTTATTTGTGGTTATGTTATTTGAAGTTGACGCGGCACTAAAATTAACGCTGATGCGCGAGGATTGCGGCGCGGCGGCAAAGGCATTGAGGGGCGTAGTTTTACCAACCACCGGACGCGTGGCGTCTTCGATGTAGGCGCGTTCGCCACAATCCACAATGACCGCCGTCAAATTATCTTCCGCGCCACGTGCGAAACATATTTCTTTGATTTGTGCGCAGATGTTATTCGGATGCGCACCGCTCAGCATCAGCTTTTGCAATTCTTCATCCGGGATATGACGCGTGACACCATCGCTGCATAGCAAAAAACTGGTGCGATTATCAATCGTCACTAATTTGAGATCGGCCTCGACCTTGGCGTCGGCTCCGAGCGCCCGATTGATGATGTTACGATGCGGATGATTTTCGGCCTGGGCGGGAGTTAGCACACCAGCGCGGACAGCATCGTTGACTTCGCTGTGATCTTCCGTTTCACAAATTAAGTTTTTTCCATCGCAACGATACACGCGACTGTCGCCCACATGCGCAATCACTGCACGCATTCCATCAATCGCAACGACCGTTAATGTCGAAGCCATGCCCTCAAGCTCCGGCAATTCATGCGCCGCCTTGAAGATGCTTTCATTCGCAAATTTGATTGTTTCCCTGACAAGGGAGAGCACGTCTCCGGCAGGACGATTTTGGAAAACTTCAGTAAAAACATCAACCGCTGTCTGGCTGGCGACCTGACCACCGCGATGACCGCCGACACCATCGGCGACTACATACAAGCCACTTTCGGACAGCACGAGCAGGCGGTCTTCGTTGGCGGCACGACGTGGATTCAAACCGCGATCAGTGACGGAACCAGTTGTGAATTTAAGTGAAGTCATTATCGAATTATACCTATCCCGCCAGCGCTCCCAAAACTTACAGCCCCGCTTCGCAAAATGGCGCCGTTTCCGTTTGCGTTATGTTCAGAATTTACTGCCTGAAGTAATCTTAATTTAATGAGAATTCTTACTTCACTGCGGTCAAAACGATCTGCGACGGCTTTAGTTTTTTCAAAATTGAAATTAGCCAAAGACGACAGCGCATCAGCATATTGGGTCAGCAGGCTATAGGAAAAACCGCCGCCCTGAAACCGCATCTCACCTGCCTGAAAACTATTTTCGCCCTGAAAGCCACTCAACACCGCCGAGGCGGTAATTAACTCGTTAAGGCGATTTACCAGCGGCTCAACAATTTCAAATGACCGCGACAAATCAAGCGCTGCATAAATTTTTGCCAGATTCATCAGGCGATAAAATTGGTTCTGACCTTCAGGCATTGCGTTAATTAATCTGTTTGCCTCATCCAGTAATAAAAGAGCTTTTTTCTTATCGCCTTTGGCGGCGATTGCCATTGCCAGTTGAATTTTTGCATCAGTGCGCTGGTCATTATTTTTGCTGCGGTTAAGCGCTAAATTTGCCTCATCAAATTTACCTGTCTCGATTGCATGATAAATATTTTGCTGCTCAAAATTATCCAGCAGGTGTTTACGCTGGCCAGGGTCGGTGAGATGTTCGTTGATGATTTGCGTGGCCAGCTCAGCTTTTCCCTCACCATTAGCTTTCGCTGCTACTTGTACATAGAATTCACCTCTCAATTCTTCGGGCGCATTTTTACAAATTTCCAACAGGGATTCCACCGAGCCTGATTGCATCCGCTTATTAAATTCCTCGTAAATTGTGTCTTGCAGGTCAGGGTCTTTGTGTAAGTCTTTGGTTCTGGCTTTGAGCGTGGCGGCTTTATTCGGGGCATATTTTTCGAGCTGTGGCAGGATTTCCTGTAAGTTCGTCAAAACGTTTTGCGCTCGATTTTGCTGAGCGAGGTCTTTTGAGGTTGTTAGTGCGGCAGCGGTCAGCAATTCCGCTAATTCGCGCAAGGCTGCATCATCCAAAAGTTTGGGCGATGGTGAGACTGGTTTGGCTTGCGGTTCGTTCTCATTACTTTGATTTTGACTGGCCTGATTAAAAAGACTGGTCGCAGCGTTGAGCGCAAAAGGATTCGTTAACAAATTTTCTGTTCGCAGCTTTTTCAAAATCTCGCCTGCCAGTTCTGCTGCGCTTTTAGGATCGCTACTTTGCAATAAATTGAGAGTGAATGTTAACTCTCCCGTCAACCCTTTCTCCAAATTTTCCCTGCTAATTTGTAATGCCTCTTTGGGGTTATTCTGCGCAATCTGATTGGCTAAGCTGAGTTCTATCTGCACCTCAGGATCATATTGCGGAGGGTAAATCTGAGTTTTGGGGAACCGTGTAGCGCGCAGAAACTCACGCGCTAAATGGGCATCAAGGCGGGCCACAATAGCCAGCATTTCCTGCCGTAATTGCATAATAAATTGTAGCTGATAGCCACTGCTCTGCTCTTCAGAATCAAGTAATTTGATCAATTGCACAAATGAACTGGTTGCTTCCTGCAACAGCGTCCGGGCGCGTTTCTCATCTTTTTTCCAGAGCAACTCTGCCGCGGTTGTTTGCACGTAAATTTTATTTTCCAGGGATTTCAATGCCTGCGCTTCGATGATCATTTCATCCAGTAGGGCGCTAGCTTTCTTTGCGCGTTCTTCCTGATATTTTTTTTGTTCAGCCGATAGTTGTATTGGTTGCGGCTGTGCGATTACCGATACAAACAGGAAAATAAAAACTACGGCTAAGGGTAAAAATTTTGGCTGAAGCATACGTCCTCCATTACTACTGCAAAATATTCAGACCATCATCATTGTCCGGTTTGCTGAGGCGAAATGCAATTATGTCATTGCGCAGCAGGTGACAAAGTTTTGGGAAGCTCCTCCGTATGATTTCGGTGCGAAATTGCCATCAGCATGCCGAGCATCACAAAGCAGGTGATCAGCGACCAGCCGCCGTGACTGACAAAGGGCAGCGTGATGCCAGTCATGGGCAACATACGAATAACACCGCCGATATTGACGATGGCCTGAAAACATAAGAAGGCGGTGATGCCTGCGGCCAGTAATTTCGTATACATATCACGCGCATCAATCGCGGTTTTCATCCCGGCAATCATCAGGATAATGATGCCGAGAATGATCGCCAAGCCTCCGGCTATACCCGTTTCCTCACTGATAGCGGCATAAATAAAATCCGAATCGGCAATCGGCACAATTTCAGGAAAGCCACGTCCAAAGCCGGAGCCAATAAACCTGCCATCGCTCACGCCGAACAACGCCTGCGTCGGTTGAAAAGCATAAGAGTTGTACCAGGCCTCTTCATTCGTCAATCCTTTTTCGGCTAAACGATCAGCCTCTTTCTGCCACCACCAGTCGTTTTCGGGATCGGGCGGAGTGTCGGCGTTCAACCATAAATGAAAGCGTTGATGAATACGTTTAGGGACGCCGAGGCTCACCACATTTTTAACGCGCTCGACTGCGCCGACTTGTTCGCCATCAGTGAAAGCGTTGGCGACTGTGTTGTAAATACCGACCGTAGAAATTGAAACTACGAACAAGCCGATAATCAAAATAATGGCCATTGTGACCTGGGGCAGGCGACGCACCGCAACGACATATAAGGTCAGATAAGCACCGAAAAAAACGAGCATCTGCCCGAAATCAGACAGGGCAAAAAAGGGAATCAGCGGCATTGCGGCAACGGCCAAAAAAGGGAGCAGAAAGCGCAACGACGGGATGCCCCAGTATGTCCGCGAAAGATTGCGGTAATGATCCGCGAGCATCCCGGCATAACTAATGAGAAAGGTGATTTTAACTGGCTCCCAGGGCGTCGTGTTGCCCAGGAATTTGCCCGCCCGCGAACCGATGACAGCGATCAGCAGAAACGGAACGGTTGTCACGATGCCAATCAAAAAGCTGTGTTGTTGCAGCCAGAGCAGCACGTCATCGCGCTTCAAAAATGAAAAGGCAACGGCAAATCCGAGCAGGGCAAGTAAGGGAATGTACGTTGAAGATGCGATGAAAATTCTGCCGATTGTCCAGTAGCGTTCAGTGGTTTGCGACTCCGCCTGAATCGGAATTTTGTAATTTGGATCACCAAACAAGGCGCGTTTTTTGTCAGCGTCGTAATGCTCATTCACAAATCTTTGCCGCAGCGTTTGCGTCTTTTCCATCCGCGCCGCAGATTTTGAACGAGCGCTGTATTCGGGATCAGTGAACAGGCGATATTGCGCGACAAGGCCGAGGCAGAACAACAAAATTGCCAGCGAGAAAAGCGCGAGATTACCTTTATATTTGTGCCGCCTGGTGAGCCAGAAAAAGACAAATAAAATTGGCAGCAACAAAAACATATCGCGCGCCGCCAGCAAAAACGACGGCGCAAAACCACGGGTAACGCCAGCGCGGTAAATTGCCAGATACGCGACCGCATTCAGAACAAATAAAAGCAGGAGTAAAAATAAATGTGACGAAGGGCGATTTCGCATGATGATTTGTTAGCTGGACTCAATAATTAGGATTTACCGCACTTTGAATTACGTCCTGTGTCGGTACGGAGTTCAATCTATTTGCTTTGACAACGCGGACAATAATATGTCGAACGACCGCCCTGCGTGAAGCGACGAATTAGAGTTTGGCAATTATCACAAGGCAAATGCTCGCGTTCGTAAACTTTCGTCATGGATTCAAATACGCCCCCGGAATAGCTCCCATCCAAATCTTCAGGATTCATATTCATCGTGCTGTTGTTGGCGATGGCTGTGGTTAAGACCTGGATAATTTTCTGCTGCAAGGTGAAAGTGCGCGGCTTGGAAAGCTTGTTGGCAGGCAGGCGCGGATTAATTCCGGCGCGATGCAAAGCTTCCGACGCATAGATATTTCCCAGCCCCAAAATTTTGGTTTGATCAAGCAGCGTTAATTTGATGGGTTGTTTGCTGCGCTTGAGCGTAGCGTGCAAATACTCTGTCGTGAAGTCAGCACCGAATGGTTCCGGCGCTAATTTGTGCAAAGCTTTTGTCTGCAGATGCTTCGCCGTAGCGACAAGGTGCATCGTGCCGAATTTACGCGGATCAACAAAAATTAATTTCTTTGCGTTGTCGAGAAAAAATTGTGCGTGCGTGTGTTTGGGATTTTCCTGCGTCGCATCAAGGTACAAAAATCTGCCGGTCATCCGCAAATGTACAACCAGCGTCTTTGCATGCGCAAAATGCAGCAGAATATGTTTGCCTCGACGTGCAACATTTTTACATCTCGCATTTTTCAACCACAAGGCAAACTGGCGCGGCGTATTTTCGGCGGCTAAGCGCGGTAACAGAAGCTGCGCTTTGGTGATCGTGCGCTGGGAAATAAGCGTGTGCAAATGACGCGTGACGATTTCGACTTCGGGGAGTTCGGGCATAGGTGAATTTTAATTAAGTGCATCGAAACCAAAAGCAAAATTAACGGCGTCGCGTACCTCGCGCATACGTTCACGTGGCAAGTGCGTAATATATGAACCTAATTGGGATTTAGGAATGGTATTGATGTTGTCCAAACTAATGGCGCATTCTTCCATCAGGCCATCCGCTACGCTTAACAAGACAGCAGAATCAATTGCACGGATGGTTGTTGTTACCGCCGCAATGGTGATTGATTGCAAATAAGGGATCGCATCATTGCGGGTTAGAATTACAACCGGGCGGCGCTTATCTGGCGCTTTAAATGTATGCCAGTAAATATCCCCCTGATTCATTCATCCCCCCAGACTAATTGTGAGTCTTCAATGTAAAACTCATCTGGTTGGACAGGATATTTGGCATAAGCTTCCGCGTATTGTTGCTCGGCATTCTGTTTCGCCAGGTTCTGTTGCCCGGTCTTATCCACAAAAAAATTGTGAATGATTTCGAGCGTTAAACTTTCCACACTGACATTGCGTTTTTGCGCTTCGGCAAACAGCCAGTTGCCAGTTGCTTCGTCAAGGTTTTGGAGTGTGACAGAACGATTCATAAGTGTTAATTCCAACGTTTGAGCAGTTCGTCCAGGAGCGGCTGCATTATATCACGACCACATAGTTCATCGCGCCACGCAACTTGAGCTACGGTTTTCGTTTGACCAGCAGGATTTTTATAGGCGGAGACAGTTTTTGGCCCTGGGCGGGAGCCGCCTGAATTTTTCGCACTACAGCCATTCCTTTTATCACTCGCCCGAAAGCGGCAAAGCCCTGTCCATCGGGATTGCGCTTGCCACCATAATCCAATTCAGGTTGTATTCCGATGCAAATAAAAAAATCTGATGTAGCGCTGTCCGGTTCAGAACGTGCCATTGAAATCGTGCCGTCTTCATGTTTGAGTCCGGTTTTTTGTGTGCGCTCCAGCGGAATCGCGGCGAACCCCTGCTTTTCTTTGGCATTGTTGGTGGAGGCCTGAATTACGTCAATTTTGATTTGCTTGTCAGGCTGATTGTCGGGCTTGGTTGTAACCGTGCGATGAAAAATCCCACCATCATAAAACCCTGCATCCACGTAGCGCAAAAAATTTCTGACTGTCAGCGGCGCTTTGGTCGGATACATTTCAACTTCGATTTTGCCCAGTTCGGTTTCTACCACGACGCGGATTTTGTTAGGAAGTTTCTTGCCGGTTTGTGAAAAGGCTGGAGCAAATATGCAGGTCACGCAGAGCCACAATATCAGGCAGAAAAAAAAGGGCTTGTTCATAATTCAGCTAAGCGAGAGCGATTTGCGGGGCGTGAACAAAATCGCGGATCAGGGGGACAAGTTGATCGGCTTCGGCTAAAAAACCATCGTGTCCGTGTGTGCTGCGTAAGGCGGCGTAGTTCGCTTCAACTCCGGCACGTTTCATTTGCCCGGCAAGCGCCTGGACATCTTCAACCGGGAAGAGCCAGTCGGATTCGATGCCGACCAATAACACGCGGGCTTTGATGCGAGATAACGCGGCCTGCGCATCTTCATAACCAATATGGATGTCGAAATTGTCCATCAGCCGCATAATAATCAAATAGGAATTGGCCTCGAAACGGCGTTGAAAAATTTCTCCCTGATAATCCAGATAGCCGCCAACATTGTATCGTTCGGCCAAAGATTGATGCGGGTTCTCGCCGTTGCGATTGGGCTGGCGTCCGTAACGGGCGGCAAATAAATCCGCCGATTTGTAAGAACACATCGCAATTTGTCGGGCGAGCGAAAGCCCGGCTTCAGGATTGTTCAGAATAGCTGTTCGTTGCAGGTGATTGAGCGCGAGCGCCATGGCCGAAAGTGGGGCGGCTCCGACGGCGACGCAATGTTCGACCTGTTCAGGAAAATCTATTGCCCATTGCAGCGCCTGCATGCCACCAATCGAACCGCCGATGACGGCTTTTAATTTTTTAATGCCGAGGTGATTGATTAGCTCAGCCTGAGCGCGAATATTGTCTTTAACTGTGACCAGCGGAAAATCTTTACCGAATGGTTTGCCAGTTGCCGGATTGATGGTGATGGGACCCGTTGAGCCATAACACGAACCAATCATGTTGATCCCGATGATGCAATCTCTGGTCAGGTCAAAAACTGCCTTCGCGCCAAATAACTCAGGCCACCAGTCGGCGACGCGGGCGGAGCCGGAAAGCGCGTGCGGAACTAAAATAGCATTGTCGCGGGCTTCGTTGAGCGCACCATAAATTGTGTAATGCAATGTTACCGTTGAAAGTGTCGCGCCC
>JANMKB010000454.1:0-9086 GCA_031371805.1 Blastocatellia bacterium | reverse complement strand
AGGCCGGGCTTATCTCCTTTAAATCCCCTGTTTATCAATTTCTCAGGCTTTTGCTGTGTTTCCGGTCAGTTTGATTTGTAGTGGTTCCATGCAGCCGGCCGTGAGCTCATCAAACACGTCAATGTGACGGCATCGGCCATTGCCCGACGCGTGAAATGACAGAACCCGTCATTTTCGAGTGACAGATCGCTACAAATTTTGCTGGTGCGAGCAATTTCCTCCCCAACATTCACCTCACCATTCAACACAATCATGACATCAATGTCGGAGCCTTCAACAGCATCGCCACGCGCTTGCGAACCAAATAAAATGACTTGTTCCAACCGCTTTCCATAGAGCTGCTTGAGGCTTGCTCCAAATTCTATGACGATTGCTTTGACTTTGTTGTCCATAGTGAAAAAGCATAGCATAGCCCGCGCAACTTCAATAGCACTTGCCATTCCTGAGCGCATCTCGTTTAATGAGAATCGCATTCCGAAAAACGTTCACGTATAACCAAAATTAAACTTATGAATTTTTCATCTCTTCTTCGCACGAAATCCGTTGAGCAAATTCAATATGATGCGGCGCATGGTTTGGGTGATGGTGAAGGCACGGGACTGCACAAAACGCTGGGCGTAGTTGACCTCACAGCGCTGGGCATAGCGGCGGTGATTGGCGCGGGCATTTTTTCCACGATTGGCAACGCGGCTTTTAATGGCGGGCCGGCGGTCGCATTTCTGTTTATCTTCACGGCGATTGCCTGCGCGTTTGCGGCGTTTTGTTATGCCGAATTCGCTTCTATGATTCCGGTCGCGGGATCGGCGTACACGTATGCCTACGCTTCGTTTGGCGAACTTGTCGCATGGATTATTGGCTGGGATTTGTTGATGGAATACGCCATCGGCAACATCGCCGTAGCGATTTCGTGGAGCGATTATTTCACGTCGTTGCTGACAGGCTACGGCATCAATATTCCGCAATATTTGACGATGGATTTTCTGTCGGCATCGCGCGGATTTGATAAAGTTGATGCGCTGCTCAAGGCGGGACAAACTCTCGAACAAATTAAAGCGACTGATGGCATTGGCAATGCGCTTGACGCGCATCAGGCGTGGCTGACCGCGCCTGTGATTGGCGGCATTCATTTTGTGTGTGACTTGCCCGCGCTTGTGATTGTGCTGTTGATTACCGCGCTCGTGTTCGTCGGCATCAGAGAATCCAAACGCGTCTCAAACCTTATGGTAGCGATTAAGCTCATCGTAATTTTTATGGTAATCGTGCTGGGCGCGTTTTATGTAGACCCGAAAAACTGGTCGCCGTTTGCGCCGAATGGAGTGTCGGGAGTTTTGAAAGGCGTCTCCGCAGTTTTCTTTGCGTACATCGGATTTGATGCGATTTCTACGACGGCGGAAGAATGCAAAAATCCGCAACGTGATTTGCCGCGTGGGATGATGTATTCGCTGATTATTTGCACGGTTTTGTATGTGCTGATTGCGCTTGTGCTGACCGGCATGGTGAGTTACAAAGAGCTTGCGGTTGGCGATCCGCTGGCGTTTGTGTTCGGACGAATCGGCAAAACATGGATTGCCGGAATTATTGCAATTAGCGCGGTGATTGCGATGTCTACGGTGTTGCTGGTGTTCCAGCTTGGACAGCCGCGCATCTGGATGACGATGAGCCGCGACGGATTATTGCCGCCGATTTTCGCGTCCATTCATCCGAAATTTAAAACGCCGTGGTTCTCAACAATTGTGACAGGCTTCGTCGTAGCGATTCCGTCATTGTTTATGAACCTGACTGAAGTCACAGATTTGACGAGCATCGGAACTTTGTTCGCATTCGTTCTCGTGTGCGGTGGTGTCTTAATTTTGCAGAACTCGCCACAAAAAATTGAGCGTAAATTCAAGACTCCGTACATCAATGCAAAGTTCATTGCCCCCGCCTTATTTATTGGCATTTGGGCAGCGCTCGCGGTTTTCAAACCGGGTGTAATTTCTGCCATGATTGCGACGACTGATCCGACTGATCCAACGGTGCAGGGCTGGGAAGTCTTCAAGCATAAAATCCCACTGTTGGGTTACATCGTGCTTGCGGCAATTTTAATCGTGCAATGCTTCCGCAAATCGCTGTCGTTGATTCCAGTGCTGGGCGTGCTGACATGCGGATATTTGATGACGGAACTTGGCTGGACAAATTGGTATCGGTTTTTGATTTGGCTGGCGATTGGACTGGTGATTTATTTCTTTTACAGTTACAGCCATAGCAAATTAGGGCGCAGAGAAATGGCTGGCAATGGATGAGGGATGGGTGAGGGCTTCGATGAAAAAACAAACGACGAAAGCGATTACGAAACGAGCGGACTTGAGCCAAAGAAAGAATACGAATTCCGCGCTATCGTGAAGCATCCGTTAATTACTTTAACGGGAAAAGACACGGGAATTACACGATAAAATTTCATAACGAAAAAAGGGAATACTCAATGACTCAAAACCGCCGCGACTTTATAAAAAATATTGCGTTGACTTCCACGGGAATCGCTTTGCTGAATAACAATTGGGTGAGCGAAAAAATGTTTACTGCCAGAGCGCATGCGAATCATCGCTTTGATTTGCGCTATCGTCAGGTGCATCTGGATTTTCACACTTCGCAACACATCGCCGGGATTGGCGATGCCTTCGATGCGGAAGAATTTGCTTCGGTGTTGGACCAGGCGCGCGTGAATTCGGTGACGGCGTTTGCGCGTTGTCATCACGGCTATAATTACTACGACGGCAAAGCGCATCCTGAGCGCAAGCATCCGCACCTGAAACGAAATTTGCTCAGGGAACAAATCGAAGCCTGTCACAAACGCAACATTCGCGTGCCGATTTATACGACAGTTGGCTGGGATCAATACACGGCGGACGAGCATCCCGAATGGCGACAGGTTTTGCCTGATGGAAAAATGCAGGGGACGCCGCCGTATGAAGCGGGATTCTATCGCTTGATGTGTTTGAATTCGCCGTACAAAGATTTTTTGAAAGCACACGTCAAGGATATTTTTGATTCGGTTCCTGTTGACGGATTATTTTTCGACATCATCAAAACGCAGGATTGTTCGTGTCCGTATTGCCGTCAATCAATGGAGAAGTTGGGCATTGATGCCGCGAATGAAAAGGCTCGTTTGGAGTTCGGCAAGCAAGTCCACGACAAATGGGTGATGGAGATGACAGCGCACGTGAAAGCGCTGGGCGGAATGAACAAAAATTCTTCCGTGTTTTATAACGGCGGTCACGTAGGCTACACGTTGCGCCCGATCAGGGAAGGATTTTCGCATTGGGAATTGGAATCGTTGCCGAGCGGCGGATGGGGCTATTTACACTTTCCAATGTCGGTGCGATATGCGCGAACGCTGGATGCGGATTGCCTGGGAATGACGGGCAAATTTCATACTTCGTGGGGCGATTTTCATTCGCTGAAAAATCCGGCAGCGCTGCAATTTGAATGCTTCCAAATGCTGGCGCTCGGTGCAAAATGTTCCATCGGAGATCAGCTTCATCCAGCGGGAAAAATTGATGCGGCGACATACGATTTGATCGGTTCAGTTTATCGTGAAGTTGAGAAGAAAGAAGCGTGGTGCAAAGACGCGAAACCTCTCGTAGA
The DNA here is from genome assembly GCA_031371805.1 of Blastocatellia bacterium. Lineage (GTDB taxonomy): Bacteria > Acidobacteriota > Blastocatellia > RBC074 > RBC074 > JAFDVL01. The sequence goes on along the minus strand of JANMKB010000454.1, from coordinate 5,462 downwards.
CATCGGAATGATTGGGTTGGAAGAATTCATTGGTGGACGTGTGCCGCCTCCGGGCGCGGGGCTGACGCGCATGCTGCACGAATCGCAGCATCAATTTGACATCCTTGATACGCAGAGTGATTTTTCAAAATATAAAGTTTTAGTTTTGCCTGATGAGATTGCGGTGAACGCCGCGCTCGCCACGAAAATACAGGCGTATCTCGCTGGCGGAGGTTCGTTGATTGCTTCGTATCATTCGGGTTTGAATGAAGCAAAAGATGCTTTTGCTTTGCCCGCGCTCGGCGTCAAATTCAAAGGCGATGCGCCTTACAGCCCTGATTTTATTAAGCCCCGCGCTGCTTTGTCCAAAGCAATGCCGAATTCAGAACTGGCGATGTACTTGAAAGGTTTGGAAGTTGAACCGCTCGCTGGCAGCGAAGTTTTAGCCGATTGCGTCATCCCGTATTTCAATCGGACATGGGATCATTACTCTTCGCACAAGCATACGCCGTCGTCCGGTAAAGTCGGTTACGCCGGAGTTGTCCGCAATGGTCGCAGCATTTATTTTGCGCATCCGATTTTCACGCAGTACAACAAAAATGCGCCGCGCTGGTGCAAACAATTATTTTTGAATGCGCTGGAATTATTGTTGCCGGAACCGCTCGTGAAACTGGAGCAGGCTCCGACGACTACGATCACGGCGTATAATGAGCAATCCAATCGTCGTGTCCTGCATTTGCTGCATTACATTCCCGAACGGCGTGGAATGGATTTTGATGTGATCGAAGACGTGATTCCGATTTTTGCAGTGAAGGTTTCAGCGGCAGTGCAGGGAAGCGTGAAGGATGTGAGTCTGGCTCCGCAAGGGACAAGAATTCCATTTGAACAAAAAGGCAAGCGCGTGAATTTCACGGTGCCGAAAGTTGATGGACACCAGATGATTGCGATCAGCTAAGGCGCAGGATTGATTTGTACCGGGTTGGTGATTAAATCAGCCATCCCTTCAACAAAAAACTCTCGCAGCCAAATCGGGTAAAATCGGGTATGTTTGCGGGTAGGGCAAAAGACAGATCAGCGGGTATCACCAAGCCCTCCACTAATAAAGCGCGGCTGTTCGCTTCCTTCCACATAAACAATCAGCGCGCTTTGTATGCCAAGCTCACGCGCCTTGGTTGCCACTTCTTTGGCGCCATCACCAACGGCAATTAATTTATCGCCATCCAGCGCAACATATTTTCCATCGTATTCATCGCGATGCTGTTCCAACCAGAAATATTCGCGGGAACGATCACGCACAGGCAAATCCGTAGCGATAATTTTGGCAGGAAAAGGCGGCTGGCGGCGCGGTGTAGCTTGATTAAGATTTTCTTCCAGCACAACCCGCACAAATTCATTTTTGCCAATGCCGCGCCGCTTGGCTTCTGCTTCCAGCTTTTGTTCAAGTTCAACTGGTACGTCTATTGTTAACGTCATTATTTTTTACCTCGCCCTGTAAAGTTTAGCATGGCTTGATCGGTTGTATTTGTTTGGCTTCCGTCTTAATGAAGAAAACTTGCTTGAGCGGATGAGCCTTGTTTACCTTTTTTTCGATTGAAAGTGACCGGAATTGCAAAGGCATCCGCCACGCGCAATTCATCAATTGAAATTGTTTGCCCCGAACAGATTTGTTCAAGCAAATCAGCCTGCCCGGGTTCAAGCTCAATGAGTCGCCCCAGAACATTGAGTACGTTTAGGAGTTCCGTTGTATATTCCGCCAGCCAATGATCGGGCTGAATTTCTCCCAATTTTGAAGGCGGTCGGCGGTCGCCAATAATCGGACGTTCGCGGTTGGCTTTGCGATAACTGAACCATTGTCGCAGTACCTGCTTACCGGAAACTTCGTAGCTCCACATCTCAGGTGTCACCCGCTCCACATAACCACTTCCAACCATCAACCGTTGATTGGTTTCGTCGTATTCAATGGTATCGGGCATCGTATCTTGCGGGATTGCGCCAGCCGCTGGAATGCGTGGATTTGTGTTGACAGGCAAGCGCGGAGGATTTGCCGGACGACCTTGTTTGGGGTCAACGAAGCGTTCGCCAAAAGTATGCAACCAAATCACGGTGCGTCCAAGTTCGGCGGCAGCGGCGAAGCTGGCAGCGTCAGCGGTCAGCGGAATCCGTAAGCCCGGCTGCACAAGATTAGTTTGAAAGCGCGAGGTGAAAGCTGGATGTGCGCTGATGGCGGCAATGTAAGCAAATAAATCTTCGGCACTCACTTCCCGCTGGTAACGCTGCCCAAGATACGCCAGTAGGTTGGGCGGAATGTTTGGAATGCTGGCTTCGCGGTCATGCCAAAGTGGTAAGACGCGCCCACCAAATGATCCTTTGTAGTGGTCAAGGTCAGGAATCAATCCGGTTACTGTAATTGCTGCACCTGATGACGGCGATACGCGAACAAGTGCAGTTAGATAGACTTGGCGATTTGAATGGGTTTCCCATAATTCTGGGTTAGGCTGATTGATCAGACGGTTGTCGGGAATAATCCATTGCCGATCAAACGAACGGAACCCGTAACGCAAAGGTGGAGCACACGGCAGGCGTTCATTGGCAACAGATGTAAGCCGCCCTTCGTAACCGGATAACCCGTTTTTCACTATTTTCTGGCTGTGCTTATCGCCAAGCTTTCCACCGCGTAAATGAGGATGAAACAAGTCTTCTTTTTGGTCGGCTGGGGCATTGATAAGGGTTTGCCAGCGTCGTTGCAATGATTCCGCATCCGGGGCAATGACCCAGGTGCGACCGGGCATGACGCCGGAACCGTTGTAGATAAACAAATCCGTCAGCTCAGGATAGGTTGACCATGCACCTGTCGCGGCTGGTAAAAAAGGAGCGCGCCAATCCGTTGAGCATTCTGCCCAGCCATCAGCAACCAGTGTCAGGTTTTTCAACGCCTCGAATTTGGTTTGCCGATGTCCGGCGGGTAACGAGCGGTAGCGCACGGTTGCGGGTGTTTCCGGTTTAGTGCTTTGAGGGCGCGAAGCCAGCACGATGCAAACGGGTTGTTGTACGCCTTCAAAAATCCGCGTATTGACTTCGGGGCTGATGTCCTTCCGGCGAACAATCAATCACCCAAATTTCATTGGCTGTGCGGCGCAGGTAATCACGCATTCGCTCAAAGCCGGGCCCATTGAGAAAGCCCGCTACCGTAATGAAACAGACGATTCCTGTGTTGGCTTTCGGATCGTGATCAAACACCTTCCACGTCGCCCAACGCCAGAAATATACATACAAATTGCGCAGGTGTTTGGCGTGTGCGCTCACTCCCCATTCAGGTGGCGGCATCCACGCATTAAGCGGCGCAGGTTCAGGTGAGTTCTTACTGCCGGATTCGACCCAGCCACCTAACCCTTTGGCTTTTTCTTTGTAGGGTGGATTTCCAATCACGACGGTAATGGTTTCGCTTTTCTTGATCTCGTTCGCATCCTTGCGGGATTTGGCGATGGTTCCGAGGATACCGGGAATCCATTCTTCTTCGACGTAGGGATTGCTTAATGTGTCAGTGACGAACATGCGTGGCGGCGGCGGGACGGAACCAGTGAGATCAGCTAGTTCAGCGAGAATCCGCAACTGTGCAACTGCGAATGGCCCCAATTGCATCTCGAATCCAACCAGACGCTGCGCTGCGGCTTTGATTGCCGCAGGCACTGAACCGGAGCCTTCATCCGACTCAACCGCTTCAACAATTTTGCGGAGGACACCGAGCAAAAATGTGCCTGTACCAACGGCTGGGTCAGCTACCGTGACGGCGGGCGAGGCTAAGCCCGCAGGCAGCGCGAAATGGCTCCGTAGCGTTTCATCTACCAGCCGAACCATCGCACTGACGACTTCGGGCGGCGTGTAATAGGAACCAGTTTTCTTACGCAAAGCATTGTCGTAAACTGCAAGAAAATCTTCATAAAAATAAAGCCAGGCGTCAGATTTTCCTTTACTGATTGTCTTCCAGTGAACAGCGTCAAGGACGCGCGTGAGCGTCCCGAGCGAAGTTTTCAGTGTTTCCTGATTCTGCGCATCGTCGGTCAGGAGCCTTAAAGCTGCACCGATAAGTGAATGTGTTTGCGTCAATTGTTTGGCGACTTGATCGAGTCCTGCGCTGAGCTGAATATCTCGCGCCCGTGCCATCAACAAACCAAAAGTCACAGCCTGAGCATAGCCATCAGCAAATTGTTCAGGCGTAGCTTCAGGGAAAAGTAATTTGCGCCAATCCGTCGCCAGTGCAGTCAGTGCCGGGCTACCAATCGCTAATTGTTCGGTTACTTCGTCGCGCAACAATCGGCACAAACGCGCACTGACTTCGGCCAGTTGTTTGGCACTGCCTGGCGGGACGGGTTGCCATCGGAAAAAATTCTCGAACAAGGCTTGTAAGCTGGCGGGGGCTTCAAGCGCAGAGCCGGAAGTTTCAATATCACCCGTGAGCCTGACGATTGCACCTTCCAATTGACCATTGCGCCAGAGACTGAATTGATTCCCATCCGTGTAAATTAGATTTGGCAGAGACTGTAGTTTCTCCCACTGCTGTTTGTCGTGCTTGTCCTTGAATTTGCGCGGATCAGCACCTTTACCTGGTGCTTTGACTTCAATGAAACCAATTAGTATGAGGCGAAGCGTCACGGCATAATCAGGGCGTGTTTTCAAATCGCTCAAGGATGATTCCCCGACAGCAGTAATGTCCTGACGGGAAAAGCCGCAGATTTCAGCTAAGTTTGTAATCAATCCTTCAAGTGGTACGCGTAATTGATCTTCGGGTTGCCCTTTGGCTGCAACGTTCGTCAGTTTCGCTTTAGCATCAGTGCCGAATGACGCGACTGCCTGACGAAATTGTGAAATCATAAAAACTCCTTGAAGAAGAACATCTCAATTAAATTCGATTCTGAAAATGGTAAAGAATAGTACTGGCTATGATTCGTAATCACTGAGGAAAAGCAAATTATCGTAATCAACCACAGCCATTTTAAGATTTCGCAGCCAGCCGCGACGACCGAGGATATTGCGCGGGAGGCCGGGATATTTGGCGAAATAAACTACGCTCTGAAAAGTTAATTCTCCGGTCTGAATCGTGATTTCGTGACCGAAAGCTTCCAACGCGCCAGCCAGTGTGCCGATCTTTATTGGTGTTCCCTGCTCAATTGGGATGCCAAGTCTGCGTCCGATTTCGTTGGTAAACAGACAGACCTCTGCGCCAGTGTCTACTTTGGCTTCCACGTACATTTCACTTTCGCCATGACGAAGCGAAATAAAAATCGTAATTCTTGCCGGATTTTCTTCGTACACGATTTCTTCGGTAAAGCTAACTTGAATGCTCATGTCCAGATGATGGTTGTCAGGTTATCAGGGTCTTCGATAAACGTTATAAGTGGCAGATGTGCGCCATCGGCTTCGGCGGCAACCCAGACTGCATCATGGTCCTTGCCTGCGGCGATCAGGCGGTCGCCGTCCAGGGCTAC
>JANMKB010000437.1:0-12285 GCA_031371805.1 Blastocatellia bacterium | reverse complement strand
GATGACGATAGTTGTCGCTACGCCGTATCTTGACGAGGCCGAACGCTGCAACCGTGTAGCGTTGATGTTTGATGGCAAAATTCAGCAAATCGGAACTCCGGCGGAGCTGAAAACAAATCTCGGTTTACAACGTCTGGAAGTCCGCGCCGCAGATTTGCGCCGCGCCGATGATGTGCTGAGCCATGTCGAAGAAATACACGACATTCAACGCTTCGGAGATCGTTTGGATGTGATGGTGTGTGACATCAAAACTGGTGAACAGCAGACCCGTGAAGCATTGGGAAAGGCTGAAATTTCCATCATTGAAATTCGCAGCGGTTTGCCGACGCTGGAAAATACTTTTGTTTCGGTACTCCGAAATTTGCACCCGGAAAAACCAATTCCGCCGTTTCCAGTTCATCGGGAATTTCGTGAACGAAAGCCCGGGGCCATCGCTATTGGCGCAACCAATCTCAACAAAAGATTTGGCGAATTTCACGCCGTCAAAAACATCAATCTCGAAATTAAATACGGTGAAATTTACGGCTTGCTTGGAGCGAACGGCGCCGGCAAAACGACGACGATAAAAATGCTGTGCGGCTTGATCGAAGCTACGAACGGCGACATGACTTTGGCGGATGAGCAGGGCGGTTTTCGTTCAAGTTTGGTGCGGCAACGCATCGGGTATATGTCGCAAAAATTTTCGCTCTACGATGACATCACGATTGGCGAAAACCTGGATTTTTTCGCGGGAGTTTACGGCATTCCGCGTCAGGATCGAGACGAAAAAAAACGCTGGGTGCTGAATTTTGCCGGACTCGAAGACAAAGAAAATGAAATGGTCGGAAGCTTGCCGGGCGGCTGGAAACAGCGCGTCGCCTTCGGCGCAGCAATCATGCACGAACCAAGCGTTTTATTTCTTGATGAACCGACATCAGGCGTAGACCCCATCGCGCGTCGGCAATTTTGGAAGATGATCAATACACTGGCAGATCGCGGCGTAGCGGTGCTGGTGACTACGCATTATCTGGAAGAAGCTGAACAGTGCAATCGTTTGGGGTTAATGGTCGCGGGAGAATTAGTCGCCGAAGGAACGCCGACCGGAATCAAAGCCGAGCAGGGCGGACATCTGATTGAGCTTTATCCGAGTGAGCCGCAGAAGGCGGCGAATTTGCTGAAAACAAAAATGGATCGCTGGCGCGTTTCGCAATTCGGAGACCGCCTGCATGTGATTGTTGACGAAGAGGTGAACGCAGGAATTGCGAATCTTACAAAGGAATTGAAGCAGGAAAATATTCAGGTGCTGAGCGCGAGTGAAGAAACGTATTCGCTGGAAGATGTTTTCATCGTCGTTGTTGAAAAAGCACGAGCGAAAGGGAAATATGTTGGAGACTAAGGCAGGATAAGCTGGAGTCTGACTACACAATTAATATGCGAAGAATCATTGCCCAGGCTAAAAAAGAACTCCGACAAATTTCGCGTGACAAGCTGGCGCTCGCGCTTGCTTTCGTATTGCCTGCATTTTTACTCGTCCTGCTCGGCTCGGCGATTTCGTTGACAGTATCGAATCTACCAATCGTCGTGCAGGATTTGGATGCGACTTCACTCTCACGCAAATATGCCGGAGCGTTTCGGACTTCGCTGACGTTTCATGTCGTAGAACTGTTGCCTTCGGAACAACCTGAAACGGCTTTACTGAATAATCGCGCGCGGGCGGCAATTATTATCCCTGAACATTTCGAGCGTGATGTATTGCGCGGACAAAATACTGAAGTGCAAATTTTGGTAGATGCGACGGAACCCAATACGGCAAATTTAATGCGTGGGAGTTTGGCGGCACTGACGCAAATTTTTATCCGCGCTAATGTTCCGACAGCAGCGAAAATTCAACCGGCAATCAAAGCCGTCTCGCGTTTATGGTTCAATCCCGGGCGTGAAGCGAAAAAGTTTTTCGGGCCTGGAATTTTTGTGCTGGGCTTGTCATTGTTCCCGCCGTTGCTGGCTACATTGGCGATGGCGCGTGAGTGGGAGCAGAAAACAATTTTGCAGGTGTATGTTTCCAGCATTTCCGCACATGAATATTTACTCGGAAAAATCATCGCCTTCACGATCATCGGCATCATCGAATGGATGATCGGGCTGGTAGTTTTGTTCGGAATCTTTGATCTGCGCATTGTCGCCGATCCGTCGCCGTTTATTGTTGGCAGCTTTTTGTTTATGACCTGTGTTGTCGCATTCGGCATAATGGTTGGCGCAGGTGTTTCCAATCCGTCAGTCGCAATTCAGATTCTGGCGATTGGTGGATTTATCATGGCATTTTTGCTGTCAGGTTTGATCTTCCCGATTGAGACAATTCCCAGAGTTTTGCAGCCAATTTCCAATATTGCGCAAGCCCGATATTTTGTCGTCATTGTTCGTGATGCGTTAATTCGCGGCGGCGGATGGCCTGCCGTATGGTGGGCTGTGCTGGCTATCGGAGTGATTGCAGCAGTGTTTTATTTACTGGCGTGGAAGAAAATGCTTTTAATGCAATTAGCTGATTAGCGGAGGGGAATATTTTTTGCCACAGATTAGACAGATGGGGACAGATTTACACAGATAAAGATTTAGGTAGTTAATCTGTGAAAATCTGTCTTTATCTCGTTAAATCTGTGGCAAAAAAACTTAATAAAAATATGCTGGAAAAACTACTTAACGCTCGCATCTGGACGCTCATCATCAAAGAATTGAACCAGATCAAACGCAGCAAACAATTCATCATTTCGCTGATTTTTCCGCCGACGATTCAGGTGATTATTTTTGGGTTTGCGCTTGATCCGGCGATGACGAATATGAAGCTCGGCATCGTGGACGAATCACGTTCGGTCGAATCCCGCGAACTTGTTTCGGCTTTCACCGCGAACGAGGCGTTTAAATTGCAGGGGTACTTCGCCTCGACTGACGAATTAGGCAAAGCCTTGACAGAAGGCAAACTGGACGCCGCGATTGTGATTCCTTACAAATTTGCTGAACAGCGAACACGTAAAGAGACTGCCGAGATTCAAATGATTTTCAATGGCGTCAATACGAATACGGGAACGATTGCGCAAGGCTACGCTTCTCGTATTGTGGCAGAGTTGAATCAAAAAATTGCGGGACAACTGCGCGTGAATCATTCTGAAGACGCCTTCCCGATTACGCCGCGTGTCGCGTTACTTTACAATCCCGGCTTAATCAGTTCCTGGTTTATTGTCACCGGAACGTTTGGGGTTTTGTTAATTCTCAACAGCTCGTTAGTCGCTGCTGCGGCTTTGACAAAAGAAAAACAGCTGGGAACCGTTGAGCAATTATTGATGACTCCGGCGGGAACTTCGGAAATTATCATCGCCAAAATTACTCCGTTATTTACGTTGTTGATGGGAACGGTTTGTATCGTGATGCTGGTGATAACGCAGGTTTTCAACGTCCCCGTGCGTGGGAGTTTGAGCCTGATTTTTCTGGCGGCGGCATTGTGTGTAATGTGTGGAATCGGGATTGGAACATTCGTAGCGACGTTTACGAAAAATGCGACACAGGCGCAGTTGCTAAGCTTTTTTATTAATCCGCCGATTGCGATGTTGTCAGGTTCGGTGACTCCGATTGAAGCGATGCCGGAGTGGATACAGCCATTCACCTATCTGAATCCGGTGCGGCATTTCGGCATTATTGTCCGCAGTATCCTCTTTAAAAATACAGGCTTCGAGGCGCTCTATTTACATTTTCTGGCGTTACTGGTAATTGCTGTTATTTTGGTTTCGCTGAGCGTGGGACGATTCAGAAAACAATTAAGCTGAAAGGATTTTTTATGAATCACAAAGTACAGGAAATCGTGGATTACATCGAAGGCGAACGCCAGGCTCTGCTCGCCGGTGTACAGGATTTGTCGCAAGCGCAATTGGATTTTAAACCTGTGCCGGAGCAATGGTCAGTTGGCGAAATTTTGCATCACCTGCACGTCGTCGAAAAAGGCTTGCCCAAATTGTATGTAATGTTGTTGCAAAAAACCGCCGAAGCGGGATTCAAACCCGAAACCACTGGTTCCATGTTACAAAGTCTGGATCACAAGCAACTTGATGTGCCGAATCAAAAATTACAAGCGCCAGAACGTGTGATACCACAGGCAGGCATCGCTAAAAATGAATTATTTGCTTTATTGAAAAGTTCGCGCCAGACCTTGATTGACGCGGTTTCGCAAGCTGGTGATTACGATTTAAGCGAAATCAAATGGCCGCATCCTTTTTTTGGTGACATCAATTTTTATCAATGGATTTTATTCGTCGGCAAACACGAGAAACGGCATTCAGGACAAATTAATCGCCTCAAAGCTGCGCAGGGATTGTAACAGTATTAGGTGAGAGTTAAGCCTCAAAGCAGCTTTGTTTCCAATCGTTGCCGCCATTGCAGGGAAGGTTTTTCAATGAAATAATAAGACGCCATTGCAGTGAGCGCGGCAAGGATAATATTGAGCGGAAAGCTGGCGATGATCGCATCAGAATTGCGGTTAATAAAAAGTTGTTGCCACAAATAAATTGAGTAACTCAACGTCCCCACATACGCAATCACGCGCGAATTTAAAATCCTGCCAACTTTTCCTTCCGACCAGGTGACACACCAGTCAAGGCAAAGCGCGACACCAATGTTGGTGAATGTCAGGCCGATGGTGTAATAAATTTTTGTACTGCGATGAAAGGCGCTTATTACCAAAATCATTAACGGCAACAGCCAGAAAAAGCTGGAATTCAAGGCTGCCCGATACCATTTATTTTCATGCAGCCTGGTTCGCCACAAAGCAAGTAAACAACCACAAGCCAATGAATCCGCCAGCATCTCGAATGCCGAACTATTCGTGTGATGCCAGATGTCAAAGAGTGCGAGCGTTCGCACCAGTGGGCAGAGAACTAATAAAGACGCCGCAACAAGCCATCCTTTTCGTTTCCCTGACAATAGTAGGATTGCCGGCCAGAGCAAATAAAATTGTTCCTCGACGGACAACGACCACGTGTGACCCAGATACCAGCCTTCGGGATAAAAATAATTTGAAGTGTAAGTTAGCGCGTGAAAAACATCATAATTGCTGAGGCTAATGTAACCCAAAAAGCGCAGAACAAGCAGGACAGCAATCAACGAATAATAGGGCGGGAAGATACGTAGCGTGCGACGAAAATAAAATTTGAGCAGGTTGATCCGACCGCTCTTGTCCAGTTCGTGGAGCAGGAGTGTCGTAATGAGGAAGCCGGAAATAACAAAGAATATCAGGACACCGGTTTCCGCCAGCGCGAAAAAATCACCTGCTTCCTGGGTCAGAGGGAAAAAGCGTGTGCCTGCCAGATGACCAATTAAAACAAGCCCAATTGATATTGTGCGCAACCCATCCAGTGAGGCAATCCGCCCTGTTTGCTTGCTCATCTGTCACCTTTATAAACAAATTGAAAATGCGGCGCTACTGGTCAGGAGCTGGTACCAGAAGCTGTGTACACCCGATAATCAATTTCCTGAAAGATCGTATCTTTGCTTTCGACCTCTGCCAGCCACGCTTCATCAATATTTTCCGCCAAAACCATTTCGTACAGTTTCGTGAAGCGGTGGATGTGGTCTTTGAAACGTTTCACCGCGTATTGCACCATTGTTCCGGTGGTGATGATGAATGCCCAGTCAGAGGATTGCGCCAGCAGCAATTCGCGGGCGGCCTGGTTTAAGACACGCAGTAACAAGCCGTTCGAGTAACGAAACCGCGTCGCCAGTTCAACCATTCGTTGCTCGGCTATATTTTGGTGGACGTACATCCAATCGGTTTGGTGATTGATCCAGACGCGGTTGTAACCTTCCGCGCCCCACGACGAAGCCGACGGAATCTGGTTTTGGTTGTCGGGATAAATCTCCAAATAATCAACTGGTGAAATCGTGCGAATTTCGCTTTGATCGAAGTGCAATTTTTTGAAGAGGTAATACAAAAACTGTGGCCCTTCAAACCACCAGTGCCCAAATAACTCTGCATCGTAAGGCGCTAAAATCAACGGATGACGACCAAGTTTTTCCTGTAAATATCCCGCCTGTGCGCGGCGATTCTCCATGAAGTTTCCGGCGTGTGACGCAGCGCGTTCAGACGCCCACTCAGGCACATAAGGTTCTTTTTGATGGAGGTCTACTTTGCCGGTGATGCGGTGATATTTGTAGCCAATATTGCGGCGCACGCCGTCATCGTGCAGGTACGGTTTGATGTACTCTTCATCCTGTGAATCATAGCCGAGGTCACGATAAAATTCGCGGTACATCGGGTCGCCAGGATAGCCGGTTTCAGAACTCCAGACCTGTTCACTGGTTTCGGTATCACGAGCGAATACGCCCACTCCCTGCGGCGTTATGACAGGCGCATAAATGCCACGTTTCGGACGCGGAGAGCCGTACAAAATGGCGTGTGCATCAGAGATAAAAAATTGAATTTCGGCTTCCTTTAAAAAGCGATCATCGCCTAGGCCGAACGCGCATTCGGCTAACCAAATCCCACGCGGAGCGCGTCCGAAATGTTTGATGTAATTTGTTTTAGCAATTTGAATTTGCGCACGTTTGGCCTCATCGCTGGACATCAGGGGCAGGAAGCCGTGCGTTGCGCCACAGGTAATAATTTCCAGATAGCCTTCGTCCTGTAGCTCCTTGAAACCGCGAATAATATTGCGGTTGTATTGATGCTCAAAGACTTCGCGGCATTCGTTGAAATGCCGCTGATACATTAAGGCTGCCGAATGAAAATTCATTGCTTCGTTGCGCGTGCGCTCGACTTCTTTTTCGGCCAATTCGCAGAGTTTATCGAGGTGATGCGAATATCGTTCCTGAAGCAATGAATCAGCCAGCATCTCACACAGCGGCGGCGTCATAGACATCGTGAGGCGAAATTTTACGCCTTCATTGCGCAACGTTTGAAACGCGACGAGCAATGGAATGTAGGTTTCGCTGATGGCTTCGTAGAGCCAGTCTTCTTCGAGAAAATCAGGGTATTCGGGATGCCGCACAAATGGTAAGTGCGCGTGAAGGACGAGGCTTAAGTATCCAGTTTCCATAAAAAATCGTTAGCAGTGGTTAGTGAACAGTGAACAGTAAAACCGAGAGCAAATATCAAGAGATAAAAAATAGCAGGGACAATCAATTATTCATACTCGGCAACCATTTTCCCGGCTTTGCGTTTTGCTCTGACGAAGAAACAAAATTAACCTGCGATGGCAGCGTACTCATTTCTGAAGCTGCGATGCCTAAGCGCTCGGCGAGATAAAGGCTCATTGGCCCACTGACTTCGATAGCTCCTTCGGCGGACAGGGTGCGGCGTAACAATTCAGGCAAATGTCGGAGCAACAGCATATAGCCTAATTCTCCATCGCTACTCATCCGGTTGATGATAGATAAAAATTCATGGACCAGCGAAGTCAGTTCCGCCTGACTTAATTTCTCCCACAATTTTTCGTAATCGCGTCCGGCCTGCACATCGGCAATGATGCTCATCAAATGTTGGAAGGAATCGGGCATTGCTTCCCAGAAGGCAGTTTGCTGTTCAGGTGTGCCAGCGACTGGCAAAATTCCCTGCGGCGTGAAGGCGCGTTCCGGGACGAGATGGCTTTCGCGTAAGACCTCCACGTATTCATCCGCTGAAATTTGATATTGGGTGTCGGTGTCTTCCTGATCGGAAATCGTACCGCGTGGCGTTGTCACCGCATTTGAGGTCATCAGTTTGATGTATCCCTGTGCTTCAGAGCGGAGGCCTATTTCGACTTTGTAAGTACGGTCAGGGAAGACACTGAACCAATAATCGCGCCCAAATGCAGCATCGAAAAAAACTGCAATATTGGTTGTCTCATCAATTAATTTCAAGACGGTATGAAATTCACTGGTTGGAAAAAGACGTTTCAGCCGCTCAAACGGATTGTCTTTGAGCTGCCAGTAAACATACAGATGAAACGGGTCCTGCACGAGCAGGCGCATGACATCTATGTCGTAATGCGACGGGATTGGCAGGCCGGTATCTATGATTGGCTCGGCTGGAACTTCGGTAGCCGAATTCAGGTCAACGGGAACTTCGTCTTTGACCACGACAGGCTCAAAGGGGCTACGCGTAGCAAGGGGAAAAGTAGACGAAAGGTCAAAAAAGAATGGCACGAGTGGTGTCTCCGAATTGTAGAAATTTAGTTAGTTGATGCTTAGTCTTAATCGTAGGTTGAAGCTTAGGGGGGAGTCAGAGGCTTGTCAAGAAAGAAGGCCGGAACCTGAGTAGGAGTGCCAGCTAAACTGCCCTCCCACTCAGGGCACAGAATTAGTCCAGACGCTTCACCCGAACGTTGCGATAACGCACGACGCTGCCTGGATCATGCGCCTGAAAAGCGAAAGTGCCTTTGTCCAGCATGCGTGCGAAATCTTTGCCGGGTTGGCGGTCGGCGGGTTGCTCCCAGTCAACGGCGACTTTGTCATTGATTTTGATGGTGACGTGTTTGCCTTTGACGATGATGTCGTAGCTGTACCATTCATTGTCTTTGGCAAAATTTTCTTTTACATTAACGACATCGTAAAGACTGCCAGTTTTTTTCCAGTCGCCATGGCTTTGGTTGACCTGGACTTCAAAGCCATTTTTAGGCCAACTGGTTTCCTGCCATTGTGTATGAAAATAAATTCCGCCGTTGGATTTCGGCTCGGTCATGACGTCAACTTTTAATTCAAAATTCACGAAGGGTTTTGGATCGCCGACGTAATATAAATGGCTGCGTTCGCCTTTGGCAATAATTGCGCCATCCTGAATGGACCAGCTTTTTTTCTCCGGTTCGGCAATTTTCCAACCGTTGAAAGTTTTGCCATCCCAGATGGTCTTAAAGCCTTTTTCTTTTTTGGGCTTTGGCTTGTCGGCTGGTGTGGGTCTGGCACTGGCGAGGCCTGCAACGATGAGCAATGATGCCAGTGTTAAGGTCAGTAAAATCGTAAGCTGTTTTTTCATTTTCAAAATTCTCCTGCATAAAATTAAGGGTTTGAGTATTGCCAGATGTCGAGATGCCCCAAGAATAACACTGACTTTTGCACTTGTCAGTAAACCCGGGAATATTCTCTTTCATCCGCGCTGATGGTAGTTTTACTTGCCAAAACTTATGTTTATGTTTGACCTTATGAGAAGACGTGATTAGTTGAAAAAACGATACAGCTTTTTATTTGGTGTCGTGTTTATTGGGCACAATTTGCGTGATAAGGGTGACAGTGGTAAGGGAACAAGCTTCGTTACCACCGCAATTTTTGGGGAAAATATTCGGCTACTAATTCTTCGTAATACGGTTTCAGTTCAGCAAAATTCGGGCGGACTTCGACTTTGGAATAAAGATCGTAAGGATTGAAAGCACGTACCCATTTCATCATTTCCTGATCGTGGGCAGTCAAAAATTGTCCGTATTCGCCAGCCTGATGAACAACGTAACACGAATGATAACGGATCATCGCCAGCGCTTCTGCCGGTAAGTAATCTTTGACGACGTGATACAAATATTCATCGTGCCCCCAGCTTAAATGCACGTTGTCGAGGCCGCAGCCTGCGGCATAAATCCCGTTGGGCGGATTGTATTTTGGATTGGCTGAATCAGGATTTTCGCTGAAAAATTCCGGGTAAACTATTTTGTTCGAGAAAGCGCAACCGACGGGATTCGTATCGCCCACGACAGCCCATTGCGGCTCATCAAACAAGCACAAAACCTTACCGAGATCGTGAATTAGCCCCGTTAAGATAAACCAGCGCGGATGTCCGTCCTGGCGAATCGCTTCGGCGGTTTGCAGCGCGTGATCAATTTGCGGCAACTCAATATCGGGGTCGCTGTCATCCACTAAATTATTTAAAAAATCCATCGCTTCCCACACGCTCATTTCAGCTTTGTCCTTTTTCGTGTACTCGGCCTTTTTCGCTAAGACGAAAGCAAGCGTTTGCTGCGCGTGGTTGAGTTGATAGAGCTGCTTTACGGTATCGCGGGTTTCAGCTTCGTAGTTACGATAACTGTCAGGCGTTTTTTCATCGTGAATAAGCGGCGCTGGCAGTTGATCAATTGAAGTATGAATAGCAAGTGACATAGTAAAAAATCTCCTTTTTAAGCTCCCTGAATAGTAAACCGAGAGAGGAAAAAGAGGAAAGTTATTTTTTGTGAAATTGGCAGTTTACTCGTAGCGTAAGGCCTCAATCGGATCAAGGCGTGCGGCTTTAACGGCGGGGTAAATGCCGAAGATCAGGCCAATCGCGACAGAAACAGCAAAGCCAATGCCCACCCAAACCAGCGGAATAGCGGAAGGGAAGCTGATCAGCTTCAACAAGCCGCTGACCACAAAGCCAAAGCCAATTCCCAGCACGCCACCGATTCCGGTCAACACCATCGCCTCTAATAAAAACTGCATGATGATGTCAATTTTGCGTGCGCCAATGGCGCGGCGAATGCCGATTTCTTTGGTGCGTTCCGTGACTGAAACGAGCATGATATTCATCACCCCGATGCCGCCAACGAGCAACGCTACGCTGGTGATGGGAATGATGACAAGCGCAACCATATTCAAAATGCTACCGAAAGATTCAATGATGCCGCTAGCGGTATTGACCGAAAATCCGTCGGCTTCCTGCCCGGCTGAAACATTGCGACGACGACGTAAAAGCTCTGTTACCTGGTCAATCATTTTGTCGAGCTTGCCACTGGCGGCACTCATCACCACAAAGTTATCTTCCTGCCCCGGATACATTGTATGCATCAGGCTATACGGAATATAGATAATATTGTCATTGCTGGGGCCGCCAAATCCCTGCTTGCTTTGCGTCAATGTGCCAGCGACCGTGAACATTTTTGAGCCGATGGAAATTTCCTTGCCCAGCGGATCATAGCCGGAAAAAAGTTTTTCTTTAATTTGCCAGCCAATCACACAAACCGGAAGTTTATGCTCGTCTTCGGTGTCGGTGAAAAATCGTCCGGTATCGAGGGCTACGTCACGGGTGCGGGCATAAGCTGCCCACACGCCACGCACATTGGAAGTGCGGACTTGATTATCGCGGTACTTAACCGTTGGGGGAAGTGAGTCAGGGCGCAGGACAGGCGAGGCGGCTTCGACCAGCGACAATTGACTAATGGCAAGAGCATCTTCGTAAGTGATCGGTTTGCGTTTGCGCTCTTCTTCAGTGAGATCGCCGAATCTTGGGCCACCACGAAAGCGGCTGACGAAAGCCGTATTTGTCCCGAACTGCTCAATTTGTTCTTTGAAGCTTTGTTCCATGCCGCTGACGATGGAAGACACAGCAATGGTGGTTGCGGTTCCAATGACGACACCCAGCACGGTCAGGAATGAGCGGAATTTGTGCGACCACAATGTACCCATTGCCTGTGTCGCTAATTCTTTGAAATGTTGTTTTTGCATATAGGGTGGTGATCCGTGGTCGGTGGTAAGTGATTGGTGGTTATCGCATTAAATATTAGCTAAGTTGAAGGCCAATGCAAGCTTTCGATAAAAGACCGACCACCGACCACCCTTTCATTCCGCCCGTAAAGCTACAATCGGATCAAGCCGCGCAGCTTTCCAGGCAGGGTAAATGCCAAAAATTGCACCTGTGGAAGTTGAGACAATTAACGCCAGTGCGACTGCCCATAAAGGCATCGAAGCCGGAACCGGGGTGAATTTAACCAGTCCCAATTTAATGGCATAAGCAACGCCCAGGCCAATCAATCCACCGCAACCCGAAAGCACTACAGATTCGATCAGGAACTGCATCAAAATGTCTTTACGCCGTGCGCCCAAGCTTTTACGAATGCCAATTTCGCGGGTGCGTTCGGTAACTGCGACCAGCATAATATTCATAATGACAATGCCGCCGACAACTAATGAAATCGAAGTCACGCCCAGCGCGACCATCGCAATCGTGCCCGTCAGCGTTTTGAATAAATCGTTGATGGCATCTGCTGTCACAAGGCCAAACGTATCTTTTTCGCTGTAAGGAACTTTGTGCCGGGCGCGCATCAGCATTCGCGTTTGATCCTGCAAATCCATGAAATTAACTTTTTCAGGCCCTTTAATTGAGATTGAAAGGCTCTGTCGCGTACCCCACATTTTCTGGAAAGTAGTAATGGGAATGGTCGCGAATTCGTCCTGTGACTGACCAAAAACAGTACCCTGTTCTTTCGCTACGCCAATGATTTCAAACGGCAAGCCGTCAATTTTGATTTCCTGCCCCACGACCTCGCGCCTGCCATAAAGACGATCCGCAACTTCGGTTCCAATCATGGTCACGTAGCGGCTGCGCTCTTCGTCAAT
>JANMKB010000340.1:0-2069 GCA_031371805.1 Blastocatellia bacterium | reverse complement strand
ACATACGGCAGGATGCCGCCGTGCAGGTAATATTCAACTTCAATCGGCGTATCAATGCGCAGGATCACAGGGACTTCCTGTTGCTCACCAGTGGCGCGATGAATCACTAAATTCACATTCATCATGGGCCTGATCCCATCTTCCAGACCTGTGATGTCAAACGATTCTGTGCCGTCCAAACTTAACGTTTGTGCCGTAACGCCGTCTTTGAACTGACACGGCAGGACGCCCATGCCGACTAAGTTGGAACGGTGAATGCGCTCGAAGCTTTGTGCAATGACTGCGCTCACGCCCAACAACCGCGTGCCTTTTGCGGCCCAATCGCGTGAGCTGCCTGTGCCATATTCCTGCCCCGCGAAAATAACCAGCGGAGTCCCAAGCTCCTGATATTTCATCGCGGCATCGTAAATACTAAGTTGTTCACCACTCGGTTGCAGCTTCGTCACACCGCCTTCGACACCGGGAACCATCAGATTTTTAATGCGCACATTGGCAAATGTGCCACGCGTCATAATGCGGTCATTGCCGCGCCGTGAACCGTAAGAATTGAAATTTGCCGGCGTCACATTTTGTGCCTGCAAATAAATGCCCGCTGGCGAAGTCGCCTTGATTGAACCTGCGGGCGAGATGTGATCAGTCGTAACCGAATCGCCAAAAATCGCCAGGGCACGCGCACCAGTCAGGTTCGCGGCAGTTCCAGCATCCATCCCGAAATTTTCAAAAAACGGCGGTTGCTGAATATACGTTGATTTTTCATCCCATTGATAGACATCGCCTGTGCTGCTGGGGATTTCATTCCACAAGGGGTTTTCCGAAGTGAAATCGCTGTACAGGCGACGATATGTTTCAGCATCTGTTGCCGCGCTCATCACAGCTTTTATTTCCTCCTGTGACGGCCAGATGTCCTGCAAATAAATTTCTTTGCCGTCCTGATTTTTTCCAATCGGCTCACTGGACAAATCAATATTGACGCGTCCTGCCAGAGCAAAAGCCACAACTAAAGGCGGTGACATCAGAAAATTCGCTTTGATATTTTGATGCACACGCGCTTCAAAATTACGATTGCCCGATAAGACCGAAGCGGCAACGACATCATTTTTCGTGATGGCTTCTTCAAGGCCGGCATCAAGCGGCCCTGAATTACCAATGCAGGTCGTGCAGCCATAACCCACGGTATTAAATCCAAGCTGATCCAGATATTCCTGCAACCCGGTTTTATGCAAATACTCTGTGACGACACGCGAGCCTGGCCCCAGCGAAGTTTTGACGGCGGGGTTCACGGCTAAGCCCTGCGCAACAGCTTTTTTGGCCAGCAGGCCAGCGGCTAACATCACGCCGGGATTGGAAGTGTTGGTACAGGAAGTGATCGCGGCGATGAGGACATCTCCGTGCCCTAAATCTACTGAGATTTTGGGCATTTCAGTAACGACTTCTTCCACGCGATCAGGCGTCGGACGATTATTCATCATTTCGGTTTCTGTCCACGTGCTGGTATTGTCCGCCGTTGTCTTATCTGTTTTGGCTCGTGGTACAGTTTCCGGGTCTTGTGACCCACCTCCCGTTAATGTCTTCGGGGTTTCACGCGGATGTGAGCCAATCGTCGCCGCAAAACGCCGGGTAAGTTCTGTCATTGGTTTGTCGTAGCCATTTTCACTGGCTGGCTTATGAAACAATTCGGTGAATTTTGCTTTCATCTGGCGCAACTCAATTCGATCCTGCGGACGTTTCGGGCCAGCAACACTGGGTACAACATCGGCAAGATTTAATTCTAAAGTCTGGCTGTATTCGATGTCGCCAGCCTGCGGCATGCCAAACAACTCCTGCGCCTGGAAATAATTTCTAAATGATTCGACCTGTTCCTCACTACGGCCTGTAGCTTTCAGGTAATTACACGTCTCTTCGTCAATCGGGAAAAAGCCCATCGTCGCCCCATATTCAGGCGCCATGTTCGCAATCGTGGCGCGATCCACCAGCGATAACGAAGCTGCACCTGCACCAAAATATTCGACGAATTTGCCGACAACTTTTGCTTTACGCAACATTTCGGTGCAGGTCAAAACCAAATCCGT
>JANMKB010000324.1:0-5414 GCA_031371805.1 Blastocatellia bacterium | reverse complement strand
CACCCAAATGACTTCGTTGATGAAGAATGCCAGCATCAAAAAATTGAAATAGTCGAAAGATTGATGGCCAATTGTCGTTGATTCAAAAACGACCCGCGCTACAACGATTTGCAGAAACGGATGAAGCTGCCGGAGTGAAATTGTAGCGGCTGTGAATCAGGCTTTGGAAAGTTTTAGTTCTTCGTCAATGCGTTCCTGCAAAAATGATTTGATGAGCGATTGATAAGGCATATCGCGTTTGTTGGCGACCAAACGGATTTTCGCCAGCATAGAAGCAGAAAGTCTGAGCGAGATCGTGCGCGTAGTCGGTTTTAGTTTCGGCAGTACAACTGATTCTGCTGTTTGCCAGTCAATGAAATCGGTCGAATCGTTGGCGGCCCAAAATTCACGCTCGGCGGTTTCGTTAGGTAGCACTGGAATCTCTTTTAGTTTTTTCGGCATAAATTCTTTCCTCACGTTTGGTCATATCACGAGCAGAAATGACCCGAATCAACTTATTCCTGAGGGTAAAAGCGATCCCAGCGTTCGGCATCGGTTCGCCCTAACGCAAATAATCTGCTTTCGTTGGCAGAGTGCTTTTTATCGACAGCAATAATGAGCGGCAAATTGAAAAAGACATCTTCACATTCGCCATCGGTTACTTCGTGCAGAGGCCAGTTTTTGGATGTAAAGAATTTTTCATGTCGGCATGATACTTTAGTAAGCAAGCGGATTGAAGATTTTTAGATAAGGAATTTTAGTGAAATCTTTATCACGGGTGGCGAGCGTCGCGCCAATGCTCAACGCTAAAACTGCCAAATGAACGTCCATCACCAGATTTCCGCGCAGCTTCAATTTGTCCATCAATTTTGTTACTTCCGTGAAATGATTCGCCGATGCGCATAGGAGGTTGACGTTGGGACAATTCAGCAAAGATTCGATAAAGTTTTGCGCGTCGTGCGTCGGCAAAATCGGCTGAAAAACTTTTTCGTTGGTGGCGATTCTTAAGAAAGACAAAATGCTCGTTTCGCAAATATGTAGCGTGTTGTTGCGATCAGAAACCGTCGCTTCGAGCCATTTGGAAACGATTTTATGCTCCGGCATTGCGTCCATTTTGGCATAAAGCAGAATATTGCTGTCGAGCAGATAATCCATAAGTTTTCGGGTGTTTATGACTAAATTTCGTCAAGCATTTGTGCCAAATCCGCCGCCGATATTTCGGGCGAAAGTTTTGATTTGAAGCGCTTGATTTTGAATGTAACGGCGGGTTGACCGCGCTCATTTTTAATGCCGGAGCGAATCAGTTTATTGATGAGTTGTTTTTCTTTGAGATCTTTATTTTGGCTGAGAGTTTGCTGAATAAAATTCGCAACATCGGCTTCTAAAGTAACCGTGGTTCTTCTGGTTGCGCGATTTTTTAAGACGTTCGAGTTCATTTTTTGATTATACAAATGTTTTATGCTTTGATGCAAATATTTCTAATATGCAGATAACTGTTTCAAAAACGATTATTCTCGTGACAATTTTCTTTTTGCTTTGCCTGCCTGTTATTACTGCACAGGCACAAACGGTCTTGACTGCTGACCAATTGCAAAACGGCAAATCTTTTGAACTCGACAAGCTCGGCTGGAAATATCATTCGGGTGATGATGCGAATTGGGCGAACCCGCAGCTTGATGATTCGAGTTGGGAAACTCTGAAAAGTTCGGCGATGACGAAAGACAGTTTGCCGCAGACGGGTTGGAACGGGAGCGGCTGGCTGCGGCTTCGCCTGAATGTCGCGCCCGCGCTCGTCAATGTGCCACTGAATCTGGAAACAGCGCAGTTAGGAGCGTCGGAAATTTATCTGGACGGCAAGCTGATTAAACGCTTCGGTATCGTTGGAAACACGATTGCGACGGAAGTTCCTTATAATCCGAACGCTGAACCACTCGGTATTGTTTTTGACGGCACGGGCGAACATCTCCTTGCCGTGCGTTACTCGAATCAAGCGGCTGCAGATGTTAATTCCGGTTACGGCAAATGGTTATTGGGAAAAGGAACTATCAAAGTTGGAGCCGGAGGAATCGGATTTGCTGCTCAAATAAAAAAATTCGATGATACCGCCAATCAGGGCTGGAAGTTGGGGTTCGGGTTTGCTTATACCACGGTTCAGGCGACGGTTCTCTTCTCTTTCTTCATTCTGCATTTATTGCTGTTCACGCTTTATCCTCGCCAACGCGGAAATTTATATTACAGCCTTTATTTAATAAGTGAAACGCTGAATAACGTTTTTTTTATTGGCATTGCGTCTTACCATTCTGGAACGGTTGTTTATTATTGGTGTTACCTTTTGTTTTACTCTACCTGGGTTTTCGCAGTAATTGCTCTGCTTGCTTTTCTTTATACGGATTTTGAGTGTCGTATTCCGCGTTATTTCCGGATTTTTCCGGCAGTAGCCGCGCTCTATCTTTTCCAGCTTGCATTTTTCCATGATACGGTTTCAGTGTGGCTGTATAACGTCTTCAATATTGCCGTCGGCATAGAACTCACGCGCATTATGGTGCGGGCGATTCGCCGCCGGATGCAAGATGCCTGGATTGTCGGAATCGGTATTTTCCTGTTTGACATAACTTTGTTAAGAGAACTTATGCTTGGTTTGAACACAGTCGAGTTGCCTACAAGTATTTATCTTTTGACAGACATTTTAGGCTTCTACGGGCTGTTGCTTACGATCACGATTTATCTCGCCCGCCAGTTCGCCCGCACCAGCACCAATCTCGACGCGCAGCTTGTCAAACAAGTCGAACACGAACGCGCCGCAGGCGCACTTGCCCTCGAACGCGAACAGGAAAAAGCCCGCTTTGCATTAGTCGAAGCCGAAAACCAACGCCGCGCCGCTGAACTCGAAGAAGCCCGCCAGTTGCAGCTTTCGATGCTGCCGAAGAAATTGCCCAACCTGCCACATCTTGATATCGCCGCGTACATGAAAACCGCGTCGGAAGTCGGCGGCGATTACTACGACTTTCACACGAGTGAAGACGGGACGCTGACGATTGCGGTGGGCGACGCAACGGGACACGGCTTGAAGGCAGGTACGCTGGTTTCTGTCGTCAAAAGTTTGTTTATTTCATTGGCGTACCATCCCGACATTCCGCACATCTTCCAGCGTCAAACGCGGGTACTGAAAGAGATGAAATTGCGCGGCTTGTTTATGGCGATGACGATGGTCAAATTGAAGGAACGACAGTTATCTTTTTGTATTGCCGGAATGCCGCCGCTGTATATTTATCGCGCCGCGACGAATACTGTCGAAGAAATTTTTATCAAAGCCTTACCGCTCGGTGGGATCGCCAATTATCAATACCGTCAGGAAGAGCGCGAGCTTGCCTCCGGCGATGTCATAGTCATGATGAGTGATGGTTTGCCGGAAAGATTCAACGATGCAAATGAAATGTTTGATTACGAAAATGTCAGAGCGTTGCTGGCGTCAGTTGGAAATCTTGCGCCGCAGGAAATTATTGATCGAATGGTGAAGGCTGGTGATGAGTGGGCGGGAAGTCGCGCGCAGGATGATGATGTGACGTTTGTTGTGGCGAAGGTGAAAGAGTGAATTACCTTGCGCATTTATTTTTATCCAGCGAATCGTCTGAGGCGATGCTCGGCGCGATGCTCGGCGATTTTGTGAAGGGCGCGGATAAAAATAATTATCTGCCAAATGTCCGCCGCAGCATTGAACTCCATCGCCA
The DNA here is from genome assembly GCA_031371805.1 of Blastocatellia bacterium. Classification (GTDB taxonomy): domain Bacteria; phylum Acidobacteriota; class Blastocatellia; order RBC074; family RBC074; genus JAFDVL01. Next base: position 1,707 of record JANMKB010000324.1, on the reverse strand, counting down.
AATTGATTCGTTTACGGATGCGCACGAAATTGTTTTGGCGGCGAAACGACAATTTGCTCCTGAGCGCAGGCGATTTGCAGGCATCGCGCTGGATATTTTTTACGATCATTGCCTTGCCAAAAACTGGTCATCATTCAGCGATGTTCCACTGTGCACGTTCACCCAAAATGTGTATGAGACGCTGAAAACGCAGCACGAGTTTTTGCCGGAAAAAATGCAGCAGATGGCGCCGGTGATGATTGCGCAGGATTGGCTGGCTTCGTATGAAAAACTGGAATGGATTGAATTGACCTTGCAACGGATGTCACGGCGGTTGACGCGTGGCGAACCGCTGGCACACAGCATCATTGATTTGCGCGCCAATTATCAGGAATTTGAGCAAAGCTTTTTTCGCCTGTTCCCGGAAATGATCTTGCGCTTTCAACAGTCAGAAAATTTGCCTGTGAATGATTGAAGGCACGGCTTGACAGGCTCCGCTTCGCCTTGTAGTATTACCAGCCTTGTGAGGCAGGCACGTACTGTCAATGGTAGACGGTCTCCTTTACACGGAGAAGGTTGGGGGTTCGAGTCCCTCCGTGCCTACCAAATTACAAGGTGCAAATGAGTGACAGCAAATTTGCAGCGATTGTTTGAAAATGCGGAGTCGTAGTTCAGTTGGTTAGAACGCCGGCCTGTCACGTCGGAGGTCGCGGGTTCGAGTCCCGTCGGCTCCGCCATTCCTTCAAACACAGTTCTTTCGTAATAATTTTTGATTGGTTAGTCAGCCGCTCGCCTTGATTGTCGGGCGGCTTTTCTATTGCTGCGGTGCTGACATTCCCTCGTCTTTGTGGCTAAATAAAATCTATGCTCAAAATCGAAGACGCACTTGACCTCATGCTCGCGCACACGCCTGACGCGAGGAACAGAAGCGAAGCGGTGACGCTGGCTGATTCGCTCGGTCGAATTCTGCTGCAAGATGTGTTTTCTGATCTTGATATGCCACCATTTGATCGGGCGCGGATGGATGGTTATGCGGTGCGTTCGGCAGACCTGACAACGGCTACCTCAGACAATCCCGCGAGGCTCAAAGAAATTGGCGAAGTCGCAGCAGGCAAGGCCTTCAACGGCTTCATCGGCGTTGGCGAGGCCGTGCGTATTATGACCGGTGCGCCGGTTCCCGCCGGAGCCGATGCGGTGCAGAAAATCGAAGTCATCAATGCACAGAATGGCGTCGTCGAAATTCAGGAGCCAACCAAACCTGGACAAAACATCACCCCGCGCGGCGTCGAAGCCAAAGCCGGAAAATTGATGATCGAAGCCGGGGCTGTTATCACTCCTGCCGCTGCTGCGGTGCTGGCGACTTTTGGTTGTGCGATGGTGGATGTCGGAGTTCGTCCGAGTTTGGTTGTGCTTTCGACCGGGACTGAGTTGGTCGAAGTTTGGGAAAAACCCAGGCCGGCGCAAATCCGTAACTCCAATACATTTTCGCTGGCTGGGTATGCACAAGCCGCCGGAGCCGAAGTCTTGAGCGCGGGCATTGTGCGCGATAATTTTGAAGAGACGAAACGCGCGATTGCCGAAACCGCCGCTATCGCCGATGTGGTGATGCTGTCGGGCGGCGTTTCGATGGGCGATTACGATTTGGTCAAGCCTGCGTTACAGGAATTGGGCGCGGAAATTTTTGTTGAGAAAGTAGCGATGCACCCAGGCAAGCCGACGGTGTTTGCG
>JANMKB010000267.1:0-9236 GCA_031371805.1 Blastocatellia bacterium | reverse complement strand
TGGTGATTGGCACGCTGACAATCAAACGCGTGATCAGTGGTTCAAGACCACTTCCGTGGCGCTTACCGCGAATGGCCAAACCGACGGCCCGTGGCGGCGTCCGCAACGCGGCGTTTTCGGCAACGTAGGCCGCAACCGCTTGCTTGGACCTGGGGTTTCCTTATGGGACATATCTTTCTTCAAGAACTTCCATATCACCGAGCGATTCCAGGCGCAATTCCGTGCGGAGTCGTTCAATTTCGCCAATCACATCAACTTTAACCAACCCAGCACTTGCGTGGATTGCCCCGGTTCAGCGGGCAAAATCACCAGCATATTGCCTTCGACGACTCCGCGTCAGTGGCAGTTTGGATTGCGACTGGAATATTAATTTTAGTGGTAGTCGGTAGTCATTGGTCGGTAGTCGGTAGGAATTGGGACCTTCCTTTTTCTGTCTGACTTCTGATTCCTGGCTACCGACTCCTTTTTCTATAGGAGTAAACAATGGATTCAGCCTCACAAGCTCTGCAATTGGCTGTACCACCAGCACAAATTGCCGATCCGATTTATAAAAGTGATTCCGTCAAACCCGGAACACTTTTCAAAACCACCGCTGCCAAGGTCACCTATCGCCAGCATTTCACGCCTGCAACTTCGCAGTTGAATTGGCTGAGTTGCGGCGAATACGAATTGCCCGCGCATACGTCATCGGGCAGTATTTGCTTCGCCCACGAAGAGACGCTGCTATTTATGTGGAAGGGCGCGGCGAGCGTCACGGTTAACGACAACGAATATCAGCTTGATTCATACGACACGCTATACATTCCGAAGGGCGCACAATTTCAAATTTCCAATCTCCAATCTGACATCGCCAAAGTGATGCAGTGTTCCGCAACCGCCGAGAACGTGCATCCGATTCATCATTCCAAATTCGCCGAATATTCCCAGCGCGAAGACCGCATTCGTCACCTCGCGGGCAAAGACGTTTTCATGATGTTCGATGTGCCGGAAGCCGCTGACAAATTAATTGCGGGCTACACATTTTTCCAGGCGCATCAACGTTCGTGGCCGCCACATAATCACACCGATCAAGAAGAGGTCTATATTTTCATCAAAGGTCACGGCTCCATGGAAGTTTACGAATCACCTGAAAAAATGTGCTTCGTTCACAACGTCAACGAAGGCGACATGGTGACGATTCCAATGATGAATTATCATCCCGTTTTTTCGCAGGAAGACCCGCTTGAATTCATCTGGTGCATCGCCGGAGCGCGTTACTGGGTCGGCGATAAAAACAAGGACTTCATGGATGGCAAAGGCGATTCAATCACTACTTAAAAAGTGATCGGTAGTCGGTGACTGGTGGTCGGTAAAACCCCAGCCCGCTAATTTAGCAGATAAACCAAAGGAAGCTTGCTAAAGGAATCCGACCACCGCTCACCGACCACCGACCACTATGTTTGTTACCAATCTTGAATGTGCCAAATGCGGCACGAATTACGAAGCCAATAAACTTTATAACCTCTGCACACAATGCGGTAAGCCGTTGCTCGTACGCTACGATTTGAAAAAAGCGGCAGAGACTTTGACGAAAGAAAGTCTGAAAACCCGTGTCTCTTCGCTCTGGCGTTACCGCGAAGTTTTGCCTGTTGTTCACGACGAAAACATCGTCAGCTTAGGCGAAGGCTGGACGCCGCTGCTACATGCGAAACGATTAGGTGCGCAGGTAAATCTTCCGCATCTTTACATCAAGGACGAAGCGCCTAATCCGACCGGATCATTCAAAGCGCGTGGGCAAACGACTGCGATTTCGATGGCGAAAGAATTAGGCGTCAAAAAATTAGCGATTCCCACCGCAGGCAATGCGGGTGGCGCGATGGCGGCGTTTGCTGCGGCTGCCGGAATCCCTGCGCATGTGTTTATGCCACGCGATACGCCCGCCGCCAATCGCATCGAATGTGAGCAACTCGGCGCGGAAGTCACGTTGATTGACGGCCTCATCACCGATTGCGGCGCAGAAGTTGGCAGACGCAAGGAAGCCGAAGGCTGGTTTGATGTCTCGACGCTAAAAGAGCCGTACCGCATCGAAGGCAAAAAGACGATGGGCTATGAATTAGCCGAACAATTCAACTGGGCTTTGCCGGATGTGATTTTGTATCCCACTGGCGGTGGCACTGGCCTGATTGGTATGTGGAAAGCATTCGACGAAATGGAAGCAATGGGCTGGATCGGAAGCATGCGTCCGCGTATGTATACAGTTCAGGCAGCAGGATGTGCACCGATTGTTCGTGCCTTCGACAACGGCTGGGACGAAGCACCGGAGTTTGAAAACGCGCATACGGCAGCATCCGGCTTGCGCGTACCAAAAGCCATTGGCGATTTCATCATGCTCGACATTCTGCGCAAGAGCGGCGGCGGCGCGATTTCCGTCACCGACGAAGAAATGATTGCCGATACCAAAGTCGTAGGCGCAGCCGAAGGCTTATTCTGCGCTCCCGAAGGCGCGGCGTGTTTTTCCGCGCTCAAGAAAATGTTAGCGGCAGGAACGGTCACGGCAAATGACCGCATCGTGATTTTTAATACCGGTACGGGCGTGAAATATCTTGAAGCGTACAGCGTGTAGTTATGCTTTCGACTGATCTGAAAAATTCAGCCGTCGTTCCTTATTTTTTATGGGATGAGCCAATGACTGTGCTGGAATTCACGCAGCGGCTTAGGACTGCATCTGCACCTGAGCAAAAACGGTTATTGGCTAAATTATTACGAGAGGCGCGTGATACAGATGTTTGGCAGTTCACTTCCCCGCAAGAAATTTGGCAACGATGGAATGAGCTTGCGCCCTTGTTAGGGCGACGACGTGCGTTCTGGGAATTTTTGTTACAGAGTTGGCAGAAAGAAGGATTACTTGGCTAATCATCACCTCAGCACCCTTCAGATGGATTTTCTTACCGCATTTTTTCAGCGCGAACACAGATTTTTTCTGACTGGTAGTGCGGCACTGGTGGGATTTCATTTAGGACATCGGGAAACATATGATTTAGATTTATTTACACTTGATGATGTGGTTAATGAAGGATTCTCTGTGGTGCAGGACGTTGCGCAACAAATGAATGCTTCACTAGAATCACTGCAAACCTCTCCTGATTTTCGTCGTTTATTGTTACGCCGAAACGATGATGCCATTGTCATTGATTTAGTGAGAGAACGGGTCGCACAGACAAGCTCCAAAAAGCTCCTTGTTGGAGCAATCCGCGTTGACCCGCCAGAAGAAATTTTAGCAAACAAGTTATGTGCCTTGCTTTCGCGTTCAGGAATCCGTGATTTAGTAGATGTTCGCGCTTTAGAAACACTTGGTTATTCGCTTGAAAATGCACTGGTCGCAGCACAGCAAAAAGATCGCGGGCTGACCCACGCCCAGTTAGCCTGGGTTTTGCAGCAAATCGAATTAGGCGAAGACTTAATTCCGCCTGGCGATGTTTCAAGGCAGGAGTTACAGGATTATCTCAATAATCTGATTGTCAGATTGACAAAACTTTCATTTCCTCAATCAGGAGATTCACCGTGAAAAAAATATTGACCATCTCACTATTTGTACTAGGTACGATTGTAAGCGCACAAGCACAAAAACTTTTGCCGCCGCGCCAACTCGCCTATGACATCTTCAAGCAACTCATCGAAATCAACACGACCGATTCTGTCGGCAATTGCACCGAAGCTGTCGAAGCGATGGCTGCACGTTTTAAGGCTGCGGGATTTCCTGACGAAGATATAAAAATTCTCGGCCCGAATCCGCGTAAACAAAATCTTGTCGTGCGTTATCACGGCACAGGCGCGCGCAAGCCGATTTTGTTGCTCGCGCACATTGACGTGGTCGAAGCCAAACGCGAAGACTGGTCGGTTGATCCATTCAAATTTTTAGAGCAGGACGGCTATTACTATGGACGCGGCACGTCTGACGATAAAGCAATGGCAGCGATTTTTGTGGCGAATCTGCTTCGCTTCAAACAGGAAGGCTACAAGCCCGACCGCGATATTATCGTAGCGTTGACCGCAGACGAAGAAGGCGGAGATTTCAACGGCGTGGACTGGCTCGTCAAAAATCATCGTGAATTAATTGACGCGGATTTTGGCTTAAATGAAGGCGGCGGCGGTGCAATTCGCAATGGCAAAAAATTATTTAATTCGGTGCAAGCCAGCGAAAAAGTCTACCAAAGTTTTCTGCTCGAAGTGAAAGGCAAAGGCGGTCATAGTTCGCGTCCGGTGAAAGATAACGTGATTTATACGCTGGCGAATGGTTTACAAAAATTATCGCAATTCGATTTTCCAGTGAGCTTGAACGAAGTCACAAAACTTTATTTTGAGCGCGGCGCAAATTATGAATCCGGCGAAACGGCTGCGGCAATGAAAGCGATTGCAGCGAACGCTTCTGACACCAAAGCTGCCGCGACATTAGCCAATCAACCCGCATACAATGCGACACTGCGCACCACTTGCGTAGCGACTATGCTCGAAGGCGGACACGCTGAAAACGCTTTGCCACAAACCGCACGCGCCAAAGTGAACTGCCGTATTCTACCGACTGAAACTGCGGATGCAATTCGTCAAACGCTCATCAAAGTCATCAACGACGAACGCATTTCCATTACACCAATTCGTGATCCAAAACCAAGCCCGCCTTCACCCTTGCGTCCCGATGTCATGAGCGCTATCGAACGTGTTACTACTGAAATGTGGACTGGCGTTGCCGTCGTGCCTACGATGAGCACAGGCGCTACGGACAGTTTGTATTTACGCAAAGCCGGAATTCCGATGTACGGCACATCAGGAATTTTCGGTGACATAGACGACTCACGTGCGCACGGCAAAGACGAACGCATCCTCGTACAATCTTTCTTTGATGGACAGGAATATTTGTATCGTTTGGCGAAAGCTTTTACGACTGTGCCACAACGACAAGCTGCTAAATAAATTTCTTCCGTCGAGAAATCAAAAGGCAAATATCAAAAGGTAAATGGTCGGTACTTGATTTAAGAAATTCAGAAAAAGCCCTGGTTCCGCATCCTACTTTTGCTTTTTGATATTTGATTTCCAGCAGATAAAAAAACCATGAGTCAACCACTCCCACAATCAATGCCGCCTGTTTACCGCCAGGTTCGTTGGCAGATTTTGGCGTTGTTATTTTTTGTCACGGTCATCAATTTCGTAGATCGTCAGGCACTCGCGGTGCTTGGTAACGACATCACCGATGAATTCAAATTATCCAATACAGCGTTCGGCACAATCGTTTCGTGGTTTCGTTTCGGGATGATGCTTGGCGAATTTCCGATGGGATTTTTGATGGATCGCGTTGGTGTGCGGATTGGCTTAGCGTTCGCCGTTTTGTGGTGGTCGTTCGGAAATGGCTTGCATACGATTTCAAATTCGATCTGGCATTTTCGGATTTTTCGATTCTGGCTTGGCACAGGTGAATGCGGCAATTATTCCGGCGGCAACAAACTCGTAGCAACCTGGTTTCCTGTCCGCGAACGCGCTTTTGCGATTGGTGTTTTCAATAGCGCTTCGATGTTTGGTTCATTCGTCGCAGCATTTTTGATTATCCCAATTCGTGAACACTATGGCTGGCGCGCGGGGTTTTTAGTACCGAGTTTGCTGGGCGTAATTTGGGTCATTGTCTGGTGGATTTTTTATCGTGAGCCCAAAGACCATCCGAGCATTACGCAAGCTGAATTGCAGCACATAACAAGTGATAACGATCCTGGGAAAAAAGAAGTAGAACCAACGAACCGGCAATTACTGCGCTTACCACAAACGTGGGGCTTGATGCTGTGTCGTTTTTGGGTGGGACCAGTCGTCGAATTTTATTTGTACTGGATGCCGAAATATTTCCGTGATGTGCGCGGCCTCAGCATTAAAGACAGTGCCTATTTTAACTCCGTTACATTTGTCTTCGGCGATCTTGGCAGCATTGGCGGCGGCGTAGTGGCGGGCTTATTAATTGCCAGAGGGTTGCAAGTTAAATCCGCCCGCCAAACAACTTTGTTCATCGGTGCCGGGCTGTGTTTATTGAGCTTTGTCGTGCCAATGCTGACGAGTATTCCCTTAGCGATTGCGGCAATTTCATTAGTATTACTGGGGCATACATTTTTATCGGCAAATATGTTCGCTTCGATTTCGGATGTGTTTCCGAATTCCGCTGTCGCTCGTGTGACCGGATTAACTGGCGTAGCCAACGGTGTCAGTGGCATGATCTTCCCAATCATCACGGGCATGATTGTAGATCGCACGGGTTATTTGCCTGTATTTTTTATGGCGGCGCTGATGCCGATGATTGGAATTTTATTTTTGGTTGCGACGCTGAAAAATTATCGCAGAGTTCACGTATAGCGGGCAGCTTGCCCGCGTCTGAGGCGTACACTACCAATTATTTTGGAATTAATTTGTTACGTTAATTTCAGCTTGCGGGCTGGCAGCCCGCGCTACAAAACTTTATGCCGGACATCTTAATTTCAGAAAACATCGCAGGCGCGGAAATGGACGCACTTCGATCAAAATTTGATTGCACATTTGCGCCTGATTTGTGGCAGCGTCCTGACGAATTGCATTTCATCATCGGCAACTACAAAGCATTGATGGTACGCAATCAAACACAGGTCACGCGTGAGTTGATTGGTGCTGCGAAAAATTTGCAAGTCATCGGACGCGCCGGGGTCGGACTTGATAATGTAGACGTGCAAGCTGCCTCGGAACGCGGCATCGTCGTCGCTCTGACGCCTGAACAAAATGCAAATTCTGTCGCCGAATTGACTATCGGATTAATCCTCACGCTCGCTCGGAAAATTCCTGCCGCAGACCGTGACACAAAAGCAGGCGGATGGAAGCGGCAACATTTCACCGGCATCGAAATTCTCGGCAAAACGTTAGGCGTAGTCGGCTTTGGTCGCATTGGTGTCAGCAGTGCCAATAAAGCGCGTTCGCTTGGGATGGACATCGTTGCTTACGATCCGTTCGTGGATGCCGACAGCCTGAAAGCGATGGAAGCCCGCGCTGCAATGACCAGTCTCGAAAATGTTTTGCAGCAAGCAGACTTTATTTCGTGTCACTTGCCTGCGACAAAAAGTACCTTGAATTTATTTGATGAAAGTATATTTGCGCTGATGAAACCAGGCGCATTTTTCATCAACACCTCACGCGGCGAAGTCGTCAACGAAGTTGCGTTGCTTCAAGCTTTGCAGGAAAACAAAATTGCCGGAGCCGCGTTAGATGTTCGCGCTCAAGAGCCGCCATCCGACAGCGCCTTCAACGCGATGGACAATGTAATTTTATTGCCGCATATTGGAGCTTTCACGCGTGAAGGACAGACCCGCGTCGTAACTGCAATCTGCAAAGATATAGCTGCTGTTTTGAGCGGCGCGGCGGCGAAAAATTTCGCAAACTTCAGTAAACCGAAATCCGGTTTATAAACCTTAACTATTTACTCCCCCGAAAGCGAAAAAATTATGTCTGACCAAATGAATCAAGGACCGCCGCCAGCGGCACAATTAATGCAAATTTTTTTCGGTATCATTCCGACATTAGCGATAGGCGCTGCGGCAAAATTCGGGATTGCGGATTTTCTCAAGGACGGCCCGAAAACTGCGGATGAACTGGCGTCACTTGCTGGCGTGCATTCGCGCTCGCTGTATCGATTGCTACGCGCCACAGCCAGTGTCGGAGTTTTCAGCGAAGATGCCGATGGACGTTTTAGTATGACGCCGCTGGCGGAGCCGTTATGCAATGATGCGCCCGATAGCGTCCGTTCGTTTGCAATTTTTTTTAGCGACGACTGGCACATGCGCGTGTGGGCTGAACTCAATTACAGTGTGCAACATGGCGCACCCGCGTTTGATCGCATCAATGGCAAAGAATTTTTCCCCTACCTCGAAGAGAATCCCGCTCACGCAAAAATTTTCAACGACGCCATGACCAGCAACAGTGCGGCTGCCTGCGCGGCAGTGCTTGGCGGCTACGATTTTTCCGGCATTAATAAACTCATAGATGTGGGCGGCGGGCACGGATTATTGCTCACTTCCATCATGGAAAAATATCCGCAGATGAGCGGCGTTCTTTATGATGCGCAATCGGTCATTGATGGAGCCACTGCGATTATCAGTGGACGCTGTGAAGCTGTTGGCGGAGACTTTTTTCAATCAGTTCCGGCAGGCGGCAATGCGTACATTATGAAACATATCATTCACGATTGGGATGATGAGCATTCATTGAAAATTCTGCACAACTGCCACGAATCCATGAGCGAAAACGGCAAAATCCTGGTAGTCGAAATGGTGATTCCTGAAGGGAACACACCATCACTCGGCAAATTTCTTGACCTCGAAATGTTACTATTTTTACGCAGCTTCGAGCGCACCGAAGCAGAGTACCGCGCACTGTTTTATCAGGCCGGATTTGAATTAACCAAAATCGTACCCACAGCCTCGCCTTACAGTGTGATTGAAGGTGTACGGAAATAAAAAACAGGGGTTAGAGCTTAGGGACTAGAATCTCTAATCCCTGGCTCCCAGACTCTCTGAATCGCTATGAAACTTTTTCTCGATACCGCCAACGTAGACCAAATTCGCCAAGCCTGGGACTGGGGCATCATTGATGGCGTCACGACCAATCCTTCACACGTTGCCAATTCAGGTCGCAAAGCAATTGATGTTTACAAAGAAATTCTCGACCTGGTAGACGGCCCCGTCAGTCTTGAATGCGTGAGTATGACTGCTGCTGAAATTCTGGTCGAAGGCCGTGAACTGGCGAAGCTCCACAAAAATGTAGTCGTCAAAGTTCCCCTAATGAAAGAAGGCTTGAAGGCTGTCAAAGTTTTCAGTAAAGAGGGCATCAGGACAAATGTGACCGTGACGTTTTCGCCGCTCCAGGCATTGCTCGCGGCGAAATGCGGCGCAACGTATATCAGCCCCTTTGTCGGACGTTTGGATGCTGCCGGACATTTCGGTATGGAAACCGTTCGACAGATCAAAACGATCTACGACAACTACGAATTTGAGACGGAAATTCTCGCGGCAGCGATGCGTCATCCAACCCACGTGCTGGAATCTGCCTTGGCAGGCGTAGATGTTTGCACGATGGCATTCGATATTCTGGAGCAGCTCTATAATCATCCGATGACTGACATTGTGATCAATCAATTCCTGAATGATTGGGCGAAAGTGCCGAAATAGTTCGCAGTTGTTAGTTCGCGGTTCGCAGCAAGCAAGCTG
>JANMKB010000229.1:0-3581 GCA_031371805.1 Blastocatellia bacterium | reverse complement strand
AGGCTCAACACCTGCGCCACGACTGCCGAATCGAACTCCGAGCCTTGCACGCTCGCGGCGGTCAGCAGTTTGTGATCATCTTCGCTGAGCTGCGCGATCTTGCGTTCGATCATCCCGCGCACCGATTCCGGCAACTCGCGTGCGATGTCGGGCAAGGCTTGTTCCAGCTTCCACGCGCCGCTGGTTTGTGCGATCACGCTGTGGTCGCGCAGGTAACGCACCAGATCAGCCATAAACAACGGACTGCCTTCCGTCTTCGCGTGAATCAGTTGGGGAAACTCTGGTGGGAAGCAATGATCAGGGAATTCCAGCGCCAGGTATTCGGCAATTTCTGCTGCACTCAAAAACTCCAGCCGCAACTCATGACACACGCCGCGCGCCTGTAACTCCGATTTGATCTGCAAGAACGGATGTTTGCTGAGCAGCATATCCGAAGGCCGATACGTTGTCACAATTAGCACCTTCAGCGCGTCGAATTTTCCCGCCAGGAAGTTGAGCAAATCAATCGTCGAGACATCGGCCCAATGCAGATCATCAAAGAAAATCACGAGCGGTTGGGCTGGCGCGACAGCTTGCAGGAAGTTGGCAAGCTCGCGCTTCACCCGTTCCTGCGAAGCGGCTTTGACTTTGGCCGGCAAGCGCGCCGATTCTTCGCTCTCGCCGGAAAGCGGCACGACCTGCGCATACCACGTCGGCGCAAGCTGCTTCATCGTTTGCGCCAGACGCTGGTTGTTTTGCACCAAGCTTTCCAACGCTTCGAGTAGGGGCAGATACGCTTCGGTTCCGGCCAGTCGTTCTGAACAACGACCGCGCGCAATCGTGCTTTGTTGTTCAGTCGCAATCTCAGCGAGAAAATCTTCGACGAGTGTGGTCTTGCCTATGCCCGGCTCGCCCGCCACGCACAGCAGTGAACCGCGCCCGGCACTGGCGGCATTAAAAGCCGCGCGTAGTTCGTTTCGTTCCGACTCCCGCCCGACGATGTGACGAAGAGAGGAAGAGGTAGCGGGACAAAGAGATGGCAGCAGCGTAGCGCCCGTGCCGTGCCGATTCATTTCCTGTATCGCTTGTGCGACTTCGTTGACATTGGCAACGAAGCGGTAACCATGCCCGCGCACCGTTTCAATCAAGGAAGTTTTGACCCCGTGCTCGGCAAGTGCCTTGCGCAGCGTTGAAATGTTGTCGGCCAGATTGTTTTCTTCGACAAAACTGTCGGGCCAGACCGTCTTCAGCAATTCCTCTTTTTCCAGCAGATGACCGGGTTGTGTAACCAGTGCCAGCAACACATCGAAAGCTTTGGGCGGGAGCGCCACCGCCTTACCATCACGCAACAGCAGGCGCTCTTCCGCATCCAGATGAAAGGTGCCGAATTCGTATAAGTGCCGGGGTTTCTTGTCCATAGAACGTGCCGAGAATTTTCCGAGAAAGAAACGAGACGCCGCAGAGGATTCATATCTTGCCGCACGTTTATCGTGTGCTGCGACGTTAGTCATTAAAGAAAACGAGTCGGCTCATTATGGGCGGTGCGGTGGCTTTCGGCAATGTGGCGGCAATGTGGGCCCCGCTCAGTAATGATCAACGCCTACTCAATCCTATTTTTTAGTAATCACTGGCTTGCCCAGTAAACGGAGAACAACTCTATGTTTGAAAAGAAACCTGCCCAAAATATCCTTCTCGCATTAACTCTAGGCGCGGTAATCGCCCTCTCGACCTTTTTACTGCACGCGCAGACAAATCCAAATGATCAGGTTACCCAGCCAAGCGAGGCGCAGTCTGAATCCCATGCCTCGCGTGGAGGCTTGCGAGAGTTACAGTCCCAGCGCCTGGAAGGTGCCTGGACATATACAGTCACGCCAGTGGTTCCACCCGGTGTGCCGCAGCCTCCGTCCCAACGCGCTTTTATCACCATCGCTCGCGGGGGTGGAATCAGCGTCTATATTCGCACCGGACCCAGCGGCCCCTTTTACAGCGAACAACACGGCGTGTGGGAGTACTTGGGCGGCAATGAATTTGCCCTCACCGCCATTCGGGACGAATTTGATGCACAGGGGAATTTCCTGGGTACGGGCAAAATCAATACGAAACTCAGGCTAACGGGGAAGGATGGATTTGTCGGTGTGGGGAGCCGTGAATTCCGCGACCCCGCCGGAAACATAGCAGACATCATTCGGTGCGCAACGATCAAGGCCGAACGCATCAAGATTGAGCCGCTCGCACAGCAATGCCAGAGCATCACGCCGCCGAGGTAGCGCGTGGCGGGTTTCGCGCTCAATCAAGCAAGAAAGGACACAAACATGAGACGGGTTCTTATTGCTGTAGGTCTAATGATCGTCATTGGACTGAACGCGGTAGCATGTGTAGCTTCTGGCAGAAGCTGCTTGTCGTGAACGGCATTCTTAGCACGTATTAATCTAATGAATGTCCCCATTATACACATCCCTAAACTGCCACGTAAGCCGCGCTGCTACCGAACGAAAAAAAACTTTTATCCGGGTTACCGCTTTTGATCGCAATTCGCACATGAAGAGATGAGGGGAAAGATAAATGTGCCGTAATTATTATTGCGTTCCTCAGCCTGGCTCCTGCGGTAGAGAAAGGCGCGAAGAAATAATCAATGTAGTGCTTGCTGTCAGCTTGCGAGGCTGCGCTCACTGAAGCAGTGCAAGTCAGAACGTAAACGCTCCTGAACCAGCGGGGACCATCAATGTAGCGAATATCTCAATCATCAGGCAACAACCAAAAATTCTCTCCCCCCAAATAATTTATTGAACAAGCAGTGATTCGCTCCGCTTCGAAAGCGTCAGCCATCACTGGTCAGGAGAAGTGTATGCGTTCTCAGCAAAAAATCATGTGCGGGCTTCTGTTAATTCTCAGCTTGTCAGTGACAAGTCAAGCCCAATCGTCACGCGAAGCGACTGCCAGTTCATACCTTGAGCGCGGTATCGCATCGTTTGCCATAGGGGAAAAGGTAAGTGCCAGTGCGGATTTTGATCTGGCGATTGCGAATGACCCGTTACTGGCGAAAGCCTGGTACCAGCGCAGCATCTTACGCTACGACAACGGCGATTTTGAAGGCGCAGTGACCGATCTGAATCAAGCTCTCAAACTTGACCCGAAAGATGCGATGGCCTATATCAAACGCGGTAACGCGCTGGTCTCGATGGAAAAAATTGACGAAGCACTGACGGGTTACGAAACGGCGTTACGACTTGATCCAAAATCAGTGATGGCGCGCAACAATCGCGGCTTGGCGAAATCCAACCTCGGCGATTTGGACGGCGCACTCGCGGATTATGAAGCTGCGCTCAAACAAGAACCTGACAACGCCATCATCCTGAATAATCGAGCTGGCATCCGACATGATAAAAAAGATATCAAGGCGCGTTAGCGGATTACGACCGCGCACTTGCCTTGAAACCAGATTGGCCGGTGGCGTGGTGCAATCGTGGTGTAACACGGCGGACAATCGGCGATTTAAAAGGCGCAGTAGCGGATTATGACCGCGCGATTCAACTCAAGCCGGATTTCGCCCTCGCCCGACCTGAGCAGCGTGGACACCACCGCGCTTAACTTCTTGCAGGAGG
>JANMKB010000226.1:0-3465 GCA_031371805.1 Blastocatellia bacterium | reverse complement strand
GATGTCCAACTTCTAACGAATGGCTGAAAACCTGACTAAAAATACGACTGATTTTCGACCGCCGATTTCCGGTTTCCGCATCGGCCTCGGCACTGACATTCACAAATTGGTGACTGGTCGTAAACTGATTTTGGGCGGAGTTGAAATTCCGTTCGACAAGGGGTTGCTCGGTCATTCGGATGCTGACAGCTTAAGCCACGCGATCACAGATGCTTTGCTGGGCGCAGCCGGACTCGGTGACATCGGGACACATTTTTCTGACCATGACTCGCGCTGGAAAAACGCTGACAGTTCCATTTTTTTGGCGCAAACCTGTGAGATGCTGAGCGAAATTGGCTGGAGCATCGTTAATCTTGACGCGACAATTATGGCTGAGCAACCAAAGCTGATGCCGCATCTTCCCACGATGATTACCAGGCTTGCTGACGTGATGAAAATTGAAGCGTGGCGAATTAATCTCAAAGCCAAAACGAATGAAGGCCTGGATGCTGTCGGACGCGGTGAAGCGATTGCGGCACAGGCGATTGTCCTGCTCCAACCACAATAATGTTATGAAGCTGCTTTTATTAATCCTCTTACTTTTGCTATCGGCTAACGTCTTCGCCCAGCCAATTTCTGCCCGACTCATCTCGGTCAAAAAAATTTGGGATCAAGCCCCACACAATGCTTTTACCGATTTGATTCGTTTCAAAGGACAATTTTATTGCGTGTTTCGTGAGGGCACAGGTCACGCTGAAGGCGAAGGCCAGTTGCGCGTCCTTGTTTCCAGCGACGGCGAGCAATGGAAGTCTGCCGCAGTTCTGAAAGAAAATGGTCGTGATCTCCGCGATGCAAAAATTTCCATTACGCCCGATGGCCGATTGATGCTCAATGGTGGTTCGGCTGATCCGCATGATCATACCGCTAAAGGGGATTTTCATTCGGTGGTTAGCTTTTCCAAAGATGGGCGGAACTGGACTCTGATTCAGCCCGTCAAATTTGCCAATCCAAAAGAAAATCGTAACTGGTTGTGGCGTGCGCTCTGGTACAAAGGCACAGCTTACGGTGTTGCTTATCAGGCCACTCCTGACTCGCCACCGACGCAACGCCAGTTTTATGCCTTCGTCGTAAAAAGCAAAGACGGAATCAACTTCGAGCGCCTCTCCGAAGATTTTAGCGAAGGTACGGAAGCGGCCATTTCATTTGATAAAAATGACGTGCTGACCTTGTTATTGCGTGGACGTTCAAATCGCACAAAAGCATTTGTCGTACAGGCTCCCGCGCCTTACAGCCAATGGACGAAACGAGCAATTACGGCAGACAGCGGCGACGATCAGGTCGGTGGCCCGGCAGTTTTATTTCCCGACAATTTTAAATTGCCTAAAGGGATTTTGCTCGGAGCCGGACGCCGCTATCAGACCAAACCCGCCGCCGAACAACGGACTGGATTATTCTGGCTGGATGTGAACAAGGCCGTCTTAACGAACTTATTGATCTTTCCCAGCGGAGGCGATTCCAGCTATCCCGGACTGGTCTGGTATAGGCAGCAATTGTGGGTGAGTTATTACAGTTCGCACGAAGGCCGGAGCGCAATTTATTTGGCGAAAGTTGAACTGAAAAGAAAATAGCAGTTGAAACGGCAGGAAAAATTAATGCGGCACCTTATCTTACTGATACTCATTTTGTTCTCACTTACACCCGTCGTATCCGGTCAATCACGCGATCAGGTTCCGGCAAATCCCATCACGCTGATTCGGGTTGGACAGGATCAAAAACAGGCGACAAAAATTACGGACAATATTTTTCAGGCGATTGGCTGGAGCAATACTTTTATGGTGACGACGAGCGCAGGCAACGTCATCATTGATACTTCGATTGCGTTTAATTCTGCGCTGCACAAACGGTTGCTCGAAGCGGAATCAAAAGCTGCGATCAAGTACATTATTCTCACGCACGGACACGGCGATCATACGGGCGGTGTACAGGCATGGAAGCAGCCAGAGACGAAAATCATTGCGCAAAAAAATCATGTCGAATTCCTGAATTATCAGGCACGACTGAATGGGTTTTTTGCTGAGCGCAACGCAGCGCAATTTGGCTTTAATCTACCGAAGCCTGCGGAATGGCCGGGAAATTATGGCGCGAAAATTGAGCCAAATATTTTGTTCGATGACAAATATGAATTTGAATTAGGCGGCGTGAAATTTGAAATCATGAGTACGCCCGGCGAGACGCCGGATCATCTGACGGTGTGGCTGCCACAAGCCAAAATCGCCTTTATCGGCGATAATTATTACGACTCATTTCCGAACATTTACACGTTGCGCGGAACGCAGCCACGACTCGCGCTGGATTACGTGAATTCCATCAATAAAATACTCGCGCTTAAACCGGAAATTGTGTTGCCAAGTCACGGCAATGCGATTCGCGGCAATGCTGAAATTACGCGCTTGCTGAGCCGTTATCGGGACGCGATTCTGTACGTTCACGACGAGACGGTGAAGGGGATGAATGCCGGCAAAGATGTCTGGACGCTGATGAATGAAATCAAGCTTCCGGCGCATCTGGACATTGGCGAATCGTACGGAAAATTATCGTGGTCGGTGCGTGGAATTTACGAAGGTTACGTCGGATATTTTGATTTGCATCCGGCGACAATGTATGAGACTCCGGCGGCGGCAATTTACCCTGATTTACTGAAGCTGGCAGGCGGCGCAGAAGCTGTTGTCAAAGTGGCAAACGAGAAAATCCAGGCGGAGAAATTTGTTGAGGCTTTGCTTTTATGCGAGGTAGTTTTAAAGTCTGAACCAAAACAAAAATCTGCGCTGGAAGCAAAATTGAAAAGCCTTGAAGCTTTGCGCGAGCGATGCCGCAACAGTAATGAACGTGGCTGGCTGGATTCCAGTATTAAAGCAGTAAAGGAAAAGATGAAAGAATAGTAAACGTCCGACAATGCTGCCAGCTTGTCGAGGTGTAGTTAAGAGCAAGCTTCGATGGAAACTGTAAATTAGAAATGCTACCGACAAGCTGGTAGCATTGTCGGACGTTCAATTTGCTGCCATCCACAGTTTCAACCGATCCAGGCTTTCCACAAAAGGCTTCATCCCGATCCACAATAAAATCGCCGCCACAATATGAGCAATCGTGCAAACAATCAGCAATGACCAGTTCACCATCTTGTCATTGTGAAAAACGTAATCTGTCGTCATCGCCACAGCGGTTGGCCCAATTCCCAGCCCGATTAAATTAATCACAAATAAATAAACAGCCGAAGCCTGACCGCGCATTTCATTCGGCATGATTTGCTGGATCGCAGCGGGCGCTACGCCAAAGGGAGCGCTGGCAAGAAACGCCGATGGGATGAGTAGTAAAACCGCCAGGGTTGCTTTCGATACAATCGGATATAACATTCCGAAAGGGAACCACAGAATTCCAACTAAAAGCCCGACGCGCATTGTCGAATCACGAAACCCACGCGCCGTCATT
>JANMKB010000199.1:0-4356 GCA_031371805.1 Blastocatellia bacterium | reverse complement strand
GCAATCGGTTATTACGATCAGGAAAGCCGCGCTCTGAATGAAGAGCAGCGCGTCATCGAATACATCAAAGAGATAGCGGAACGTGTAGAGACAGCCGACGGCGATTCGATCACAGCGAGCCAGATGCTGACGAAATTTTTATTTCCACCCGCGATGCAATACACGCCGATTGCCAATCTGTCGGGCGGTGAGCGACGGCGCTTGTATTTGCTGCGCATGCTGATGGCTGCGCCCAACGTTTTGATTCTGGATGAAGTTACGAATGATTTGGACATCGCTACGTTGATGGTGCTGGAAGATTATCTGGAGTCCTTCGCCGGATGTTTAATTGTCGTCAGCCACGACCGCTATTTTTTAGATCGCACCGTAGACAAAGTTTTTCGCTTTGAGGGCAACGGCAACATCCGTGAATATCCCGGCAACTATTCGGCATATCTGGAAATCCGCGAAAGGGAAGCCGCCGCAGCCGAAGAGATAAAAATTGCCGCAAAAGAAAAACCCGTTGCCGCACCCGCTGCACCAATTGAAAGTTCCAGCCAGAAACGAAAATTGTCCTTCAAAGAAAAACGCGAAATTGAAGAACTGGAAACCCGCATCGCCGCGACAGAAGCACGCCAATCCGCCATCGAAAAACAAATGGCGGATAATTCCAGTGACTACGTTTTGATCCAGGAACTGGACGCAAAAAGGCAAAAGCTCAGCGAAAACCTTGATCGCGATTTGGAAAGATGGGCGAAATTGGCGGAGCATAGCTAGGCACGACAATGCTATCCGCAACAGTCTGATTACGCCTCTTCTCTCTCCTTTCTGGCACCCGACCATTTTGCAATAAATTATGCCGCTCACTCGCACCCGCCATCGCGTAGACTATGCCATCCAGATATTCTGCAACGCTAATTAAGCGAACTTGTTTTTGCGCTATAGCTATAACTGAATTCTCTTCAAAGTATAGCGGGCTGCCCGCCCGCGTACCAGATTTCCGCTACAAGGTGTTTCGGGAAATGTTTAGGTTTGTCAATCTCAGCTACGGGCTGGCAGCCCGTGCTACATCATTAAAATCTATCAAATCGCACTACCGCATCCGGGTCGCCTTCCAAATGCAGTGTGTCAACAAATCTGACGTTATGCGATTCAGTCGTCATCAGCAATGATTCAGTGCGTGTGCCGCTGCCAAAAAATCTGACGCCGCGCAACATGCCATCGGTGACGCCACAAGCGGCAAAAATAATTTTCCTGCCCGGCGCTAATTCGTTCGTATCGTAAACACGACTTGGATCATTGATGCCCATCGCTTTCATGCGCTCGACTATATCATCGGCAATTTTATCGCGGTCTTCAGGCTGTTCCATTTGCTCCTTCGTCATAAAGCGCGCCTGAATCTCGCCATTCAGACATTTCATTGCGGCGGCAGTGATGACGCCTTCGGGGCCGCCACCGATGCCCATTACCGCGTGGATGCCGGAGCCGCCCACCGCCGCCGAAATTCCTGCCGAAAGATCGCCATCGGTAATCAGGCGAATACGCGCTCCGGCGGCCCGGATGTCGGCAATTAAGCGCTCGTGGCGCGGACGATCCATCACCACAATAACGAGGTCTTCGATGTCGCGGTTCAGGCGTCGCGCAATCGCACGCAGGTTGTCTTTGACGGGAGCGTCAATGTCCACCGCGCCTTTCGCACCTGGCCCGACAATGAGCTTGTTCATGTAAATATCCGGGGCGTGCAATAATCCGCCGCGCTCGGCTGCCGCGAGGACGGCGATGGCGTTTGCGGTTCCGGTGGCGCAAAGATTTGTGCCTTCCAGCGGATCAACCGCGATGTCAATTTCGGGGTAGGGAATCGTGGGAGCTTCATCACGAACACCGATGCCGAGGCGTTCGCCAATGTAAAGCATGGGAGCCTCGTCACGCTCACCTTCACCAATTACGATGCGCCCATCCATCGGAATCGTATCCATGACAGCACGCATTTTTTCGACGGCGACCTGATCAGAGTATTTACGCTCACCGCGTCCCATCGTGCGCGCTGCTTCGATGGCAGCCATTTCGACTACGCGTAAGAAATTGTAGACAAGATTTTGTTCTCTGCGTTGTTCGATTCCGATGTCCATAAAATTGTCCTTTCAATTTGGAGAGCTAGACTGCCGCTTCAGATTTTTCTTCTGCCAAATGTGGCTCAAAACATTGTCTACAGCGAGCTTCATAAGAACCCGCCGCACCGACTACGACGCGTTCCTGGCTGGCGATCAGGCGTTGTGTATACGTCGCGGCGTGACCGCATTGCATGCAAATTGCACGGGTTTTTGTCACATCTTCGGCGATAGCCATCAGCAGCGGCATTGGCTCAAACGGCTTGCCAAGATAATCCATGTCGAGGCCGGCGATGATGACGCGTTTGCCGTCGTGCGCTAATTGATTGGCGACGTCAACGAGTGCCTGGTCAAAAAATTGCCCTTCATCAATGCCGACGACTTCAGTGTCTTCGTCAGTGCCTGCGATAATTTCCTGCGCCGTTTTTACCGCCAGCGATTCGATCTTTCGTTCCGCATGTGAAACGATGTGATTTTCAGAGTAACGGTCATCGAGAGCTGGTTTGAAAATCTGCACTTTTTGTTTGGCGATTTGAGCGCGCCGCATGCGGCGAATCAATTCTTCGCTTTTGCCGCTGAACATCGAACCGACAATGACTTCAATCCAACCGGTATTTGGGGAGTAATGTTCCAAGCGAGTAACTACCTTTCACGTGAATTTTATCTGAGATTTGTTTTAGTACACTAAAAGTGAGGAGAACGCAATCAATGTTATTAAGCGAAAAAACTCGGATCATCACCGTGCCTGATACGCAGGCGCTGGCGACAACTGCGGCGGAGTTTTTTGCCGAGGCCGCGACTAAAAATATTGCAGCGCACGGACGGTTCACTGTTGCCCTGTCCGGCGGCTCAACACCAAAAGCGATGTTTGCGTTATTGGCGGAAGAGCCATATCAAACGGCGCTCGAGTGGGCGAAGATTTATTTTTTCTGGGGTGACGAACGCTGTGTGCCGCCGGATCATCAGGATAGTAATTATCGCATGACGAAAGAAAATTTACTGGCAAAAGTTCCTGTGCCGGAAGCAAATATTTTTCGGATGGCGGGTGAAAAAGAACCAGCCGCCGCCGCGCAGGAATATGCAGCGCAACTCAAAACATTTTTCCAAACAGACGCTTTACCAAAATTTGATGTAGTGTTGCTGGGCATGGGAGCGGATGGTCATACGGCATCTTTGTTTCCGGGGACAACCGCGCTTCAGGCGGGGACAAATTTGATCGCAGTGGAAAACTATGTGGAAAAGTTGAATACATTTCGGATCACACTGACCGCCGCCACCATCAATAATGCCAGCGAAATAATTTTTCTGGTAGGTGGAAGTGACAAAGCTGAAACGCTCAAAAATGTTTTGCAGGGAATGTATCAGCCTGAACTTTATCCTAGTCAGTTAATCCAGCCGCAGTCTGGGACGCTGATCTGGGTGATTGATGAAAACGCTTATGCTCAATGCCGATAAATCACGAGACTTGGAATAAAAATATGAAAACCGGTTTGTTCCGAATGCAGTTCGCAATCATTCTTTTCGCGTCCATTAATTCGTTTGCCGCTGCGCCTGAAATTCTCAAGCTTGAACCGCCGAACTGGTGGGCAAATCAGGCGATTTGGCTGAATCCGACTTACGACAATACGAATCAACCCGACATGAAAGAGGTATATGACGGACAGCCTACGACGGGCTATCACGGCTACGGCGCAATCAATTTTTATGGCGTAGATGAACATCTCGGCGATGTGAAAAAGTTCCGTTACGGGGATGAAATTGCGATGCGCGGCGGCAACGATCCCAACAATCGCCGCGATTTTTCGGGCGGATGGAATAGCGACTCGCACAATGCGTTTGAAGCTTCGGGTAGAACGGCGGAAGAAAATGAGGTGTTTGAGTATTTGAAGAAATTACTAAAGTTGCGTAAAGCAGATTCGGGCTTGAGAAATGGACAAAGCGTGGAGCCTCTCTTTATTAGCGACCATGCTTATGTTTGCCGCCTCAATCCGAAAGGTGATTACAGTAGTGACGGAGTCATTGTCGTCGCACTTAACAACAACATTAGGCCTGTCACAATTGAATTCGCTCGTAACAAAGAGGTTTGGAACAATGAGAAGAATTTGCTTGGTAATACCACTGATCTAATTATGTGAATCAGGGGTTGAATTGACAGGCAAGCGAGGAGAACGAGTAGAATCGTTCTGTGAAAAATACCCTCCAACTCATTCACCTGTATACGCTTGCCTGTGAGATGTACGATAACGGGCGGAGCACATGTTTTCAACGT
>JANMKB010000193.1:0-3050 GCA_031371805.1 Blastocatellia bacterium | reverse complement strand
CTGATGGAAAATCAATTAGCCTCGGTCAATCGCATCCTTGAAGAGTTGGAGCTAAACGAAATTCCGCAACTATTAGTTTTCAATAAAGCTGATCTGGTCGCAGACAAAGAGCAATTAGCCAATATGTGCAATACGTATCACGCGCTGGCGGTGTCGGCGGTTGACCGCAAATCGTTAATCGCTTTAGTAGATGAAATTAGTAATTCATTAGCCAAAACATCGAGCGCCCAATAATTATTCAAACCATTCTCAAATACATAAACTAAGCAGCTTAGTAGACTCACTCGCATTAAGCCGCCACCAAAAAGAAAAGCCGAGGCTCTGTAGCCTCGGCGCAAATCAATTCAAAGGAGGATGATGAAGAAGAACAGTGCGGATAGAGCGCCAGTAACGCTTGTCACTGGCGTTCTACCGCAGCGCCAGTAGCCGGCAGCACCCGGCGCAGTTTATGTAAAGCTGTAATGAGGCGCTGCTTCCAAAAATCCTGATAATAATTTTCTGAAAGATTGGGAAGCTGAAAAAGTAAACGGCAGTAAACCCGGAACCCCCTCACAGGTTCCAAATTTACTGCCGTTGGCGAATAGCCACTCGTTTAAATGTAATTTCAAGACCCGATGCAAACGACAGTGGCGAAACCACTAGCATCAGATGAAAATTTCTCACCTTTCGTCTGAGCTTTACCACTCTCACTTACTTTGAATCTTCCTCACACGTGCCAGTAAAAACGCCCCACTAAAACAAAAGTTCCCAAAGAAAATGAAAATATTTTGTGACCTGAATTATTTTACCTCGGCGAGTGTCTGATAAACCGTTTGGGAAATATCGGCAATCAGTTGATGGGCGCGTTTTTCGTCTTCCAGCCCACGCGTCAAAACTACGATCACATAAGGCTGACGATGGGGCAGATAAACGATTCCAGCATCGTGATTAATTTTTGTGATGGAGCCGGTTTTGTGCGCGACTTTTGTGTTGGCAGGCAAGCCCGCCGGGATACCTTCGTTGAATTCCTGCCTGGATAAAATTGCAATCATTGCTTTACCAGCGCGAGTATTTAGAAATTTATTTTCAGCAATCGTGCGCAGCAAAATCATCAAATCCTCAGCCGTTGTTGTGTTATTCAATCCAGCGCGAAAGGCTTTATTGTCTTCGACACCGCGCCGCACTTGCATATTATTTGCGCCCAGTTTTTTCATCAACGCCATAACATTTTGAGCGCCTGCTTTTTCGATCAGGAGGTTGGTTGCCAGATTACTGCTACGTGTAATCATTCGCTCAATCAGGGCGCGAATAGAAATTGTCTGCCCGATTTTTTGATACAGCACAACATCGCTGTCATCGTCTTTGTTAAGTTGATATTCACTGCCATCAACAATGCTAAAAAAATTATTTTTGATTGTGAGTAAATCAGCGAGATTAATTTTCTTTTGCGCCGCCTGCTGAAATAACTCCATCATCATGGGTAACTTCATTGTGCTGGCCGCGTGAAAATTTATTTTTTCATTGATGAATAAAGTTTGTTTGCGGCGCGTGTCATAAACCGCTACACCAACAGCTTCTGCACCGCTGGTGGCAATGATTTTTTCGATTTGTAATTTGGCTGCTGCGAATGAATCGGTGGGGTGAGCTTTTATGAGTAAGGGGAAAATGCAAACCACCATCAGCATCATAAATAATTTAGTCATGAAGATTTTCGTCGCTCAGGATTGAAAATTCTGTTTCGTTTCAATTTCCTCGCCAGTGATTGCATCTATAAAAACAGTCCACGTCGTGCCGCGCCCGATTTCAAAGGGGTAAACTAAATGCAGCGTCATTTTCTGGTCTGTGACGCGGGGATAAATTACTAAATCTTTCAGGCTGATTTCAGCTTCCTGCGTGACCTTGTAAGTCAGCGGTTGTCCGGCAAAATTCGAGTAAGTGAATTCACGTCCGAGCAATCTTTTTTTGCTTTCTGCCAAATCTATTTTGGGACGAGCAGGGAATTCGGCTGCCGGAATAATAGTGCTGCTGAGTTGTAAAATCGCGCCTGTTTTGCTGATCGTGAGGCGTAATTGACCAAAGCCATTTGCCAGCGGAAAGGGATAATTCATTTGCTGATATGTGGCGCGAAACATGCTGCTATCAATGCTGAAATTAATCAGCGAAATATCTTTGAGCGACAGCGAACTGGCGCGTTGATCGCCGCTCAGCACCGCGTGATAACGTTCGATGAAGCGGCGCAAATATTCTTTGGCCTGGGCTTGATCTAAAATTTCATCCGCCTTTTTTTCCTGGGGCTTGATGTTGATTTGATTGGCCAGCGCCGCCGGCAAAGCTCGTGGCGTGTAAAGAATTGGCTCAAACTCAGGTTGCGTAAATGCGAGCCGATTTTCAGACAGCAGCGAATTCCATGCGTCTTCAGCGGCCTGTTGACGCGCCGGACTGGCCTCAATCACCAGCGGATAATTATCCTTTGTTTTTTCTGCCTGTTTTTCCGGCGGCTTTTGTTGCGAAGTACAAGGCCCTGCCGCCAGCACAACAGCGCAGATCAGACTGCAAATAATTTTTGTACTAATCATCATGCCAAAGATTATTCAAGGCTGAAGACGCAAATGCAAGCGAGCCGGGAACTGCGATTAGTGCACCATGATTACTTGTCCGGTAAAAGTCTTAAGTGCTGTGTACGGCTCCTGCTCACTAATTTCCCCTCAATGTTTTGCAGGCTTATCTCTGAACTTCCACGAGGTCTGCCATTGCTGCCTGCCAGGCTGTCGGGTTAGTCAGCAGATCGTGCGGATTTTCGTGCGCAAAATATTCACGGTCAGAATAATTTTTTTGTGAAAGAGTGCGATTTCCTGGCTCGTGAACTATGATGGCTGTTTACGTCAACTGGTCAGTGCCGCCTGCGGTAGCGGGTGGGTCAGGTTGGCTGTTATTTAAGTTACTAATTTAGAAATCGTATGACAACGCAACAAATTGAAACGTTACTGGAAAATGCGCTTGAACTCCGCACTGAGTTATTGGATGCGCGGCACGAAACCGCCTTCCGTCTTTACAATGGCTTCACCGAAGGC
>JANMKB010000146.1:0-7630 GCA_031371805.1 Blastocatellia bacterium | reverse complement strand
GCCGTCATCGTCAGCGCCGTTGTAAATCGTATCGCCTTTGGCATCAGGTGCGCCAATTCCTACGTGGTCGTAATGAGCGCCAATGGCGACGTATTCGCTTTTCAGCACAGGATCGGTGCCTGGTAAGACGGCGACTACATTTTGGGTCGTTAGTTGTTCGGATTTTGCGGCGATATTGATGGTTACTTTTTTGTTGGCGCTGAGTTCAAACGGCGCGACCGGATCGCCTGATGTGGCACGATTAAAGATTGCCATGCCAGGTTCTTTTTCACCCTGAAACAAAGCCGCGAGCATCGGAATGGAAGCGGTGATAACGGGGACGGTTGGCCCTTCTTCATCGCCTGAAATTTTATTGGGTCTTAAGGCACCGCGTTGCAGGATATTCTGGCGCGAGCGCTGCCAGGTGGAAATTGAGCCGTAGCTGGGAACTGTAATTACGGCTTTCGCGCCGTTTTTAGCAGCATACGTGACCGGGTCAAGCCAGTCTTCACCGCGCTTACCACTTTGCAGCATGCCGAAGTTAATTCCTTTCGGCAGTCCGGCGAGGGCAATGACAATTTTATCTTTGACATCAATCATCCCTGCTTCGGTTTTGTAAGCATTAATCTCTTTGGCCTTGATAACCCAGCCCTGACCGACATAAACACAGTTGCCACTGAACGACCCCGGAATTGCCTGCGCCAGGAAATCTTCACCGAATTTGAAGGTTTGTCCGTTGATGGTTGTCACGGTGCCTTCCGGCTCCAGCTTGTCGCGGCGTAACGACATCTTTTGAAAATATGTGCCGTTGTCGCCAGCGGGTTGGATGCCCCAGCGTGTAAGCATCGTGGCGATGAATTTGGCGGTGATGTCCAGGCCTTTGGAGGGCGTGTCGCGTCCTTCCATTTCATCCGAAGCAATAAATGACAAATAGGCTTTAAGCTGATCCGCCGTGATGGCCTCAGCATTACCAAAAGGCGCGGGAGCCATTGCCGGGGCCGCTGCCTTGGTTTTTTTTGCTTGTGCAAAGACGGAAGCTGATAACAAAATACTGATCAATACCAGACTAAAAAACTTCTTCATATTTGATTTTCCTTTGATTAAAAATGCGGTGGGGACAGGAGAGAAAATAGCGCAGAGTATGATGGATGAAAGTCAGGTACGGACTCATTTACTTTTGAGCAGGTTGTCCAGCAAATCCACGCATTGCGCACTGCGTTCGCCGACTTCCGTATCCAGTTTGTCACGCCGATCTTTCATCTGGTGCAGTTCATCGGCGATATGCAACGCCGCCAGAATTGCCACCTTGAGCGAGTCAACTGTCAACGTTCCAGCCGTGATTTCGCGCATGCGACTGTCCACAAAGAGCGCCAGCTGCTTGATATGATCTGTGTCACCATCACGGCTCCGAATATTATAAGTCTGGTTGTAAATTTCAACCTTCACGGTTTGTGCCGGAGTTTGTTCCATGTGTTCGATAAAATCTTCAAAGAGTTACATGCTGTCAATTACCGCTTGCCAACCACTTCGGCTTCCATTTCCAGCACAGCAATTGCATCAAGCATTGCTTCGACCTTCAAACGCATTGCATCGCGGTCTGCAAGTAACCGCTCAACCTGAATTTCGAGCCGCTCTTTCTCACTCTGGTTCACACGCAACTCACGTTGCATTTGACCCCTTTGCTCTTCGAGGGTTTCGTTATCCTGCTTGAGCGTTTTGCATAACTCGACAGTGCGATAAATCTTATCTTCGAGGTGTGAAAACTTCTCCAATCCAGGTACGGACATGTGGGGAAAACTCCTGTTTTGTAGTAGTCAGTAATAGTTAATAATTAGCTGGCAGTTATTAACGCAATAACTATTCGCTAACTGTTTATCTTAATTCTGCTCCGCATTGTTCACGTAATACTCTTACCACTTGTTCGTGCATTTCGTTGATTTCGGAGTCTGTCAAGGTGCGATCTGCGGCGCGATAACGCAGAGACAATGCCAGTGAATGCTTGCCGTCGGGCAACTCTTTTCCGGCATAAAGATCAAACAGCCGGAGGTACTCAAGTTGAGCAATATGTAATGAATTGATCGCTTTTTCAACCTCGGCCCAGTTGATGGTTCGATCTATCAGGATTGCCACATCCCGTAATACCGTTGGGAATTTCGGTAATGATTTATACCGCGCTTCTAATGCTTCAGCTTCAAGCAGCATCCCCAAATCTAATTCACCAACAAAAACAGGTTGCTTGAATTTATATCGAGTGGCGAGTGAAGGATGAAGCTGTCCAAAATATCCCGCCGTCCTGTTATCCATTGATATTACCGCAGCCCGTCCTGGATGCAAATAGGGAATCTGCGCATTCTGAGCAAAATTTAGCGCCGGTAAATTTAAGCTCTCGGTAACAGCCTCCAGTGCCCCTTTGAAATCGTAAAAATCATAACGTGCGGTGGCGCTTTGCCAGTCTGTTTCATTGCGTGCGCCGGTTGCGACCAGCGCTAATTTTTCCGGCTCATGTGGACGTTCTGCGCTGTCGTGTTGCGCAAAACATTTGCCAATCTCGAACAGGCGCACATTCCGTGTGCCGTGATGCAAATTATTAAGCAGCGCATCAATTAACCCACTCAGCAACGTCGTGCGCATGGTTGATTGTGTTGCGTCAATCGGGTTTGAAATTACCAGGCGTGCGGTCGGTGAAACATTTGTGAAGGCCGCATCATTTTCAGCATTCACAAAACTAAAGCTGACAGCTTCGTGATAGCCAAGTGCCGTTAAAGTTTTACGCGACGCTCTTCTTCCGGCATCGCCTTTTAAATAAGCCCCGGCTCCACTTCCGCCCGGCAAACTCGTTGGTAATTTATCGTAGCCGATGACACGTGCAACCTCTTCGATCAGGTCTTCCTCAATGGTCAAATCATGCCGCCACGAGGGAGCAATTGCTGTCAGCGCATCTGTGGCCGTTTCAACCTGTAACCCAAGCGCCCGTAAAATTCTGGCTACCTCGGATAATTCAACCGCTAATCCAACTTTAGCCTGATAGCGTGCCAGCCGCATCGTTATTGGCTCGCGTGCGATTGGTGTCGTCCCAACATCAATGATGTCCGCCAGAATTTCACCGCCACAAATTTCTGCCATCAGCGCAGTCGCACGATTTGATGCCATTACAGACATCGCAAAATCTGCGCCGCGCTCGAACCGATACGAAGCCTCAGTATTGACGCCGATATTTTTGGCTGTCTGTCGAATTGAAGCCGGATTGAAATAAGCTGCTTCAAGTAAGACGTTGGTTGTAGTGGCTGAAATGCCGGATTCAAGTCCGCCCTTAACACCACCGAGGGCAACAGGATTTTCCGCATCACAAATTACTAAAACATCAGAATTCAATTCGCGTTCTTCGCCATCAAGCAGCGTGATTTTTTCTTTGTCCCTCGCACGACGAACCACAATGCGCTGCCCCGCGAGCCGATCCAAATCAAACGCGTGGAGCGGTTGTCCAAGCTCCAGCATCACATAATTTGTAATGTCCGCGACATTGTTGACGCTGCGCTGACCGAGCGCTTCAAGCCGCGCCACTAACCATTCAGGCGAGGGGCCAACTTTGACGCCACGAATCACTCGCGCCGTATAACGCGGACATAAATCCTGAGCAAGCACCTCAACGGAAGTAACTTCACTGGATTTATTTGTAGCTTCAATCATTGAAATTTCTGGCTGGCGTAAAGGTTTATTCAGCACGGTTGCCACTTCACGCGCAAGACCCAGATGAGACAAACAATCAGGCCGATTGGAAGTCAATTCAAAATCCAGAATCGCATCATTACCATGTTCTTCGATGGCATCAACGGCCTGCCCGGCCATCGTCATCCGCGTCGCCAAATCACGCGGCGATAAATCAATGTCTACAAATTCTTTCAGCCAGTTGTAAGAAATTTTCATAAAATAAATCGGGCGCGAAATAGCTCGCTCGTACCAATCTGTCAGAATTCTAACAGGAGGTCAACGAGACGGCTTTCATGATTTGGTGTCGTCGTAGTCGAAGCTGTTAGTGACAACTTGATTTGCAGGGTATTTTCGCTGATTGCCCGTTTGATGAAAGCCTGCATCGTGATTGCATCAAACGGCTTGCCGCGTAAGGTTTGCCAGCGTTCCAGGAAATTTTTTGTCACATTTTCATTCAGA
This sequence comes from Blastocatellia bacterium, assembly GCA_031371805.1. Lineage (GTDB taxonomy): Bacteria > Acidobacteriota > Blastocatellia > RBC074 > RBC074 > JAFDVL01. Next base: position 3,484 of record JANMKB010000146.1, on the reverse strand, counting down.
CCTTTGACAGCTAATTGCCCGAAACTGTATTGCTCGCCTTCAGTAATTGTGACCGCGAAGGAAACGGTTTTTGCGCTCTCATCGAAAGTGGGAACCGGTTTTACCTCGGCGGCAAAGTAGCCTTTATCCTGATAGCTTTGTTGCGTCAGATACATTCCCTTATCAATTTTCAAACCATCCGCAATCTCGCCTGTTTTTAAGGTAAACGAACGAGCTAGTTTTTCGCTGGTCAGGATTTGATTGCCTGCCCACGTGATACCCTGCCATTGATAGATTGTTCCTTCATTGAGGCTGATGAGCAGGGCTGCGCCATTCTTACATTTTTCAGTGGCAGCTTTTTCCGGTGTGGCTTTGACGGGGAGTAGTTTGAATTTTAGATACCCATTTTGCCGATAAAGCGGAACAAAGGCCTCACGTACAATCAGCGCATTTGTTAACCTTGAATAATCGCTGCTCAATAATTCTTTCGCGGCGGCGGTTAGTTGCGCGGAACTGAACGCGCCGAGACCTGCATAGTCAATTGTGCAAATGGGCATTGGTACTCCCACGATTTTGAAAACGTGGAGGTCGCCTAAATTGGCCATTTCATGTTCAATGTTGCCAGTGGCGCTTTTGGTGCGCAGGAGCTTTTCCAGCGATTTGCGAATGGCATCTATCATCTCTCCGCCTTCGGTCGCTTTTCCATCAAAGCCGGGTACATCCTGCCGAATCGCGGTCTGGATTTCTTCATCACTAAACCACATGAAATTATCAAAGACACAGAGTATGGAACCACGCGCTTCGATCACGACAAAAGTTGCTTCCAGGTCGTCACCGCGATATTTGTAGCGAAATTTGACTGAACTGAATGAGCCTGTATCAATCAATCTTTGTGACGCCTGATTAAGAATTTCCATTGTCACGGTTTGCCCAATTTGCAAACCGCTCAAGCCCGTTATTTTTTGTTCCGGCTGATTGACGAGACCTTCAAAATGGATTTTTACCAGTTTGAACTCGCGCTTGCTGACATCCTGCTGTTGCGCCTGGCTGCCAACGACCAAACCAGTTAAGAGAATCAGGCTAAGTTGAATTCGGCTGAGTAAATTCATAACACCCCTAATTTAAGATTTGTTGTAAATGTTGTTGCAAATGCGCGACGTAATCCTCAATCAAAAATTGCAGGGTGATTAGTTCACCTGTACCAACGCGTAGTGTTTTGCTTAATTTTTCGGCAGGAATGTTAGCGATAACATGCGCCAGATGTTGATTATAGCTTTGCCAAAACGCGAGCAATTCGCTCCACGATTCATTTTGATAATTTTGCACGGCTACCCAACCATCCTGTTCATAATTGGGCAAAGTCAAATCGTCATAAAGCTGCACGCGCACAAACCGCTGATGATTATTCGACGCCGAATCAATCAGATGTCCGATGATTTGTTTCAATGACCATTTGCCGGGAGCAGGGAATAGTTCACTGTCAGCTTCACTGGTTTTGGCAAGCTGAGCGCAGGCGGTTTTGATTGTACTGACTAAATTGGTGGCTAATGTTTCCATAATAATATTTAAGGCCAGTTGGCAGGGGCGATGACATTAGGGAAGGCCGGGCTGATTGCGTTGACTAATTTTTCATCAGCCGTGACGAATTGACAGTTTTCGCGCAGGCTGAGTGCGAGATAAAGTGAATCATACACGGTGCGCTTATGTGCGACGGCAATTTGATAAGTGTCAGCAAGCAGGGAGGCAGATGAGGTACACCGAATAGAGATTTGTGTATGAAATTCCGTCACGATATTTTCTGCATCAATGCAAAGTTTGTTTCTTCCAAAGAATGTTTCCAAATTCAGCATAAATTAAATCGGGCGCAAGAAATAATAAATTGCCCTGTAAATATTCATCAAAAATGCGTGCTGCTTTTTTGTCGTGCTGTTCAGGCACAAACCATTTTACTGCAACGCTGCTATCAATTACTAAATCTGTCATCGGCTGTCCCTGTCTGCTCGAACCAGTGCCGCGCTGTCCGGCATTTTTCTGTATTTTGCTGCCATTTGCTGGTGAATTGCCTTAATCCGAAGACCTGCTTCCTGGCGTCGCCTGATTTCGGAAAGCTGTTTTTCACACTCTTCAATTAACTGCTCAATACTTTTCCCGCAATTGTGCTTCTGCTTGCAGGCGGTCATACAAAGTGGTTGAAACCATTAATGTTTGATTCATAAAACCTCCTCCTTCTAATAAACTTGATCAGGAAGATTATACAAACTGTTCTAAAAATCGCACATCATTTTCATACAATAAACGAATATCATCCAAGCCGTACATTAGCGCGCAGAGGCGATCAATGCCGAGGCCAAACGCGAAACCGGAAAATTCCTGCGGGTCAATGCCGACGGCTTGCAGGACGTTGGGATGCACCATGCCGGAGCCGCCCATTTCGATCCAGCCGGTTTGTTTGCAGATGCGGCAGCCGCTGCCACCACATTTGAAGCAACTGTAATCTACTTCCGCGCTTGGTTCGGTGAAAGGGAAGTACGACGGGCGAAATCTGGTTTTAGTATTTTCTCCGAACAGGCGGCGCACAAATTCTTCGACCGTGCCTTTTAAATCGCCGAGCGTGACGTGCCGATCAACTAATAAACCTTCGACCTGATAGAACATTGGATTGTGCGTTGCATCAGGTGTGTCGCGGCGAAAAACTCTGCCAGGCGCAGCGACGCGCAAAGGCGGACGACGCTTTTGCATCGCGTGAATCTGCATCGTCGAAGTCTGTGAGCGCAACGCCAAACCGCTCGCAAGATAAAACGTATCCTGGGAGCTACGCGCCGGATGATTGGGCGGAATATTGAGGGCATCAAAATTATAAAAATCTGTTTCGACTTCGGGGCCGTCTTCGATTTCATAACCCATCGAAACGAAAATATCTTCGATGCGTTGGCGCAACAAGGTGATCGGGTGCAAATGTCCCGTCGTAATGTGACGCCCTGGCAATGTTACATCAATGCGTTCAGTTGCGAGTTGTGCGGCTTCGCGTTCGGCGGCGAATTTGTTGAGCAGCGTTTCAATTGCGGCTTCGACGTGTTGCTTGAATTCGTTAAGCTGAGCGCCCGCAATTTTTCTTTCATCAGGCGAGAGTGTGCCCAGCGTTTTCATCTCCCCTGTGAGCAGTCCGTTTTTACGTCCCGTCCACTTGTCACGTAACGTTGTGGCGTCAGGCTCTGTGATAACCGCGCTTACTTCCTGCTCAAAATTGGTTTGTAGTTGCGACAGGCGATCAGTCATAAGGCAATGTAGAAGTTAAATTTAAAATAAAGACCCGGAAGGTGCGGAGGTTTAATCCGTATTCCGGGTCTTGGTTCAAATTGCTGGTCTAAAGCAAAAATCAGGCTGCGGCAATTGCCGGGAGTTGTTTGGCCTGTTCTATCCATTCGTTGATTTTGGCGACGGAAGGAACTTCCTGCACCAGGTTTTTATCAACGTTGATGGCAATCATTTTTCCGTTCAACTCATC
>JANMKB010000143.1:0-1747 GCA_031371805.1 Blastocatellia bacterium | reverse complement strand
CGCTTGATAGCGAACGGCGGGCGCTGGTGCGCGAACGCGATGAGTTGAATGCCGCCAGCAATCGCTGGAGCAAAGAAATCGGCGTCATGATGCGCGAAGGCCGCAAAGACGAGGCCGAATCAATCAAAGCGCAGTCCAAACAGGCTTCGGAAAAATCCAAAGAAATCGAAGTTCGCCTGAATGAAATTGAGGCGGAGCTAAGCACGATTTTGACGCGTGTGCCGAATCTGCCACATGAATCTGTCCCCGCTGGAAAGGGCGAAGCCGAAAACACAGAAATTCGGCGCTGGGGCAATCCGCGTGATTTTGCGACTGAAGGTTTCACGCCGCAAGACCACGTAGATATTGGTCATGCGCTGGGAATTCTGGATCAGGAGCGAGCCACAAAAATTACAGGTGCACGGTTTAGTGTGCTGAGCGGTTTGGGCGCAAAGCTTGAACGTGCCCTGATAAATTTCATGCTTGATTTGCACACGAGCGAAAACGGCTATCGTGAAATGTTGCCGCCGTTCATCGTGAATGACGCCAGTTTATTTGGCACGGGGCAGTTGCCGAAATTTGAAGAAGATTTATTCAAGGTGCGATTTGAGCGTGATTATTATTTGATTCCGACGGCGGAGGTTCCGCTCACAAATTTGCACCGCGATGAAATTCTGAGTGAAAGTGATTTGCCGTTGAGTTATGTGGCTTACACGCCGTGTTTTCGGTCAGAAGCCGGAAGCTATGGACGTGACACACGTGGCCTGATTCGCCAGCATCAATTCGATAAAGTTGAACTGGTGAAAATTACCCGGCCTGAAGATTCTTTTGACGCATTGGAAAAATTGACCGGCGATGCAGAAATGATTTTGCAGCGGCTGGGATTGCCGTATCGCGTAATGACACTCTCGACCGGAGACATGGGATTTTCGGCGGCGAAGACTTACGACATCGAAGTCTGGTTGCCGAGCGCCAATACTTTCCGCGAAATTTCTTCATGTTCAAATTGCACGGATTTTCAGGCACGCCGCGCCCAAATTCGTTTCAAGCGCGGCGGCAAAAATAAAACCGAACTCGTGCATACGCTGAATGGTTCAGGCCTCGCCGTTGGGCGCACGTGGCTTGCCATCATCGAAAATTATCAACAGGCAGACGGCTCTGTGCGCGTACCAGAAGTGCTGGTTCCGTATTTGGGCACGGACGTTATTGAGTAGTCGGTAGTCGGTAGATAGTAGTGGGTAGAAAAAAGCATTCCATTTTTGACTGCGATTTTCCGCCATAAACTACCGACTACCGACTACCGACTACCGACTACTTTTTTTATGGCAATACAAATTCGTAAAGCAGTTTTTCCTGCCGCTGGCTTAGGCACGCGGTTCCTTCCGGCGACCAAAGCGCAGCCTAAAGAAATGCTGACGCTGGTGGACAAACCCTTAATTCAATATGGCGTCGAAGAAGCCATCGCTTCCGGGATGAGCCAAATTATTATCATCACGGGGCGCGGCAAATATTCCATCGAAGACCATTTCGATATTTCTTACGAGTTGGAAAAACAGCTTGAGGAACGCGGCAAAGATGATTTGCTGGAACAGGCGCGGTACGTTTCCAATATGGCGGACATCGCGTATGTGCGCCAAAAACAGCCGCTCGGCCTGGGTCACGCAGTTTTGATGGCGCGTAATCTGGTCGGCAATGAGCCGTTCGCCGTCATCCTGAGCGACGACGTGATTGACGCCGATCCGCCGTGCTTGCAGCAAATGGTAGACGT
>JANMKB010000140.1:0-3257 GCA_031371805.1 Blastocatellia bacterium | reverse complement strand
TGCTTGATATAATTTACTATTAGCATCATATAGTAAATTATATTTTTTACATATATAAATAGGTTTATAATCCAACCCGTTTGAATCTTTATAGACTAATAATCTACCAGTAGAATCATAAGTACGCTCCAACCAATATCCAAATGAATTAATATGATTTAATGGATTGTCTCTTGAATCATAGGTACATGTATACCAATACTCAGTATAATTTTTATAAGTTAATGTATTTCCATTTAAATCTTTTATTCTCCCCAATGGAATTGATATTCCCACGGACGTGATTACGGTTGACCCCTCTTGGTCGGATAAGATTGATCCAGAACAAAAAATCTTACTTTATTTAGGCCGGCTTCACCCAAAAAAGGATTAAGCAATCTTCTTCAGGCATGGAGGATTATTTGCGATGAGCAAAATCAAGCGCCCCGAAACTGGGTTTTAGTCATCGCGGGCTGGGGGCAGGGAGAGCATGAATCCGAACTAAAGCTACTCAGCCGAGAAATGCAAGCAAACGGCAAGGTCTATTTTATTGGCCCGCAATTTGGCGTGATGAAAACTGCTGCTTTTGCCCACGCAACTGCCTTTATCCTGCCTTCCTTTAGTGAAGGCTTGCCCGTCGTCGTACTGGAAGCTTGGGCGTATCAGTTACCAGTCATTAAAACGGCTGCTTGTAATTTGCCCGAAGGGTTTGCCGCGCAGGCCGCGCTGCAAGTGGAACCCAAAGTGGCGGATATTGTGCGTGGCCTACATCAGCTTTTTGCCCTGTCTGATGAAGAACGCGATTGTATGGGAAGGCGTGGACGACAATTGGTCGAACAACGATTTTCCTGGTCTTCTATCGTGGACGATCTCTTCGCGGTGTACCAATGGATGATTGGCAAGGGGCCACAACCGCATACGGTGGTAACCACGTAAAAGGAAGAGTGCTCTGACGAAAGATCGTGGCAGCAGGCAAGAAACTTTGGTGGTGGCACAGGTGTCGTATAACCCGAACCAACCTAGCCCTCACTCGCTCAACAACAAAGTCTTGCGAGTCATTTGGAATGTTATATGGCTAATACTTTTTCGCCCTAGTCCCAAGCCGTTGCATGCTTGGCGTCGGTTTTTGCTCCGGCTGTTTGGCGCGAAAATCGGCAAGGATGTTCACCCCTATCCTTCCGCCAAAATCTGGGCTCCCTGGAATTTGGAAATGGACGAGGGAAGTTGTTTGGCTGATAACACGGATTGCTATTGCGTGGGCAAAATCAAGATCGGTAAGCGATCAACAGTCAGCCAGTATAGCTATTTGTGTGGTGCTACCCATGATTACGAACACCCGCTGCTGCCACTGGTCAGCGCGCCTATCGTCATTGGCGATCAGGTCTGGATTACGGCAGATGTTTTTGTTGCACCGGGGGTGACGATTGGCGATGGAGCGGTGGTGGGCGCGCGTTCCAGCGTTTTCAGTGATGTCGAACCGTGGTCAGTAGTGGCAGGCAATCCAGCGCGATTTATTAAGAGGCGGGAGCTTAAACAGATTTGATTGTAAGCTATCTAAAGGGGACAATACCTTCGCCAAAAAAGATCTTTGAAAAAGTGAGCTGAAAGAGGAAAAGAGACGAGGTTTTTAGTAGCGTTAGGTTGACAGAACAAATTCCACTAAAAGGGGTCTCGTCTCCATGGATATAGTAGCACTCCTAGCTTGTTTACAACCACTCGTCGCAGCAGTGACGCTGCGACATTTGGCGCAAATTATCCCCGCCCTGTTAACGATGACGGGGCGCGCGCGCGATGCTGGGACTGTCCCGGTGGACGGAAAAAGGGGGCAGTTATCGCACGCTCCAACGCTTTTTTTCGACGGCACTGCCGTGGACGGAGTTGCTGGTGCAGTTTTTCCGTACGCATCTTTACCAGTCGGAGCACGAGTTTCTGTTGGCGGGCGATGCGACGACGGTGACCAAAGCCGGCGCAAAGACGCACGGGATCGGGCTTTTTTTTCCGGTCTGGTCGGGCAGGTGGTGCGTGGGCTGGAGTTTTTCGTCTTGTCGTTGGTGGCTGTGACGCAGCGCAAGGCGTATCCGCTGGCGGTGCAGCAAACGGTGCGCAGCGCGGCGGAAAAAGAAGCGATTAAAGCACGGAAAAAGCCGCGCGCGCAGCGGTCAAACAAGCCGCAGGGCAAACCGAAAGGACGCCCGAAGGGGAGTCGCAACAAGGACAAGAACGAGGTGAAGTTGTCGGACGAATTGTTGCGGATCAATGCGTTACTCGGCACGTTACTGAAGTTGTTACGCGTGTTTGTGCGGGTCAAATATCTGGCGTTGGATGGCCATTACGGACACCCGCAAGCGGTCTTAATGGCGCAGCAAAATGACCTCCAGTTGATTTCCAAGTTGCGCAAAGATGCGGCGCTGTGTGAGCCCTACGAGGGAGAATATAGTGGTCATGGGCCGAAGCGGAAGTATGGCGCACGGCTCAACTATGAGCCGTTGCCGACGCAATACTTGCAACAGAGCGAGACGCAGGGCGACCACTGCACGCAATACTATCAGGGGCTCTTTTTGCACCCGGAGTTCGGGCAGGCACTCAATGTAGTGATCATCGTCAAGACGAACGTGAAAACCCAAAAGGTGGGACACGTCATTTTGTTGAGCAGCGATGCGGAGTTGGGCTGGGGAAAGTTGGTGGATTATTACAGCCTGAGATTTCAGATCGAATTCAACTTTCGCGACGCGCAACAACATTTCGGGTTGGAAGATTTCATGAACACGACGGCGACGGGAGTCGAAAATGCCGCGCATTTGTCGTTTTTGCTGGTCAATGTGAGTGCTAAATTGCTGGCCGACAGCGAAGCAAAAGAAGTGGGAGTGCTGGACTTGAAAACGCGCTTTCGCGGCTGTAAATACGCGCTGGAAGCCATAAAAATGCTGCTGGAAAAACCGGAAACCCTTGTAAGTCCAGACGCAATTGAGGACGTCAAAAGAAGCATCAGCCAATTAGGCCGTATTCACCGCACGAAAGCAGCTTCTTCTTCGGCTTAATTGGCGAAGGTATTGTCACTGATTACAGATTAAATTTATCGTCCAAACCGTTGAAGATCGTCATCCCTTTTCCGACTGCCGCTGGATTGACAAAAAAGTTGTATTCATCAACTAGATTTTCCTTGATTAACGACGAAACAAAACTTGCGCCGCCATAGACGAGAAGGTCTTTGCCGGATTGATTTTTGCGGCGATTCACTTCTTCGACCAGATCGCCTTTTGCCAAAACAGTATTTGCCC
>JANMKB010000123.1:0-1921 GCA_031371805.1 Blastocatellia bacterium | reverse complement strand
GGGCTTGCTTTGCTGTGACGTTTGCGCAAGACCGTTGTCTTTGAAAAGCATTGCCAGCGCCGCCGTGCCGATGCCCATCGCGCTGCGGCTGAAGAAATGCCGCCGCGTCATCATCAATTGAAATTCGTCTTGTGGGTTCATTACTTTCGCCTTTATTGCCGCGTGATTGCTTCATTCAAATTGAGAAACAAACTCGCCATCGTCGTATACGCTGCAAGTTCTGACGGATTCAATTTTTCAGCATTGCGCTTTTCGCCAACCGCTAAAAGCTTCGTTGCTTCTTTCGGGCTGCGGCGAAAATGCGCTAACTGTTGGGCTAAATTTTCGTTCAATACAATGAGTTCAGTTTCGTTCGGCGCCCGCGAAACGACTTGGCGAAACGCCCACTTGAAACGTGCGTCAGGAGTTGCGCCGCCTTCCGTCAACATTCGCTGCGCCAGCATTCGCGCGGCCTCAACAAACGTCACATCGTTCATCAGCGTCAACGCTTGCAACGGCGTATTGGTGCGGTTTTCGCGCACCGTGCAAAACTCCCGCGCCGTTGCGTCCAGTACCAACATATTCGGTGAGAGAATCGTCCGCTTCCAGAATGTGTAGAGGCTGCGTCGCCATAACCCTTCGCCCTTTTCCTGGTCATAAACCGTCGAACCAAAGACGAGTCCTTTGTATACATCTGCTGGTTGATATGTTTTGACCGAAGGCCCACCGAGTTTTTCTACCAGCAGACCGGAAGCAAACAACGCTTGATCGCGCAACATCTCCGCCGGTAAGCGAAAGCGCGGCCCGTGTGCAATCAGGCGATTATTTGGATCGCGTTGCAATAGTTCCGGCGTGATTTTGGAAGACTGCCGATACGTCGCACTCATTACGATAGTTTTGAGCAATGCTTTAATGTTCCAGCCATTGCTATGAAATTCTGTCGCCAGCCAATCCAACAACTCAGGATGTGAAGGTGACTCGCCCTGTGCGCCGAAATCTTCGACGGTTTTGACGATGCCTGTGCCGAATAACATTTGCCAGTAACGATTCACCTGCACACGCGCCGTCAATGGATGTTCAGCGCTCACCAACCATTGCGCCAAGCCCAAACGATTATTGGGAAATTCTTTCGGTATTGGCGGCAACACGGCGGGAACATCGCGCTCAACTTTCTCTGTCGGCGCATCGTATGCACCACGCCGCAGCACAAACGTGGGCCGCGGTTCCGGCATTTCCTGCATCACCATGACGGTTGGCAAGGTCGCTTCGAGTTTGGCTTTTTCCTGTTTTAGTGCAGCGAGTTTTTCCCAAGCCGCGCGCGCTTCGGTTGATGCCGCTTGCGTGAGAAAAGCATTTTGAATTTTCAGTCGTTGGCCTGTGGTTCTTTGCGCAAGTGGGATTTTAGTAATGCGATCTAATGAGTCCGCGCAGGATAAGACAGCAATTTGCGCAGCGTCCGGCAAAGCGCGATAGATTCGCACATCATCCAATTTACCTTTGAAGCGCAATGCCGAACCGCCGCCGCCGCCAATGCGCAAAAAGTTTTGATTGTTGCCGTACGAATTAAATAACGAAGATTGCGTGACCGTTAATTTTTGTTGTTGCCCATCGAGATAAATCTGGCTGTGTTCCAGCGCATTCGCCGCATCAAAAATTGCCAGTAAGTGATGCCATTGTTGCGCTGATACTTTTTCACGGGTTTCAGTTTTGACGGAATCCTCATCCCAGCTTGCGATTGTATTGAAATGGATTTTGCCATCCAGCAAATATAGTCCGAAGCCTCGTCCTTTGGGCAATTTTCGTTCTTTGGTTTCAGGATCAGAGTTGAGAAATGTGAGCAGCGCGCCACTTTGCTCTGAATCGGCATTGAACCAAAGCGAGACGGCAAATTTCTCTTTCAATTCTTTGCCGCGCACGACCTCACCGAATCGCACCGTTTGCG
>JANMKB010000111.1:0-11028 GCA_031371805.1 Blastocatellia bacterium | reverse complement strand
TGAGCGCCCACAATGGAATCAGGACAGTTTTTTCAGACGGAAGGATTAATACTGACTCGCAGGCGATTATCACTTACGACGTATCAATTCTTTTTCCGATGTTGGCGGGAGCTTCTGCACGATACCGCCCTGCCCCACTTGTTTTTCAAGTTCATCCAGTTCGACAGGCAGAAAATCTGTAAAGTTTTCATAGCCAGTTTCCGTAATAACGATGACGTCTTCGTAGCGGATGTACAGATTTTCTTCCGGCACCCACAACTGTGGATCAATGGAAAAAACCAGCCCCGGTTTAAGCGGTAGCTTGCTGTAATTTCCAACATCGTGGACAGCCATTCCGACCGGATGCGAAAAGATGCCGCCGCCCGTGTCTACGAGCTTGTGCGCGGCTTGTTCGTAAATTGGTTGGGAAAATTTCGTCCGGCGAAAGACTTCTGCCATCGCTAGTTTGGCTTCGTCCATAATGGCTTGCGGCGTCGCGCCGGGACGAATCCGTTTCATCACTGCGGTGCGGTAATCCAGCACGAATTGCAACAACTCGCGTTGCACGCTGTTGTACTTGCCGTTGACAGGCCACATCCGCGTCACGTCGCTGACGTAATACGCATAATCCGGCGCGAAATCCATCAGCACCAAGTCACCGTCTTTCAACTGATCCAGATTGCGATAGTAATGACCATTCCAAATGTTTGCGCTTCCCGAAGCCGTGATCGAACGATAGCCTTCGAGCCGTGCGCCATTGAGCAGAAAAACATAACGCGCCGCCGCATCAAGCTGATATTCGTACACGCCCGCTTTGGTGCTGTGCATCGCTTCGAGAATTCCGAGCGCAGCCAATTGCGAAGCACGACGCACCAGCGCAATTTCGCGCGGACTTTTGACCAGCCGCAGTTCATCTAAAATCGGCGTCAGGTCTCTCACTTCAGCGCGTGGGAAACGGGTGCGAATCAGTTGGCTAAATTGCGCTTCACGTGACAAGCGCCCATCCCAGAAATCCGCAGCGATGTTCGCATTCGTGATTTGCAGTTCGTAACGGTTTTGCGCATTTCCTTCGGCGGGCGCAAATGGCGTGAAAATCGCAGGCGTACCATCTTTCAGCAGCTCGCGCATCCAGTCATCATTCATCAGCTTCGTGCTGAGCACGGTATCTACGCCGGTCAGTTGCCTGACCGTTTCGGCATCATCCGCCGAAAGCACTTTGCCTTCGCTGCGTTCCAGCCGTTCGTTGCGCGGCGGCAACAACAACGTAACTTTGCGCGTGCGCCCATCCAGCAGAATGTACGAATGCGGCGTTTCAATTCCGCACAGATAATAAAATTCATTGTACTGGCGCGGAAAGATAAAACCGGGAGTTTGCGGCGCACCGGACACAATTGCTACAGAGCGATTGCCGATACCATCAAATACTTTTTGCCAGCGCGCTTTGAATTCCTCAGGAGGAAAATTCTTTTGGTAATACAACGCACTTTGCGCCACGCTGGGAAGAGGCAATAACAGAAATAGAATCAATGACCATAAACGGATTTTGTTCATTTTTTTGACCTCGTCTGGATAGGAATACAGTTTCCGTAAAAGTAATTTTCCTCTGTTCGTCAAAGCCTCAGTGTTACCTTTCCGGCGTAAGCACTAAATGACCGAAAAGCGTTGCGTCATCCATCAGTTCAGCCATCAGCAGCGGTTTGCCAGTCTGCACAGTTGCGTCCATGAGTTGTGAGGTGTGACTGCCGGGCGCAGCGTGCAACAATAAATTTTGATCAGCCAACGTCGTAACCAGTTCATTGCGGCGTTCAGCCAGCCGTGCCGATTGGCGGCGGTGCGAATCAGCGCTGAAGGGCGAGAGCAATAACATTCGTTCTGCCTCAATAGCCTTTTGCCATGTGGCGGGTAATCGCATACCGTCCAGCGCGCGTGCCGGGCAAACAATCAGCTTGCAGCCCCCCGGCAATAGGTGATGCAAAAAGTCGCGTTCAACCGGCGTGTGGAAACCGCCAATGAACGTTAGATTGCTGTCACGCAGCCGCCGCGCCAGATCATACACACGCAAAATCACTTCACCTGGACAGGTGCGCGAACAAAGTACGGCGGTTTTCGTGGTGGCGAGCAATTGCTGATTACCGATGGTTTGCAAATTGGGCGGTTGGTTTCCCGTCTTGAGGGCGGCGGGATAAAGCAAAGCAGTTGGCGGTATGGATTCGATGTTCATCGCGGCACGGCGGGCTGGGTTTTATGGTTCAAGCAGGCGCGTGAACCCTTCCTGCACGAAATGCTTGTCGGTGGTCAAGGCTTCGACGATGCCGCGTTCGCGCATCAGCACAAAGCTAACCGCATCACAGAGCGAGTATCCCTTGTCACGGCGCGCCTGCAACAAGTTGAGCGCCTGACGATGCACCAACTCGTCAACCCAGACAACCTCAACCTCATCATCGTCCAGGGCGCGCAGGCTGAAATCCCAAACCAAATCACGCGACAAGCCCCGCACCTGTGCCAGCGGAATCAGTTCGGCCAGCACATAGCTGTGCGTCAAACGCCCGTGGGCTTGTGCGTATAGCGCAACGGCCTGGCGATGTTGCGGCTCGTCGCGATGGAGCAATCCGAATAAACCTGAAGTGTCGAGCAGCATGCCTATTCATCTCCGTCGAGTCCGCGCCCATATTCGCGCGCCAGATCGGCATCAATCTGTTCGTTGTCGAGACTTGTTGCATAACCCAGACTGGCAGTCCCAAAAAGGTCGGAAAGTTTTTTGTTCCGCGCAGGACTTTGGCGCTCTCCATTGACCGCAGCCTGGCCGGTCACATCTTCCAAAATTAGCGTAGCAATCCGTAGCTTTTCGTCGCTCGTCAGCGGACGAATGGTGTTGGTATAAATTTCCTGAATGTTGACTTGCATTTCGTTCCCCTCACCGCTGATTTTAGCACAGGTTTTTTTATCTGCTCTCACTCTTCGCCATCGCGCCCCATCGTTTGGAGTGCGGTGACTCGTCACCGCTTTGCGTTCGGTGGTAACGCGATGGCGGGCGACGTTCCCTCAGCAGGTTGGCCGCGAACGAAAAGCGGCGAGCACTCGCCGCACTCCAAATTAGTCCTCGCGCCCCATCCGGTATTTGATGTCGTAGTTGATGATGAAATCCAACTCTTCGTTCGTGAAGCCGTAATGCCGCGCCAGCACACAGTCTATTTCGTCAATGATCGGTTTGGATTTCGCGCCGTAAAATTCGGCATAGCTGATTTCATTACCATCCTTAGTTTTGATGACTTTTCGTTCGGCGTTGGCTTTGAGATTCACCATCAGCTTTGCATTCAATTTGGTTAAAGCTGTGTCTTGCAGGATCGCATCATTGATTGGAAAGCCAGAAGCCAATGTGTCACTGAGATGAAAGCAATCTCCGAAAGCCACGAAGTACGCATAGAACAAGCTACTATTGAGAAGCGCGCAAACTGATTGAGCCGTACTTTCTTTATCGAAGTAAAGATAGCGACCGTGCGCAGGTGCGCCAACAGCACCGTTCTTTGCGTAGTAAGGCAATCCGAGAGTGGCCTTCACCCAATACCGCGTGGCTTCCTGATAAAAGATAAAGTGTTTTGTCGAGTGACCAATGCTGAACAAGCCCACACTTTGTTGCCCCACATTTCTTACCTTTCGGAATAACGATTCTTCAACCGCGCCCGCGTATTTCGGAAACTGATCGGCAAAAACAGGCAGCCCTAAGACTTTTGCATACTCGAATAAACTGAATAGATACTCGCGTGTATGCGTCGCCCATCGCTGGTAACGTGTAGTTGAAAGCTCTCTAAATTTTGAGTTTTGACAGCCCTGAGAAATGAAAATGACACTACGACAGTTCTGTAAACCCTCAAAGAGCTTTCCCGGGCGATCATCAAAAGAAATTGCTAAAACTATTTGGCTGCTTTTTCTCAACAGTTCGCGCACGTTACGCATACGTGATGAACTTACGAGCGGTAATTGCACGATAAAACTCGTCCACCCGTTTGAAGCGCGGAGTGTCAAAGCCCGTTCAGTGCAAATCCCGTGCAAATTGCCGCAAGATTCAGAAGCATAGTTGCGAACGGAATATTGTTTTCTCACAGCCGCATATTCTTTCCACGGTGGATTCCCAATCACCACATCAAATCCGCCACTCTTGATAATCCCGAAAAATTCGGTGTACCAGTGAAACGGCTGATGGCTCTTGCGCCACACCTCAAACAGCAGCGGCTTGTTCGTCGCCACGCCGTATTCGTGCGCGAGGAAGACATCCAGCTTGTCTGAAAGTTTTTTCAGCCGGGCGCGCAGGGCGGCTTTGTCTTTGGGCGTGACTGCTCCGCCGAGTTTGGTCTGTTGCAAGCGGAACTGCTCGAAGGCGCGTTCGGCGGCTTCGGCTTCTTCGTTAAATAACGCGGCGTGGTCATCGAAATCGAACTTGCCTTGCCCTTCGCCGGCAAAGGCGGCTTCGATGGCGGCGCGGTCGGTAAAGCCCACCAGCGTATTGCCCGCGCGGATGTTGAAATCAATGTCGGGCAACGGTTCCAAGCCGTAATTCGGTTTGGCTTCGTCGCGTTCGACTTGCGCGGCGAGTTTCAGGAACAGGCGCAGCTTACAGATTTCGACGGCCTCTTCCATGATGTCTACGCCATAGAGATTGCCGATGATGATTGTCTTCAGGATGAAGTAATCGCGGTTCGGATGTTCTTTGATCTGCGCCAGCACGCGGCGGAAATCTTCGTGGCTTTTTGCTTTGCCGCTCTGGTCGGCTTCGGCAACGAAGGCTTCCATGCGGTCGAGACAGGCTTCATAGAGCGGTTGCAAAATGTTGAGCGCGGCAAAGAGAAACGCGCCGCTGCCACAGGTCGGATCAAGCACGCTCAGGCCGTGCTCAAAATGTTCGTTGGATTTTTCAGGCACACGCCCGGCAATCGCGCGATAAAAGGCGCGCACCAGCGCCGCATCGTCGGTTTGCATGATTACGTCCTGGGCAAACTGGCGAATGTCGAGATTCCACGTAATCAAATCGTTGACCGCGTGAATCTCGCCGCTTTGCAACTTGCCGCGCAATTCCAGACAGCGTTTGCGCCGCGCCACGTGTTCGCGCCAGGTTTCGGTCGGCAGCGCGTAACCTTCAGCGGCTGATTTATTCCAGCCATCGCGTTTGCTCACGTCATCAATACCGGCAGCAATTTCGGCGGGCAATTTAATCACGTTGCCTGCGTCATCAATCACGCCTTTGCGCACGGCTTCGTAAATGTATCGGTCGGGATTTTGTTGCAGGTGACGCCAAACATTCGCGCTTTCGGCTGGCTTGAAAGCGATGGCGACCTCTTTGGCGGCGCGGTCAAACAGAAACGGCAGGATCGTGTTTTTCGAGATGTAATCGGTGATGTCTTCTTTGGTGTAATAGTCCCCCATCTGTTTGTTGTTGATGTATTGCTCGAAGATATAGCCCAACACATCAGGGTTGATTTCGCGTTCGTTGCCCAGCGGACGGTTATCCAGATGCCAATCATATTCGTCAAAGAATTCAAAGATGCGCTTGAACGCCTTGTCGGGAATTTCGATATTGTCGCCCGCCGTGCCTTCTTCCAGCTTGTGGACTTCAAACAAACCACCGTTCAGATAAGGCACGCGCCCAATCAGTTTAATGAGCGGTTGCGAATGCGGTTGCGCGCCCAGCCCCTCGTGAAACAGCCGCAGCAGGAACGAGCGATAAAACGAATGAAACTTGTCAACGCCAAGCTCGGCTTTGACGGCTGCCAGTCTGGTTTTCAAATAATGATGGTCGCCATCCAGAAAGCCTTTGCGCTGAATGAAGTAAACAAACATCAACCGGTTGAGCATCAGCGAGGCGTACCATTTGCGATTCTCTTCGTCGTCAATTCCTTTGATCAGTTTCAGGAAAGCTTCGTGTTCGGTTTTGAATTTGGCGTAAAAACTCTTGGTGACTTTCTCGGCATAAAACGCCTGCTTAGTGCGACGGGCGACTTCGGTGACAGAGATGCCGCGCTCTTCTTCTTCGAGTGAGAAGGCGAGCCGCGCCAGCTTTTGCGCCAGCCTTTCGCCGGAACTGCTTTTGGTGAACGTCTCTTTGAAAAGCTTGATGGGCGCATTGGGTTCGCGCCGCGCCCATTGCCAGAATTGCGTATCGGGTGTGAGAAAGACCAGCAGATGTTCAGCAGCCAACGGCGTCAATTGCCGTTCCAGCTTCAAGCGCGTGTTGGCATCCGGCACAGATTCATCCGGCGTGAGAGTACAGGCAAAGACTTGAAAGACGCTCTTTTCCGCCAGCAAGGAAAGCGCGTATTGCCGCTCGCCCGCCGCAATTTGCAATGGCAACGAACGTGGCGGACGGTTCCAGCCGAGTTCTTCGATAAACAGGTCAGTGAGCTTGAATTGAGTGATGTAATCTTTGATGTTCATAACGCTATGAGGCACGGCGCTTCCTCGCCGCTTTTATTTTGGAGTGCGGCGAGTGCTCGCCGCTTTTCGTTCGCGGCGGACGCTTTGGGTGGAAACAAAAGGCGTCTGCTCCAAACGAAAAGCGGTAACGAGTTACCGCACTCCAAACAAACCGAGCGAACAAATGATCTGTGGTTCCTGCTGTTCGACTTCGCTTTCGCTGGTGATGCACAGGCGGTCTTCGTCGCGCAACGCAATGATCAGATCGGCTAACTGATGATCGTTGATGCCTTCTTTCAATTTGCGGTTGAGCGTGTCAATCGCCGATTGGCGCAGCGGGTAGCGATAAATTTCATCCAGCGCGGCAATCAGCGTTTTTGATTCAAACAGCGTCCCTTTGATCTCCTCGGCGTAAGCTTTCAGCCGCTCGTAAGTTCGGTATTTTGCGCCAGACGGGCGTCCGAGTTGTCCGCCGATGGCGCGCTCTTCCTGAATCAAATGCTCAACGCCTTGATTGACCAGATCGTGATGCTGTGAATGTCGCTCAGTCGCGGGTGTATCGGGGTGACATTGCGCGGCTTGCAAAATCGCCAGTTGCGATTGCGTGACGCTGTGGCCCGCGCGGTCAATATACGCCAGCGAATCAGTGCCTTCGGCGGTGCGCAAATAAACCAGCACGCCTTCGGGCAAGCCAGCGAGCGGCTGATGATGGCGCGATGAATAGCTGACGTTGGGCAGATCGGGGATGAGTTGCGCCAGACGCGGTTCGGCGTCTATCGCATTTTTCCAGATTTGATACGCCTGCGAAGCGAGGTCAACTTCGGTGTCGGCTTCGCCGTCCAGAATTCCGGCTTTTTCGTGATAGAGGTCAACGAGCGGTTGGGTGGCGGTTTCGTCTTCAAAAAATGCTTCGTCCGCGCCGACGACTTCGGCATTCTGGCGCAAGCGGGTAACAACGCGCCCGCGCAAATTGATGATGCGTTCGACGCCATCAGCCGGTAGAAACGAATAGCAGAGGATTTCCGTTGCTTGCTGGCCGATGCGATCTACGCGGCCGGCGCGCTGAATCAGCCGAATGATGGCCCACGGCAAATCGTAATTAATGACGATGTGCGCGTCTTGCAGGTTCTGGCCTTCGCTCAATACATCAGTAGCAATCAGTAGACGCAATTCTGCTTCGGGTTTTACCTGGTCGCGTTTGCGGTTGCTGACGGGCGAAAAGCGCCAGGCGATTTCGGTCGGATCGCTGGATGCGCCCGTGACCCCGGCGAGTTGCGTGACGCCGTGCGCCTGCAATTCACGGGTCAGGAAATTGACCGTGTCAGCAAATTGCGTGAAGACCAGCACCTTTTCGTTTGGGTGTTGCGTGCGCAGCAACGCAAGCAGAGCGGCGAATTTGGCATCTTTAGCGATATTCCAGACGCCGTTGTCAGCCAGAATTTTGAGCAATGCTTTGTTGTCATCGCTCAAATCGTCCGCCAGCTTTTTCATAAACAGCGAGGGACGAATCCATTTGAAGCGGCGCTGATAGCTGTTGTGATAGGTGCCGTAAATTTCTGCCGCGCGTTGTTGATAATCGGCAGCGGTGCGTAACACTGGCGGCAAGGCTTCGGCGTTGTTGGCGTTGTCGTCCTCGCTCTCTTCACGGTTTTCATCGTCAAAGAGTGACACCGAGAGCAATCCCTCGTCTTCGTCATTGGCATTGGCGTCGAGCAATTCGGCGACTTGTGAACCGATGGGCAATGGCAGGTCGTTTTCAATCGCGTGCAGGAAGACAAAATTCCTGAGCACGTGGCGTTCGAGCGACAACAAGAAAGCCGGGCCGCCCGATTCCAGCCGCTTGAAAAGGTTCGTGCGGCAAAAGCCCATGAGCCGTTTGCCCGCGCGCGACAATCCGTCAAGCTGCCGTTTCTCTTCCTGTGTTGGCGGCATCGGCATCTTGTCCGGCGGCGCAACGTAATTGCCCAGTCCATAGCGCGGCAAATTCAAACGATCAATGGCGCGGACGATCCTGGGCGCGGCGAGCCGCCCGTAAGGATCACCCTTGTCGTCTTCGTTGATCGTGAAGCGGATGGTCTTCGGCAATCGCTCTGGGAAAAAAGATTGCGTGCCGTCTTCATAAAGCAGGAACTTACGACCAGTTGTCTGGTCTGTCTCAGCGTAATTGTTCTGAATGAAAGAGCGCGTGCGCCGCACCAGATACAGCCGCATCAATTCACGCCAGTCGTCAGGGTAGTCGCTTTTTTCAAATGCCGCCAGCGAACGAATCGGGCATTGAAAGCGTGCCTGAAAAGCGATCTCGCCCATTTCGCGGATTTTCTGCTCTGGACGGATTCCAAGGTCTTTGTCATCCGGTACGAACAGGCGAAGTTGCGCCGATAAATCCAGATATTGTTTGTTATACGGTGTGGCGGAAAGCAGGATGCAGCGACTGTCGCTTTGCCCGATGTATTCCTTGATGGCCTGATAACGTTTGCCCGCCGGGTTGCGCAGGTTGTGGCTTTCATCCAGCAGCACAGTGCGATAGCGTGCGGGAATGTTCGGCAGTTCCTGCACAACCCGGCTAAGCGAAAGTACGCGGGCGCGCAGGTCGTATTCATCAATGTAGCTTTGCCACATCTTGGTCAGATTCTTCGGACAGATAATGAGCGTACTGCCGCCAGTTTGCTCTTCGACGATTTTGGCCAGCGCCGTTGCCATCAGTGTTTTGCCCAAGCCGACCACATCACCGATGACAACGCCGTTGCGCTTTTTCAAATGGTGCGCGGCGATTTTGACGGCGGCAGTTTGGTACTCGAAAAGCCGGTTGCCAAAATTGCGCGGGATGCGGAATTCAGAAAGTCCGGCGCGCGCTTCCTGTGAGAGGTGATATGCGATTTTCAGATAGATGTGATAAGGCTTGACGGGTTCCGCGCGTGCCCAACTGGTATCAATGATTTCCGCTAGTTCGTCGGAAATATCCAAACACCATTTGTCACGCCAGCGGTCGTCAAACCATTGCTGCAACTTCCGGCAGGCGTCGTGATCCAGCACATCTACATTCAATTCGCCCTGTTTGGAAAGTCCGGCGAACGTGAGATTACTGCTGCCGACGAAACCAATACTCGGATTATTCAGATCGTTGCGATGCAGCAAATACAGTTTGGCGTGAAGCTGATGACGCAGAAATAGTTTGACAACCAGCTTACGAGTTTTGAGTTGATCGCTCAACCGCCGCAACGCAGCTTCGTCCTGATTCGTTGGAGCGCCATAGGTCAACTGCTCTCGGAACCCTTCCGCCATGCGGCGGCGAAGCCGGATGGCAACGGCGTTATCAATTGCGCCCGCGTTGCCAGCGGCATTAGTCAGGCTGAACACCTGGCGTAATTCTTCTTGTGGCGCGGGCTGCATGCCAACCAGTAAACGGCAACGTTGCTCGCCGCTGGGCCATTCTTCAATGAAATCGTCTAATTGCTTCCAGCCACGCAGATTGAAATACCCGACACAAAAATCGGCGCGCTCAGATTGGCGCAAGGTCTCACGCAGGCAGGGCAAGAGGGATGTTTCGATGTTATCGAAGATTCTCGGCATATTTTCGGAGTATACGGATGAAGCTCTATTTTGCCCAGCCTTTGCCCGAACGATTCTTTAGCTGACAATGAATTAAGGAATGCAGAGAAACTGGACCTGGTTGCAAAGCCCGGGCAACCACAGCCACAGATGGTTACGCTACATTTTCGCAATCACCCTTCTCAGTTTTTATGCGGCAACGGCATCGTCGAATTCTGTGGTGGTACGCCATCAACGGTCTTCGATTCCATCAATTCGATGCGTGTGCCATCGGGGTCGAAGAGGTTCAGTTGGCGGCGGCGATTGATGCCGGTGCGGATTTCCAGCGGCCTGGTGTATTGCTTGCGATAGGGACTGGCTTCGAGTTGAGCGAGGGCTTTTTCGATGTCGGGGACTTCAAGGCAAATGTGGTGCTGGCTGCCGCGCTGGGTTGGTGCGGGTTGCTCGGCGTAGAGCATGAATTCCACGTAATCCTGGCTCTCCGGCAAACGCATATTCATCCACGACACGACCGTCGCATTTTTTGCGCTGCCACGCCAGAATTCTTTCAGTCCCAGCACAGCGGTATAAAATTTATTCGCTTCCGGCGCATCGCCGACGATAATTCCAACGTGCATGATCCGTTTTGAAATTGGACTGGTGGAAAGAAATTTTCCCTGCTCGCGCCGCGTCCAACCACTCGGCTCATATTGCGTAATTTCTACGGTGTGGCCTTCGGGGTCTTTGACATTAAAGCTCGTATTTCCAATACGGACTTTGTTCACTTTGTCAGGAACTTTGACGCCTTTCGCGGCGAGATAGACGCGCAACGCTTCGGCATCGTCGGTCTGAAACGCGATGTGGTTCAGGCGATCCTGTTCGAGTTTCAGTCCAGGAAAAATTTCGATGTATTGATTTTCGTTCACCTTGAAAAATGTCAGACTCAGTGAGCCATCGGCGTTTTTCAAATCATACGGTTCCTGAAAACCGAGGAAGTCATGATAAAAGCCGCGCGCCTTTTCGATGTCGCTGACATACAGCGCCATGTGCGCGACACCCAATAAACGCGGGCGTTTTGGCTCTGTCGCGGCAAATGAGATTAAGGTCGCACACAAC
>JANMKB010000074.1:0-5092 GCA_031371805.1 Blastocatellia bacterium | reverse complement strand
GGCGGTTGTCACCTTTAGCGAATCAGTCAGCGGAATTGACCGACAAGTCGCTCCTTCATTTGTTAAGCGGCAACTTGTCCATGCCTTTAATATCGGGCTGATCGGCATTCCACTATTTCTCTCAACTTTAATCATAAAGCTAGCCTTTGGCCCCTTAACTCACCTGGCGCACAATAGCCAGACTTTTTGGTTTTATGGTTTAGGACTTTTCTGTTTTGCCGTCCTGCAGGGAGCAACGAATATTTCGCTGGTGGCTGTCTGGGTGGCGCTTAATAATGCAAAGATAATTTGGCAGGAATGGTTTAAGGAAACCTCATGGGTGATTGTAACCTCGCTCTCCGGTGTGCTGATGGCTGCCATTGTGAATGCGCTGGTGCATTATTTTGGCTTCTGGGCGGTTCTTTTGACGATTCCATTAATTGGGGGCGCGTATGGAATTGCGCTGCCTTACCTGAAAAATATTGAAGCGGCGCGCAAACACAGCGAAGAGATGGATAAGTTGCATCAGCGCACCCTTGAAGCCTTTGCCACAGCGGTTGATGCCAAAGATCAGATCACGCACGATCACGTGCGGCGTGTGCAGATTTATGCTGAAGGGATGGCACGGCTGCTGAATTTGTCAGAACTGGACATCAAGGCTTTGCACGCGGGCGCTTTGTTACACGACATTGGAAAAATTGCAGTGCCTGATTACATTATTAACAAGCCTGGAAAACTGACGGCGTTTGAATTTGACAAGATGAAACAGCACACCTCTGTCGGGGCGCAAATCCTGAACCAGATTCAATTTCCCTATCCGCTGGTTCCGATTGTGCATTATCACCACGAACGCTGGGACGGGAAAGGCTACCCCGAAGGGTTGAAAGGGGAGAATATTCCACTGACCGCGAGGCTTTTAAGTGTCGTGGATTGCTTTGATGCCGTGCGCGAAGACCGTCAATATCGCAAAGGAATGACGCGTGAGCAGGCCATTAAATTATTACAGGATGATCGGAACGGTGCTTTTGATGCAGCTTTGGTTGACCTGTTCATCGAAAATCTTCCCGAATTTGAAAAACAAATTGCCCGCATGAAAGAGGACGCCAAAGTCTTCAAGCCAATTGAGGTGTCCCAAACCGATGCGATCCGTGATGCCAAACCTGCGGCTGGGTTAATCGAAGAAACCCCTGCCATCCCTGCTTATGTCAAAACGATTCGTGAATCCCGTGAGTCCAGCCAGGAAAGCTATGCGCTTTATGGCATGGCTGAAAACCTGACCGGCGTCCTGGACTTCAGACAGGCCTTTGAAATCGTCGCCAATCAAATGGACAGCGTTATTCGGTTTGATAAAGAAAATGATACGTGTGTGTTTTACTGGCTGGGAAACGAGGATCGGGCGGCGGTAGTTGAATACGCCTATGGTGTACAAGCCGAGAAATTTAAGGGCTGCACGATTAAGCCGGGAGAAGGCGTCACAGGCTGGGTTCTGGCAAATAATAAATCGTTTGCCAACACTGACCCGGCACTGGATTTATATGTACTGGGCTTGAGTAAAGACATCAGTCAGCAACTGGAGAAATATAATACGCTGGCGGTTTTCCCGCTGGGTAAAGGGGAAGAAGTGTTTGGCGCGATGGCAATTTACACGCGGACGCTGGAAAAATTCCAGGATGATCAACTCCAGCGTTTGACCCGCGTGAGTGCTTTAGCTTCAGAAGCCCTCAAGAGTGCAAGATTATTTGCCGAGGTTAAGAATTCGTCTATGACGGATGCGTTGACAGGATTACCCAATGCCCGCTTCCTGCGCGAAACATTTGGCCGCGAAAAGCAGCTCTCAGCGGCGGATGAGTATGCGCTGACCTTCTTACTTGCCGATCTCAGCATTTTCCGCCAGGTAACAGATAAAATTGAAAATCAACGGGCCGATCAGACAATCAAACAAATTGCGCTGATGCTGAAATCACAAATCCGCAGTGCCGACACGCTGGTGCATTATCTGGGCGACGAATTCATTGTGATGTTACGCAATGCGAACCCTGAAAATGTAGCGGATGTCGCCGCCAGAATACAAAGCGCCGTCATCGAATGCCGCCCTTCCTTATTGTCGGTTGATGAAGCAATGCTCGGCATCAGCGTTGGTCATGCCCAAATTGGTAAAGACGGCGAAACGCTGGAAAAACTGCTGGATGCTGCACAGATGCGCATGCAGGCAGATCGTTCCGCCCGCCGCTCAATCAGTTATGCTTACGCCGCCTGATTTCTCCTGAATTCACCATTCCAAAAAAATCATTTCTGAAATGTCCGCAAGACGGCGTTTCGTCTCTGTGCTAAAATCTGCGACCGCCGCTGGGACAGCGGTGGAGTTTCGAGTTTTGGGTTTCGCGTTTCGCGGTGTAAGTTCCAACTTTCATTTCCAAAAGCTCGAAACTAAAAACTCGAAACTCGAAACCAACTTTTTATGATTCAAACTGTTAAAGGCACGAGAGATATTTTACCCGTAGACATGCCGCTTTGGTTGCGCGTCGAAGCGGTCGCCCGTGAAGCGTTTCGTCGTTATGGCTTTGATGAAATCCGCACGCCGATTTTTGAAAAAACTGAACTCTTTGCGCGGGGCGTCGGCGAGGCCACAGACATCGTCCACAAAGAAATGTACACGTTTATTGACAAAGACAGTGATCAGACTTCGCTGACTTTGCGCCCTGAAAATACTGCTTCGGTAGTTCGTGCGTATATTCAGCACAAGCTGTACAACGACAAAGCGCAGGGTGAAATGACGAAGCTTTATTACGGCGGACAAATGTTTCGACGCGAACGTCCGCAGGCTGGACGCTTCCGCCAGTTTTATCAAATTGGAGCCGAAGTTTTAGGCACGAGCGACGATCCGGCTATCGAAGCAGAAATTATTGAAATGCTAAATTGGATGCTGAAAGAATTAGGCATCAATGATACAACGTTATTAATTAATTCTGTCGGAGACGCCAATTCGCGTCCGGCGTATTTAGAAACATTACGCGCTGAAATGGCGAGTAAATTAGATCAACTGTGCGGAGATTGCCAGCATCGTTATGAAACCAATGCGCTCAGAATTTTCGATTGCAAAAATCCGAATTGCCAGAAGTTAATTGCGGACTTGCCAACGATTACCGATTCTCTGGACGAAGCTTCAAAAACTCACTTTGAGCAATTCAAAGCGCATCTGGACGCACGCGGCATTGCGTATACTGTGAATCCGCGCATGGTGCGTGGGCTGGATTATTACACGCGCACCGCCTTTGAAATTATCGGTGGAAGTCTTGGTGCGCAAAACACCATCGTAGGCGGAGGCCGCTACGATGGGTTGGCAGAAATTCTTGATGGCCCGCCGACCAAAGGTTTTGGCTTTGCGTTTGGCCTGGATCGAATGGTGCTGTCAATTCCCGCAGAAGAAGCCGAGCGAATTCGCAATGCCTCTGCGCCCGATGTTTTCATCGTTTATTTAGGCGAAGCAGCACGGCAAAAATCATTAATGATTGCCCGCGAATTACGCAGCACAGGCTTATCCGTTGCACTGGAATTTGAAGAACGTAAAATGAAAAAAGCGATGGCGCAAGCCAACAAAGCACGCGCCAAATATGCTTTGATTATTGGCGAAGATGAGGTTACAACTGGTAAGTATGGATTGAAAAACTTGGTGACAGGTGAACAGGAATCGCTGGAATTAAATGCCATCAAAGCTAAATTACAATGAACAAGGAGTTATTATGCCAACAGCAACGATAGATCAGGTCATAGCAGAAGCGAAGGCGTTGCCGCTTGATAAACAGAAACAATTGCGGGACACACTTAATTCCTGGTTAGCTCAACCACAAATGACAGAGGCGGAATTTGAACAGAAATTACTGCGGCAAGGGTTCATGAGTAATGTGCCACCACCGATTGTGGATTTCTCCAACTATCGCAACCGCCAACCAATTCAAGTTGCAGGAAAGCCGTTATCGGAAACAATTATTGAGGATCGGGGAGAATAAGTAAGATTTCTTGCATGGACAGTTTTGAAAAAAGATTTGATAAACTGCCACTAGCTTCAGCTAGTGGATGATAAATTCGATTCCCAGGCTTGAGCCAAATTTATTAAAAAGATTTCTTCTTCCGAATAGCTTTAGCTAAAGCGTCAAGGAAAATTTGATAATTTTTCAAAAATTCGGCTCAAGCCTTGCCTGACTTATCTTTCTCTCTCCACCAGCTAAAGCTGGAGGCAATTTATTTATAAACTATCTGAAGTATTGTTATAACGACCTCAAAAGTTGCGACACAAATCAAAGGCTTACAAGTGAAAAACCCGAACAATCATTAATCAAAACTGAAATGAAAAAATGTGTCCGTTGTTGATTGTCAGTTGTTAGCTCCGAACCACCGACCACCGACCACCGACCACCGACCACTTATGTTAGACCATTTAGGACAAACCAAACGAACTCATAACTGCGGAGAACTCCGTCAGGAACACACCGAGCAAATCGTCACTTTGATGGGCTGGGTCAACAGCTACCGCGATCAGGGGCAATTGCTTTTCATCCACCTGCGCGACCGCGAAGGCATTACGCAAATCGTTTTTGACGAGAGCGTCAACGCCGAATTGTTAGCCAAAGCCAAGCAGGTGCGCCGCGAATTCGTGATCTCCATCACTGGCAATTGCGTCAAACGCGATGAAGCGAATTTCAACGCAGTCATGGCAACTGGCGAAGTCGAAGTCGCTGCGACAGAAATTAAGTTTCTCAACGACGCGCAGACGCCTCCGTTTGAACTGGAAAATTGTGTCGCCAGTGAAGAACTGCGCCTGAAATATCGCTACCTCGATTTGCGCCGCGTCGAGATTCAAAAGAATTTCCGCCTCCGTCACAAGCTCGCGTTAGCCGTCCGAAATTATTTGGACACACGCGGATTCTTTGAAATCGAAACGCCGATTTTGACGAAGTCTACGCCGGAAGGCGCACGCGATTATTTGGTTCCGGCGCGTACCGCCGCCGGAAAATTCTATGCGCTTCCGCAATCGCCACAGCTCTTCAAACAACTGCTGATGATTGGCGGCTACGACAAATATTTTCAAATTGCGCGTTGTTTCCGCGATGAAGAT
>JANMKB010000052.1:0-9256 GCA_031371805.1 Blastocatellia bacterium | reverse complement strand
CTTGCTGGCGCTGAACATTTTTATCTGGGCGCTCACAACCAGCCAGTCTTATGCCATCTCAACGATGGAACGATCTGATCTGAATTTCAAAATTAATCTGCTTGGCTTGTTGTTATCCGCGACCTTTGGTTTTGGCTTTGTTTTGCGCTTTGGCACGACAGGTGCGGCTGTTGGTTTATTGCTGAGCAGTGCAGTGACTGCTCTCATCCGGCACGTGACATTTGTTCGCCTGCTAAAAAAAGAGGGCAACTAGCGTGGAATCAATGGCTGAAATTACTCACATCACCACGCTGCAACTGGAGCGTGTGATAAGCCTCAAATCATTCTGGCTGATCATCGCTTTTCTGTTTTTAGTCTTCGCTTTTGCCACGCCGTATGAGTTTGATTACACCGTCCGTGTGCCGAAGGTTGAGGACATGGTTGCCACCGCCGAAGAGGGAACTCTGGGTCGAAAACTGGCGCTGCCGTTTCTGGGTTTATTTGGCCTTGCCGTGATTGCCGGAAAAAATCGCCGTCGCCTGGCCTTGAACGGTGTGTTGGGAGTAGCGTTTTATTTTTATGTTGGGTTGGCAATGTGCAGCCTCGCGTGGGCGGAAGACACTGTGCTGTCTTTGCGCAAAGTCGTAGTGCTGGGGCTGATTATTCTTGGTGCATTAGGCGTCGGCGCAAAATTTTCGATGACGGAAATTTTGCTTTACGTGGTCAGTACCTGTGGTGGAGTGATGGCGCTGGCGTTGGGAACGGAGCTTTATCAGGACACATTTTTAGTCCCGACGCAATACTCAGTTTATCAGTTTTCAGGCATCATGCATCCTAATGCGCTGTCGTGTTATGTGAGTTGTTTTATTCTGGCAAGCCTCGCCTCAATCCCGAAAGATAAAAAGAGACAATGGCTTTATTTGTTGTTTATGCTGATCGGTTTTGGTTTTCTTGGCCTTTCCAAATCAAGAACTTCTTTCGCCAGTACCGTAATTGTCGGGCTGATTATCTGGCTTCCCACGACAAATATTAAGAACAAATTCGTCGCCTTTCTGGCGCTTGGAATCATTGCCTGCAGCCTCGGGTTATTTTTCCAGGACAAGCTTGCCGATAAGGTCAGGTCCACTGTCCTGATGGGCCGCGAAGAAGAAGGGAAAGCCGATACTTTGACCAATCGTGTGCCGTTATGGAACGAGTGTCTGGATTATTTCGAGCAGCGTCCCTGGCTGGGTTATGGCTACGACTCTTTCTGGACGCCGCATCGTGTCTTCCTGATTTCACAGCATCAGGGCTGGGAAATTCCGCATAGTCATAATGGTTATATTGAAATGTTACTCAGCCTCGGCTTAGTGGGCTTCGCCTTGTATCTGACCGTCGTCATCGTTTTTTGTAAGCACGCCATTGTCCATTATCGTGCGACCGGAGACAGCGCACATCTTTACGCGTTAGGCATGATTGTCTGGTTATGCTTAGAGATGATGCTGGAAAAAGTTTATATGAATCCGGTGTTTCCATCTTTTGTTTGCAACCTCATGCTGGCGCGTTATGCGTTTGTCAAAGATGAAGAATACAGTCTGGTCGTAACGACAACGCTGGAAAATTCGACAGCAAATGAAATTTTGGCGGAGTGTTAAGCAAAGATTATGAAGCAAGCAGACATCAGCATAGTAATTTGTACCTGTAATCGTGCGGCGATGATTACGCAGGCTGTGCAGAGCCTGCTGCACCAGGAAGCAGGCGGAAAATTTAGTTATGAAGTCCTGGTCATTGACGATGGCTCAACCGATGACACAGGGGCAGTCGTCCAGCAATTGATTGACCAAAAACAGCATGACAATCTGCGTTATGTTTATAAGCCGGGCGGAGGAGTTGCCGATGCGCGCAATTTTGGTGTGCGAGCTGCGCATGGTCAATGGATCGCTTTTTTTGACGATGACCAGCTTGCCGAGCCGCACTGGTTGTTTGAGCTTCATCGGATCGCGCAGGAAAAAAATGCCAAATGTGTGGGCGGCTCACTCAGCCTGTTATTACCGGAAAATTTAACGCTTGAGCTGGGGCCTAAATCACGCAGCGTTTTAGGAGAACGCAGCCTGGGCAGCGAGATCAGAAAATACGACTACGATTCAGGGCCGGGAACGGGCAATGTTTTCTTTCACAAAAAGCTGTTTGAGGAGGTCAATGGCTTTGACACTTCAATGCGTGAGGGAGCAGAGGACACCGATTTCTTTGCGCGTATTCAGGCGGCGGGACATGACATCTGGTATGCACCGAACGCGCACGCCCATCACATCATTCCTGCCGCACGCGCCAATCCTGATTTCCTGCACTGGGTAACCACCAAAAGCGGAGTCGCGTGGGCGCGCATTCAATACAAACGTCATGGCCTCAGACAATTGGCACTGACCTCGTTAACCAGAGTTTTTGTCGCGCTGGTCAGGGACATGCCACTGATGCTGTGGTCATCATTCCGGCGCAATCAGGCCTTACAAATGGATTGCCTGTGTACCTCCAGTTTTACCATCGGATATCTCAGAGGAAGTTTACATTTCCTTTCACCTAAACTTTTCAGCCAGCCACGATTTATGGAATTTGTTGATTTCCGCAAACATGGCGGAGAACGAAAAAACTAAATCCTCATTAAATTTATGACGAAGCACAAATATGTAGTTGTTACCGCTGCTCGCAATGAAGCTGCTTATATCGAAAACACGATTACCTCGCTGACGGCGCAAACGGAGTTGCCGATGAAATGGATCATCATCAACGATGGTTCATCGGACGATACCGGCAAGCTGGCCGACAAGGCGGCGGCGGCGCATGACTGGATTCAGGTTATTCATCGAGAAGATCGCGGCTTTCGCAAAGTCGGCGGCGGCAATGTTGATGCGCTGTATGAAGGCTTTGACGCGCTGGCCGAGCTTGATTACGAATTTCTTTCGGTGGTGGATGCCGATTTGATCTTTGGCAAAAACTATTTTTCGCAACTCTTCAAAAAATTCGATGCTGATCCCAAACTGGGTAACGCCTGTGGTCGTATTTACGATTTGAAAGAAGATGGGTTAGTAAAATTGTTGTGTCGCCCGGAAATGACGTTTGGGGCGCTGAAATGCTGGCGGCGTCAATGCTTCGAAGATTTTGGCGGCCTGGTGCGGCATCCGGGCTGGGATGGATTGGATTGTTACGGCGCAATGATGAAGGGGTGGAACACGCATAACTTTGAAGATGAAGAGATGAAAATCACGCACCTGCGTCCGATGGGTTCGTCACAAAAAAATATTTATACCGGACGCGTTCGACGCGGCAGAGGCTTTTATTTAATGGGGGCGCATCCGTTTTGGGTTTTGTTTAGTTCGCTCTATCACGTGAATGAACCACCATATCTGGCTGGCCCGTTTTGTGTGATGTACGGCTATCTCAAAACTGCCTTGCAGGGTGAGCAGCGACAAATTGATCAGCAACTGGTTAAGTTTGTCCGCAAATGGCAGATGAGCAAGATGCTTGGATTTGGGAAATCGAGCTAAAGAATCATCCTCGTTGGAACACCGGAATGGGCTGGCAGAAATGAATATAAGACTGGCAAAAATCGCAATCGCTCAAACAGTCTCGCAAGTAGTGTGGACTATGCGAGGGAAAAAGAAATTTATCGGCAAGAAGATACCTGTGCTTGCATATCATCGGGTTTTGCCTGACTTCGCTGAGAATGAAACCCCGATGTACTCAGTTTTGCCGGAACAATTCGGCGAGCAAATGAAATATCTGGCGGATCATGGGTTTAAATCACTTTCACTGGATGAATATGATGAAATTGTGCGCGGCGAGCGGGAGGTCCCGGAACGTGCGGTGATGATTACTTTTGACGACGGCTATGCGGATATTTATTCGATTGCGATGCCCATTGCCAAATATTACTGCCTTAAACTTAATGTTTTTATTTGCACAGGATTTATCGTTTTTGATAAAGCGTTCATTTATCCCAAAACGCCGCTGCATGCTTTCAACCACTATGAGTCGCATCCTGACTGGTGGCGTCCCCTGAGTTGGGAGGAAATCAAAGCGATGCGGGAAGACGGCATGGGCATTGGTTTTCATGGGCACACGCATCGCAAGATGGGGCATCTTTCGACCCTTCAAATTCATCGGGAATTTGAAAAAGGCTTGCAACTTTACACCGAAAACCTTGGCACCGAGTGTCACCATTTTGCTTTTCCGAATGGGACGGCTGACAGCTATGACGAAACCTCAGTGGCGATAGCGCGGCAGTATGGCATGCAACGATTATTCACGACGCGTTTGAAACGAACCTCGGTTGATGCCGGAGAGCAATTAATTTCTCGCCTGACGATTCATCAGGAAGATGATTTGGAATCCTTCAAACTTAAATTATATGGAGCTTATGACTGGTTGGGTGCGTTACGCCACCTGGGTCAACTTGGTAAAGCTTCGCCGAAAAGAAATTTTAGTGAGGTCTCGCTCAGCCGAAAATTACAGGCGGAGAAAGCTGCTGGAGGCAGAAGATGAAGTACGCAGTTGTGACTGCTGCGCGCGACGAAGCCGGGTATATCGAACATACGATCCACTCACTCACCGCGCAGACTATCAAACCGATTCGCTGGATCATCGTTGATGACGGATCAACAGATGGAACGCTTGAACTAGCTGAAGCAGCGGCAACAAATCATGCCTGGATTACCGTCATTCGCCGCGAAGACCGGGGTTTTCGGTCGGTCGGCGTGGGGAATTATGATGCCTTGCAGGAAGGCTTTCGCGCTTTAGCCAAAGAAGATTACGAGTTCCTTTGCGTCATTGATGCAGACATTGATTTTCAACCGCATTACTTTGAAAAGCTGCAATTCAAGTTTGCCGAAAATCTACGTCTTGGCATCGGCTGCGGCGCGATTTTGGATAAGCTGGAAGGGCAAATTTTCAAGGTGGATTTGTTGCCGGAAATGACGGGCGGGCCGCTCAAATGTTATCGCCGCACCTGCTTTGAAGAAATCGGCGGACTGGTCAGAGCCGCCAGTTGGGATGCAATTGATTGTTTCAAGGCGATGCAACTGGGCTGGGTCTCGCAAACATTTCCCGATGCAGCTTTAGAGATCATTCACCTGCGTCCAACCGGCTCAACGCAAAAAGGAATTTATACGGGCAAGCACCGGCGCGGAGCCGGCATGTATTTTATGGGAGCGCATCCGGTGTGGGTTATCATCAGCGCTCTGCGCCGATTTTTTGAGCCGCCTGTCGCGCTGGGAACCTTGTGTGTGTTGTTTGGCTATTTTAGCGAAATGTTTTGTGGCGCAGCAAAAATTGATGACCACGAATTAATTCGTTTCACGCGTCAATGGCAAACCAGAAAGATTTTGACTACGTTGGGATTGGCAAAATCAAAGACGCTGTAACTAAGCGAAGAATGTGCGGGTAAAAGTCTTTTGGCAGTCCTCGACTTTCAACTCTCAATTTTCCACTTTCCACTCTTTGAGAGACAGAAAATATTCGAGTGCCTCTTTTTGCTCAGGAGTTGAGAATTGAAAGTGAAGAGTTGAGAGTGCGATTAAGTAAGGCGCTCATTTACGCACACATTTAATTCCACAGTTCAGTCCGATCCGTTGCCCGGAAAAAAAATATGTATGGATTGATTACCGAAACCGTTAAGAAGTACAAAATCTTTAACTACGAAGATTTGGCGCAGGCCGTCAATCAAACAAAAATTGTCAACGACATCAAAGCCAAACACCTGGCAACGACGCACAAACGCCTGGATGTGAGCGCCGCAGAAATTGCGCATGTTTTACATCTGGTGCCAGAACTCAACCTCAAAAATAAAGTTTGTTTGGAAATCGGGAGTGGCTGGGTTTTATCCTATGCCCTGATTTTTCACCTGCTTGGAGCCAGAAAAGTCATCGCCACTGATATTGCTCCGCTGGCGAATCCGGCGCGGTTGTACGACGCGCTGCATCAGGCCACGGATTACATTATCAGAGATATTCTCTCCGCCTTTGGCGAACACGAAGAAATTAGAGAACGGCTGGATAATTTGTTGACTATCAAACAGTTTGACGAAGAATCACTGGCGCGTCTGGGCATTACTTATTTGGCCCCC
Source organism: Blastocatellia bacterium (assembly GCA_031371805.1). Lineage (GTDB taxonomy): Bacteria > Acidobacteriota > Blastocatellia > RBC074 > RBC074 > JAFDVL01. Next base: position 3,180 of record JANMKB010000052.1, on the reverse strand, counting down.
TGCGATTTTGTGCAGGGGAAATTTACGGAAGAAGTTGATTATATTTTCTCGCGCTCAGTGATGAATCATTTGCCGCGTAATTTAGTCGGCGCGATTCTGCGAAACCTGTATGACAGTTTGTGTTTAGGCGGAATTATGACCAGCGATATTCACCTGGAAGATGTGAAATGCTTTGACCATTCGCCGTTCGCTTTTTATGAAATTCCAGCCGCTGAATATTTACCTGCCTACGATGGGCTGCGCGGGAATCGCATCAGAGCCAGCGAGTGGGAAGCGCTTTTTACGCAACTCTCTAATGGTCAGTCACGCACTTATTATCAGTGGCAGCGAAAAGCTGAAGTGTTGCCAGAAAGAATTGATCCATCCATTAATGCAGTAAGTACGGACGATTTGCGAACTTCGCATGTTGGCATAGTGGTCAGGAAATAGTTCGCCGTGATTAGTTCGCAGTTCGCAGTTCGCAGTTCGCAGTAAAGACGCTTGCCGCGCACTGACTTACAACTGACCTACAGTACCGCGAGTTGGGTTTCCGTTACTTCACGTGAATTCCCAATGCTTTCATCCGGCGATAAAGATGGCTGCGATCAATGCTCATAATTTCCGCCGTGCGCGAAACATTGCCGTCCGTCTCCGCCAGCTTGCGTGTGATGTATTCGCGTTCATAAGCATCCGCCGCATCGCGATAAGAATCGAAATTATAGCTTGCCGCCGGCGGCACATCGCCACTCAGGATCGGCAAATCATCAGCCTCAATTCGGGCGTCAAGCCGCATAATAATTACGCGCTCAATCGTGTTGCGCAACTCGCGGATATTGCCCGGCCAGTGATAACTTTGCATCCGCTCAATAGCGGCAGGCGTGAATTCTTTTGGCTCGCGTTTGTTGGAATCTGAAAACTCGCGGTTGAAATGATCTACGAGTAACGGAATGTCTTCGAGCCGTTCGCGCAGGGGAGGGATTTCAAACGGAATTACATTCAGACGATAAAAAAGATCGGCGCGAAAATTCCCGGTTTCAATTTCAGCTTCAAGCTTTTTATTCGTTGCCGCAATCACACGCACATCAACACTGATCGTAGTTTCAGAACCGACGGCCTGAAACCTTTGTTCTTCGAGCGCACGCAAAACCTTCGATTGCGTTTTCAAACTCATATCGCCGATTTCGTCCAGAAATAAAGTTGCGTTATCGGCCTGCTCAAATTTTCCGCGCTTCGCCTGGGTTGCGCCGGTGAATGCACCTTTTACGTGACCAAACAACTCCGACTCGATTAACTCTTCAGGAATCGCTGCGCAATTTGTTTCGACGAATGGTTGCGAAGCACGCAACGAACGGGCGTGCAAGGCGCGGGCGACTAATTCTTTGCCAGTGCCTGACTCGCCAAAAATCAACACGCGCCCGGTCGTCGGAGCGGCGTAACTAATTTGTTGCCGCAACGCTCGCATCGGCACCGAAGCGCCAACCATCATAAAATCGCGCTCGAGCTTTGCGCGCATTTCGGTATTGGCGACTTCCAACTCGTGCCGCCTGATGGCGTTCTTTACCACCAGCACAGTTTTTTCGAGCGAGAGCGGCTTCTCGACAAAATCAAACGCGCCCAGCTTGGTCGCCTTCACCGCCGTTTCAATATTTCCGTGCCCGGAAATCATCACGACACTGACATCGGGATACGCTGCTTTCAGCCGTTCTAGCGTTTCCAGTCCATCAATGCCCGGCAACCAAACATCCAGCAAAACACAGGTATAAAACCGTTGCTCGAAGGCGCGTAAAGCCTGTTCGCCGCTTTCAGCCGTGGCAACATCAAAGCCTTCGTCTTCAAACACTCCTGCAAGCGATTGGCGAATGCCAGGTTCATCATCAACTATTAAAATGGAATGCGGCATAAATCTAAGACGTTCGATTCGTATGCTTGGACCTAATCAGCCAAAGTCTTTGTCGGTAAGCAACGCGGTTTCGATGATAGGTTTGACGATAGCGCAGAATTTGTGAAGCGGCAAGAATAGCATGGAACACAACGTCAGCAAGTCCGGATTGCAATGTCCTGAGATTGATGATGCGATAGCACAAAATAACCTAACGCCGATGCTGACGCTCTGCCTGCCTTCACTTATTCTCCCTGCTCGACAAATTTGTACCCCAAGCCGCGCACCGTCAGGAAAAATCCTGGTTATTGTGCATCGTCTTCGAGTTTTTGTCGCAACGCACCGAGGTGGACATCAATCGTTCGTGGCAATGCCTCTTCGTCATAGCAGCCCCACACGTCGCGCAACAATTGCTGCCGCGAAAGTGTCACGTCGCGTTGCTGAATGAAATACCGCAGCAATTCAAATTCACGCGCTGACAATTCGACTCGTTGCCCGTTGCGCTTGACCTGCGTGCGGCGAAAACCAACCATGATATTGCCAAAGCGAAATGTCTCCCGCAACTTGACCACAGTTGAAGCAGGCGTGCGACGCAGCAAAGCTTCCGCGCGTACCAGTAGTTCCATCGCATCAAATGGCTTAGTCAAATAATCATCTGCTCCAAGCTGGAACTCATAAAATTAGTTTCAATGTAAGGAGTAAAATTTATGAAATTTCGCATCGTCTCAATTTTAACCATTCTGTCGCACGCGCACCATTTCTTTCTTTCGGCGTCCGCATTGGGATCGCCGCGCGTTCTTCAAACTCGCCGGAGCCGGACTGACGGGATCATTTCTCCCGCTGGGAACCAAACAACTGGACGCCGCCGAAGTTGTGGCACAAGCACAGGTGGTCACCAAGAACACCGCTAAGCATGTCATCTTCATCCTGATGGAAGGCGGACCGAGCCACGTGGATACATTTGACCTGAAAATGATCTCAGGCGTGACACCCAACAACCTTAACCGAGAGCGCATCAGCGGCACCTTGTGGCCAACGGCGCTGATGCCGAAATTGGCGGGGCATCTCGGCGAAATCCCCATCATTCGTTCGATGCGGTCGTGGGCGTTGGTGCATGAAATCGGGCGGGCGTGGATGCAGGTCGGGCGCAATCCGAATGCCAGGGAGGCAGCGATTGCACCGCACATCGGCAGCATCGTGGAATTGGAAAAAGACCTGAACGCCTCGCGCATCAGGTCTTTCCGCTTTTATTGCGCTCAATGCCGAATCCGCGAATGGGCCGGGCTACTTTTCGGGACGCTATGCGCCTTTCAAAGTCACGA
>JANMKB010000044.1:0-5643 GCA_031371805.1 Blastocatellia bacterium | reverse complement strand
GCTCCTGGCATAATTATTTTTGATCGCCCTCCATCACCCACTCTTCATTAAAATGCGCATGCTTAATTGTTTTACGCATCTCTTTTCCGTCTTTGTCCAGACTCACTTCTTTCTTGTTCAAGTGATAACTGTAACTCGCATGCAACGTGCCGTCTTTGGCCTGGATAAGCGAAGGGTAATGATAACGGCCTGATTCATTGCTCGCAGGCTCAAATTCCAAATGCCGCTTCCATTGCCAGGTTTTGCCTTCGTCATCGGAAATCGTCACGGCTAACGAACTCCGACTATTTTCCGCGTCGTTGGAAATTAACGCCCAATGCCCATTGCGCAAATTAATGACCTCTGCGCCGGAGCCGGGATTCGGAAGCTCGCTGTCGGTCACTGGTGACCACGTATCTCCGTTGTCTTTGGATTCACTTTGGTGCAGGCGTTTTGGTGCGGGGCCGTTGTCGCGCATCAATGTGTACAGCGTTCCGTCTTTTTTGCGCACGATGCTTGGTTGAATATTTCCGCCGCCAACTAACGGCGTACTCGTGTGCCAGGTCTTGCCCCAGTCATCCGAAATCGTCATCAGCGAAATCGAAAACCCATCCGAATACAACGGTACAATCAGACGTTTGTTATCCAGCACAAATGGATGTGCGCGTGTCATCCAGCCAATGCGCCGCGTTAATTTGTCCGCCGCCATTTTTCGCATTCGTGCAATGTATGCGTCCAGCTTTTCTTTCGGATATTCAGACGACAGAGAATTTGTGCCTGCGAGCTGATCCATCACTTTGTTCACGCCGTCAACGAATTCCTGTCCTGGTGTGACGTGCAAAATTTCCTGCACGTCCCATTGCGGAACACCCACGCCAAACCAGCGCAAAGAGATTTTATATTTCATTAATGCGCTTTCCCATTGATTCGCCAGAATCGTCGGCCACAGCAACCAGAGCCTGCCCTGCGGATCAACGAACATCGTGCAATTTGTGTCGGGATAACCGGGCGTGTCGGCCATAATGAAGCGCGGCGACCATTGCTTTGCGCCTTTTTTCAGGCGTGCGCCTTCGATGATTACGTCATCAGCCGTGCGCTCGCCGGAGCCGTGAAACCAGCAGACAAGCAAATCGCCGTTGGGCGCTTCGACAATGCACGAAGCGTGATTGTGCCAGTGCTCCAGCGGAAAAATTATTTCTGAGGTAAGGAATGGTTTGTTTTTTGTTTGGGCAAAAACAGAGATACACACCAGCAGGCAGGTGCAGGTCAGGGCGATAAAAATTTTCATTTTGAACCTCACAGAATAGAGTGCGAATATTTTTTACGGATGAGGTCTTGGGTCTTTGGCTTTTGGGCTTGGAACCGCTGCCCGAATTATTAGCCTTCGACAGCAGTCACAAGAGAATTAATCTTTTGGTCGAGGCGAATATTTGCCAGACCTTGCCAAAAACCAAAGCCCAAAAGCCAAAGTCCTCATCACCTACAGAATTTTTTATTTCGCTGCCATCATCGCACAAGCAACAGAAAAACAGGAAGTCTGTCACAGACCTTGCCGAGTGTTAGCGTGTTCTGTATCTTCCTCACGTTCCACAATTTCCACTCCATCGAAAACGAAAGGTCAATCATGAAGAGACGAGATTTTCTGACTACGACAATTGCCAGCAGCGCCGCCTTGCTGACTACACAAAAATCATCTGCCGCAATTTTCAATGCTGCGCTTCCACATGCGGCTACTGATTCGCATATCGAAGTGTTGCTTAACGAAGCTGTCGGTACGATTGCGCCCGAAATTTATGGGCATTTTGCTGAGCATTTGGGCGGCGTCGTTTACGATGGAATCTGGGTTGGCGAGAATTCGAAAATTCCCAATATCGGCGGCATTCGCAAAGCTTTGGTGGACGCGCTGGTAAAAATCAAAGCCAATAATATTCGCTGGCCCGGCGGATGTTTTGCGGACAGCTATAATTGGCGCGATGGTATTGGCCCGCATAAAGATCGCCCGCGCCGTCCGAATTTCTGGGTAGATGCGCAGGAATGGCCGAAAGGCGCACCGGACGGCCCGTGGAAATACGACCCCAATCAATTCGGGACGGATGAGTTTTTGCGCTTCTGTCAACTGTCCGGCGCACAGGCCTATCTGGCTGCGAATTTACGGAGCCTCACGCCCAGGGATTTTTATGAGTGGGTGGATTATTGCAACTCTCCGGCGGGCACGACAACGTTGGCGGATGCGCGTGGCGCGGCAGGCCAGCGCGAGCCGTGGAAAGTGCGTTACTGGGGCGTTGGCAATGAATCGTGGGGTTGTGGCGGCAACTTTCAGCCGGAAGAATATGTCGTTGAATATCGCCGTTTTGCCGAATGGGTACCGCGCTACGGGATGAATTTAGCTTTCGTTGGTTCCGGCCCGAATGGTGGCGATTTAAGCTGGACGCGGCGGTTTTTTGGGAAGCTCGCAGAAAAAGGCGGCTTTGGTCGGATGTGGGGTTGGGCGCTGCATCATTACTCGTGGAATGTCAGCGGTGGACGCACCAGCGACTGGTTCCAGGGCAAAGGCGACGCGGTAAAATATAGCGATGATGAATGGTACGAATTGCTCAACGAAGCAGATAAAATTGAAAACCTCATTACCGATAACTGGGCGATTATGGGCGAGTTTGATCGCCAGCATCATGTGAAATTAGTGATTGACGAATGGGGCGCGTGGTACAAACCCGGCAGCGAATTACATAATACGCATTTGCTGGGACAACAATCCACCATGCGGGATGCAGTGCTGGCGGGGCAAACGCTCAACATCTTTCATAATCACGCGGACAAAGTCGGGATGGCGAATATTGCGCAACTGGTCAATTGTCTGGCGGCGCTTTTCTTCACGCACGAAGACAAATTTATTGTGACGCCGACCTATCACGTCTTCGATATGTACGCCGCGCATCAGGGGGCACAAGCGGTTCGCACTTTAGTCGCATCACAACGTCTTTCCTACACGCGTAATGGCAAGCCCGCAACGATGCGCGGCTTGAACAGTTCGGCTTCGCTGCGGGGTAAAGAATTAACTTTGACTGTGACGAACCCTGATCCGAAAAATACGCAGGAAACAGAAATTGCCTTGCGTGGCGCGACGATCAAATCCATTACCGCAACAGTCCTGACCGACAAAGATATTCATGCCTGCAACAGCTTCGAGAACCCTGATGTGATCCAGCCACGCACCGCAGAAGTGAAGGCAACAGGCGCGTCGTTTGTGCATCGGTTTCCTGCGGCTTCAGTTACAAAGTTAACTGTGACATTGGCGTAATTGAAAATTTGAGGTCAGAAGCCTGCCTGTGAATAATGCCGTGCAGGGTAGCTTTGTCTTTCCCCAAGCGGTCAGGCTTCTGACACAACACAAATGAACAGTCCAGCGAATGGCATGCGCTGAAAAACATATTGACAACGCGGTATGGCTGCACTAAAGTTCACCTCGCTTCCCCTTTTTACATCTCCCCCTGCGTTTTGGTAATTAATCCCCTGCTTGAAAATTGCCCTCACCTGATTACTCCGTACAATTTAGCTGCGGCGAGTCAGGTTGTAATTACGAATGGTCACCTGAATTGTTGGTGCATAAACGCCGGTGCTCTGCGTGCGTTTGCACAGACAATCAATTGGCCCAAACCGAAAAAAGCAAATCAGAAAAAATTCTCCCTCACCATATTTAAGACGCTAAGCGGCCTGCGCTAAGGCGCGTTTTCTCATCACCAGTCCCCTGCGTTATTCACTGGTCAGAAGTGTTGTCAGTCGGCAAAGGATGACGAATAGAAATCGCCATGCACAGGCCGACGTATGTCTCCGGGTGGCATAAACAACTGATCATTTTCACTGAACAATTCAACTCAACAAGGAGAAAAAGCAATGGCACAGAAAGATGATAAAAAAACACCGCGCGCCATTCGTTTGAATGTCGCTGCGAATTTGCTGGAAACAAAAGGAGCCGAACAACTTCCGAAAGGAACCGCGTACGCATTCTCAGCGGGCGGGCGCTTGCTGGCGCGTCAGGCACTTAATGAAAAAGGGGCAGCGACGCTCAGCTTCAATGTCGCTGACGAAGGCAGTCGGGTACGCGTGATGGTCGGCCCCGACCTGGAAAACAAAGAGCCGACTATTGATGATCTGTTGCGACACGGCGCAGTCGAGCAGGCTTTGCGAATGGATGCACGCAACCTCAATCCGGCGGCTACGTTTCAAGTGATCCCCAGCATCTGGCGTTGCTGGTTGCTGGGATTGTGCTTTGTGCGCGGCACGATGCTCAAGCGAGTAATTAGCGGTGGCGTACCAATTGATCTGCCTGTCTGCAATGCCACCGTCGAAATTTATGAAGTTGATCCGATCCGCATCCTGATTCCGAAATTGCCTGACTATCTTATCGAACGCATCCGCGATTTCATTATCAACCCACCACTTCCAGATCCGCCGCCGCTTGAAATTCCAGGGCCCTTCCCGCTGCTGGATGGCCCGATTCCGATTCCTGGCCCTGATCCTGCGCCAGACTTCAATCGCCTGCAATTGAACGCCGCAGAACCCGCTGCCATTCAGCCGATTAGCATGTTGCGGACTACCGCCTCAATGAGCGCACTGTCAGGCACTTCAGATTTGCAGCTTCAGGCACGCGCCACCAACACGACGCAGTTCCGTGATGTGCTGATCAACAATGCGCTGCTCGTGCGCCCTTTCCTGTGTTTGTTTCATAGCTTCCCGGTGACGATGCGTCGCGTCGCAACGGCGGTAACGGATGACTGCGGACATTTTCAGACTTTCTTCTCGCGGGGTTGCAACAATGCCGATCAGCCGGATTTGTATTTCAAAGCGACACAACGGCTTTTCGGATTTTTTCCGGTAACGATTTACGCGCCAACTCCGGTGGCCTGCTACACGCACTGGAATTATGTCTGTGGTACGGAGGTCACGTTGTACACGCGGCATCCGCTGGCGATGACGTGTGCGCCGTGTCCGCCGATTATCGCGCCGAACAACTGGGTGCTGGTGATGGCTATCGGCAATCATCCGCTCAGCCGTATTCGTGGCACCGGGCAAACCCTGCAGCCGACGACGAACGCCACAAACATCGGATTGACCGATGGCGGAGCGCCGTTTGGCGGACTGTTGCGAGTGCGCATCGAATTTGACAACAGCTTGCGCGAAGACCTGGATGTGAAGTATTACCGCGTCTCATGGCGCAAAGGTTTCTCCGGCACATTCACTCCGCTCACGGATGAATGCCATCGCCATTACACACACGAAATAGGTGGCGACCTTGTTTTGGAAGTGCTGCCACTTGGCCCGCAGGTCGTCAATGCAGCTCCTAATTTGTTTGAGATTCCGCCCGCCCTTCCGCCTATCGGGCAATACAGCTTCCCCGATCTGCGCGAAGACCTGACAAACGGGAAATTCCCCACCAATAATTTTTCTCCCGGCATCAATCCGCTAACTGTGCCGACCGATCAGTCCGGCAAGTTCCAACTCAAAGTAGACCTGTTCGACAGCACAGGTGCGCTCGTCAACATTGCGACGAAGGGCATCAAGTATCGTGTGCCAACTTCGACGGATTTGTCAGGAACTATTTTCACTGCCAATGCCGCTACGCTGGGTCTTGTCCAGGATGATGACGGCGACGGGTTGAGCAGCTTC
>JANMKB010000025.1:0-13417 GCA_031371805.1 Blastocatellia bacterium | reverse complement strand
AATGACTCAATCGTTATTCTGGATAAAGGAACAGTTGAGGAAAGCGAATCGGTTAATAGTCTTGTTTCTTTGTTAAATGATAAAGGTAAGTCAATGGTTGAACTTAACGAACAGAACTGTCAGACAGTACTAACTGTTAACTTGCCGCAACCTGATCTTGTAGTCTGGCAGGGCAGTATTGGTTCATTTGCCTCGTTTATTGCATGTAGTGATGAATATCTTGGCTATGACTCATCCGGGCAACATTTAGCCGCCGCGCTCGGAGTTCCTTCTATAACTATTTTTATTAATTCTGGCAACGAAATATTTGCGCAACGTTGGCAATCATCAGGAGCAGGAAGAGCAGAAATTATTCCATTTGAAAGTTCCCAAATTCACTCTAACCCACAACCCACAAAGCCTATAATACAAAGGATTTTACAGCTTCATCAAAGCTTCAATAATTGAAAATTTGTCTGTGGAAAAACCTGTGCAAAATTCTGTGGAAAACCTGTGGAATACTTGTTCCTTAATCGTATAAAGCTAAAGGCAGCAATAACTTGCTGCCTTTTCTTAAATTAATAAAAATTGTTTAAATCGCCTGTTAATATTTTACTCATCTTCAATCTTAACGGGGGCTGTTTCACGTCCATTCATATGGCTTTTTCCATCAAAAACAGCGCCATGTTCAATGATCAAAGCAGCCGTGTAAACATCTCCCAGGATTTTTCCCGTCGGGTGTATTTCCACCTTATTTTTGGCGGTTACAGTGCCTTCAATTGTTCCACTTACTGAAACATTTGCTGCCTCAACCGAAGCCTTAATGTAGCCACGTTCACCGACTAATAAGGTCCCTGACTCCGATATTACTTTTCCTGAAATAATGCCATCAACCCGCAATAAATCTCTAAAGATCAACTCCCCTTTAATTTCTGTGCCCTCACCTAAAAAACCTCTTAAATCGCTGGTTGGTGCATCACTGGAAGTCACAGTTGAAGTCGAAGATTTTCCAAATTTCATCATAGTTATTCATTCCTTTGCGCTTTTTTAATTTGGTGGAGGCGTGGGACAGAGACAAGTAACTTAATTATTCTTGTCTTCTCAATCATTCAACTGATCTGAAACTGCCGGATCAGATTTTCTCATTAGGATTGAGTAAATACGATCCAATTCACTCGCAGAGCTAAACTTGATAGAAATCTTTCCACCTTTTAAGCCCATTAATATTTTTACCTGAGTGCCAAGAAAACGTTTCAGCTTTAATTCAGCGGCTCGAATGTTAGCATCTTTATTTATTGGTGTCGAGATTTCCCGATCTTCGCCTTTTCTCGCCTCATTTTGAACAGCTCGCTCTGTCTCTCTAACCGAAAGCTTCCGAGCAATTATTTCCTGCGCCAAAGTTGCCTGCTGCTCCTCCGACTCCAGTCCCAGCAAAGCTCTTGCATGGCCCATTGAAAGTTGTTCCCTTTCAAGCATTTTTTGCACTGTTTCGGATAACTTTAATAAACGAACATAATTTGCGATTGACGAGCGATCTTTTCCAACTCGCTTAGCTATTTCCTCCTGAGTTAATCCTAAAATATTAACAAGCCTGTGATATGCGTGAGCCTCTTCAATGGGATTCAATTCCTGCCGTTGAATATTTTCAATCAGGGCAATCTCCAGTAACTTCTCGTCTTCTACTTCGCGGATAATCGCGCTAACTCTTGCCAATCCAATACGTTGTGAGGCACGCCACCGTCTTTCACCGGCGACAATTTGATACCTGCCATCTTCTTTTTTGCGCAATAAAATTGGCTGGACTAAACCATTTTCTCTGATCGACTGAGCGAGTTCCTCTAATTTATCCTCTGTAAAGATTGTTCTTGGCTGATCTGGATTTGGATCAATCATATCAATGTCCACCTCGCGCAACTCTTCTTTCCTGCCATCTAATTGTGGCCCATCGGAAAGGAGTGCACTGAGTCCTCTACCTAGCGCTCTTCTCGTCATTTTCTATTACCTCTTTTGCTAGATTGATATAGCTTTCCGCTCCACGTGACTTAATGTCGTATAAAATAATTGGTTTCCCATAACTTGGCGCTTCTGCCAAACGAATATTCCTTGGAATCATGGTGTTTAATACCTGAGTCCCCAAAAAATCCCTTAAATCTGATACCACTTGATTTGCTAAATTTGTTCTTTCATCAAACATTGTCAACAGAAATCCCTGAATTGCCAGATTTGGATTCAAACCACGGCGGATTCGGACTAACGTATCCCACAGCTCTGTCACTCCCTCTAATGCAAAATACTCACACTGGATGGGTACTAAAATTGAGTCAGCAGCGGTTAAAGCATTCAAAGTTAATAGTCCGAGGCTGGGTGGACAATCTATGATTATGTATTCATAGTTTCCTTTGATCTCATTGAGCAAATTTTTAAGCCGAAACTCTCGCTGCTCAAAATCTACCAGTTCAACTTCTGCCCCAGCAAGATTCCGATCAGAAGGCATAACCTCCAGATGTTCAAGCTCAGTTTTTAAGATGACATTATTTACCGGTTCATTCATGATCAGGCAATGATAAAGGCCCCGCTTGAATGATCCTTTTTTTATCCCTACTCCACTCGTTGCATTTCCCTGCGGATCAAGATCAATGAGAAGCGTTTTTTTATCACCTGCCGCGAGCGAAGCCGACAAGTTAATTGCCGTCGTTGTTTTTCCAACGCCGCCTTTTTGATTTGAGATTGCTATTACTTTGCCCATAATTTTGACTTTACTGGCTTCTTTAGGATGTGAATTACCTTACCATAAGTTACTCATGATGAAAAGACAGGTTTAAGTGTTGCACGTGAAACACCTTGTCAGGGGGCAGTATGGCAGTTTCACGTGGAACGAGTGAGGATGATTAAGAGCCGATTTTGAGATTTTGGGAATGGGTAATTAATTAGTTGCCACTCTGGACTGATAAGTTCTGCTATCGCTTGAGATAAAGCGGGGTTGCCAAGCAGGAGAGTTTGCGCACAAGCTTGACCGAGTTTTAGGATGACAGGAAGTAGTCCATGCATTCCGTCAAGGGCGCGGGTGATAATGCAGTCGTTCTCGGTGGTGTCTTTTATCTCCTCAAATCTTTGGTTAATTATCCTGATATTGTTGATTTGTAGCGCAGAAACAGCTTCTTTGAGGAAAATTGCCTTCTTTTTATTCGATTCTACCAGATTGACTGGTAAATCGGGGCGAAGGACAGCTAGTGGAATGCCGGGAATACCTAAACCTGAGCCTATATCCCAAACCTGGTGAGTCGAAGTTGAGATGTGCCTCTCTGTGAATGCGGATTCAAAAATGTGCCGTTGCACAAATTCAACTGGATCAGTAATTGTTGTGAGATGCAGTAGGGGATTCCACTTTAGAACAAGTTGATAATAGCGGCAAAAGATGTCCGTTTCGCTAACGGACATCTTTTTGCCGCCAAATTGTTCGCTTGATCCCAGATCTGCTTTAAATTGTAGGTTTAGGTCGTTTGTCACATCAAGCGGATTTTCGTCGAGCTATTAGCTCGACATGGATGGTAAGCAAAGAAATTGCCGCCGGGGTAAGTCCGGGAATTCGCATCGCCTGACCAATAGTTTGCGGCTGGATACGATTCAGCCGCTCAACCATCTCATTTGATAACCCTGGAATTGTAGAATATTGTAATGTCGTCGGGATTGTCCGATTTGAGGCTTTGGCCAATCTGGTAGCCAAAGTTTCCTGATTCGTCAAATAGCCCTCATATTTTAAATCAGTCACAACTGTCGTTAATTCCTCTTCTGCGTATTCCCGTAATTCAGGTGGTAGTAAACAGGCTAAATGCTCAGCAGGTAGTTCCGGGCGTTTGGCAAGCTGGTTCAATGGTGTAGATTCCTGCAATTTTAAACCTGTCAGCGTCGAGAATGTTTCATAACCCTCGGAACGAATAGAAATTATTGTGCGTTGAAAATAATCTCGTAAAATGTTCTTATTATTAGCTTTAACTTGATAGGCTTGATAGCGACCACCTTTTAAGAGACCAATTTTAAAACCTATTTCGCTCAAACGTTCGTCCGCATTATCAATCCGCAATTTAAGCCGATGTTCGGCACGAGAGGTAAACATTCGATACGGCTCGTCTACACCCTGGGTAATTAAATCGTCAATCAGGATGCCGATATAACCTTCATTACGCTGGATTACAATTGGTTTCTGCTGTCCGACATACCTTGCCGCGTTGATGCCAGCAATAATTCCCTGGGCGGCGGCTTCTTCATATCCGGTTGTGCCATTGAGTTGCCCTGCATTAAATAATCCGCGAATTCGTTTGGTTTCGAGCGAAGGGCGTAATTCTGTCGGATCAATCATGTCATATTCAATGGCATAGCCAGGGCGCAGGATTGTTGCTTTTTCGAGGCCTGGAATCTGATGGACTAATTCACGTTGTAAATCGGCAGGCAAACTGGTTGAAAATCCGTTCAGATAAACTTCATACGTGTGATAGCCCTCCGGTTCGAGGAATAATTGATGCTGCTCTTTGTCGGGGAATTTAACTACTTTATCTTCGATAGAAGGACAGTAACGTGGGCCAATGCCCTGGATTTGCCCACTGTATAGAGGCGAGCGGCTAATGTTATCGCGGATCGTTTGATGCAGCTTATTTGTCGTATAACCAATGTAGCAGGAGATTTGTTTCCTGGTAATCTGTTTCGTGGTGAACGAAAATGGAACGGGCTTTTCATCGCCTGGTTGTTCAGTAAAGGCTGTAAATTCAATGCTTCGAGCGTCAAGGCGCGGTGGCGTACCGGTTTTCAAGCGAGCGATCCGAAAGCCTAATTCCCGTAAATGTTCTGCCAGTTTAATTGATGGCAATTCACCCGAACGCCCGGACGAAAATCGTTTTTCGCCAATATGAATCAGGCCATTCAAAAAAGTTCCGGTAGTTACGACCACAGCCCGTGCGCCAATTAATCTGCTATCCATTAACTCCACGCCAACAATTTGTTCGTTCTCAACTAAAAGCTTTACAACTTCGCCCTGTCGCAAAGCGAGGTTGGGGATGGCTTCGAGTTCGCGGCGCATTTGCTGGCGATAAAGAGCGCGATCAGCCTGAGCACGTGGAGCCTGGACTGCCGGGCCGCGACTGCGATTTAGCATGCGAAACTGAATGCCGGTTTCGTCAATTACTCGCCCCATTAATCCGCCGAGCGCATCAATTTCACGGACGAGGTGACCTTTGGCAATGCCTCCGATGGCGGGGTTGCAGGACATCTGAGCAATCAGATCAAGGTTGAAAGTTACAATTGCTGTGCTGGCGCCAATCATTGCGGCAGCATGGGCAGCTTCGCATCCGGCGTGGCCTGCGCCAATCACTAAGACATCGAATTGTTCGTCAAACTGGTACATCACTGTTATTCCTGTAGAAGTTGTCTCAACTCAACTTACCGTATAATTGCACATCATAGCTGACAAATCGCGTATTTGTAACAAGCTGCTAAGTAATCCAGGAAGCGGGAAGAGAGAATAATTGCGAGTTGCTTAGAGGAAATGTTATATTCCTGTTCCGGTTTTGAAGATGCTAAAACGATTGACCACAATTTTACTCCTCCTGACGCTTGGTGCATTACCAGCCGCAGCACAAATGTATCGCTTGTCCGAACGCATCTATGAAGCAATCGAACAATCCGGCGATGATCGTGAAATGATGAGTTGTTGTACGAAGTCGAGTGGTTGCACGATGGAAATGTCAGAGGCGCAAACAGCCTTATGCCAATCACAAACCAATTGCTCAATTCAATGTGTTTGTACTGAGAGTGAGGCGAAAGCTTCAGTTACAATCATGGTGCTTGCGCCGCAATTGCCGAGTTCAGATGATCTCTCTATCATTGAAGTAGCGTTGCCATCGTGGTCGCAAAATCTTCAATCCCAATTCCCTCTTTCCTTCTCTTTATTGCACAAAAAAGAGAACGCCTGTCTGCAAACTATCTGTCTAAGAATTTAACCCGCCATCACAGTCGAAGTGTGTCTCCCAAACGATGAATGATAAGTGTGGAATTGACTCCGCAGCCTGTCATATCTTCGCTGTATATCAATTTAAAATTCAGTCTGTTGAGGTGTAGAAAATGAGAAGCAAAATCCTGATAACTTTAACCAGTGTGGTTTTACTTATTGTTCCTGCCATTGCCACACAAGGCGCAAAACGCAAAATCCTTAAGAGCAAACCCACTCAGGAAATTCAATCCGCTACAGTAAAGATTACGAAACAAGGGTATGAGCCTAAGAGCTTCACGCTCAAGCCCAATGTCCTTGCCCGTGTAACTTTTGTCCGCGAAGTCGAAAAAACTTGTGGGACAGAAATTGTCTTTCCCACCTACAAAATCAGCCGCCCGCTGCCGTTGAATAAACCTGTGGTGGTGGAATTCACACCAGGCAAATCAGGCGAATTCAATTTCACTTGCGGTATGGAGATGCTGCGCGGCAAATTAATCGTTGAATAACTCGCTAATCAACCAAAGGATATTTATGAAATTAATACTGATCATTATTTTACTTTTATTACTGCTTACTTTGGCTGCGTGTAATCAAACGCCAAACAATCCGACACTTACCGCCAGTCAGCCTGTTGCCAGTTCCGGTAAAATCATCGCTGAAGCGAAAGCAGGTGAGATCACCGTGATACTTACCAACTCACAAGGGCATTTGAAAGATGGCGAAAACGATTTCACCGTTGAATTTCGCAATGCCGCCGGACAGCCCGTGGACGTTGGCGCAGTCACAATGTTTATTGATATGCCGGGAATGGGGGCGATGGCTCCGATGAAAAGCAACGTCAAGTTACTGACCACCAATACGCCCGGAATTTATCAGGCTACTACCAATCTCGAAATGGCTGGAACGTGGTACGCCAACGTTAGCTACAAAGGTAATGCCGGCGAAGGAAAAGGAAAGTTCGCTATTAATGCGAAGTAGGTATCAGGTTTCGGGTGTGAGGTGTGAGAGGAAAACCTCGAAACCCTAAACCCGAAACGCGAAACTTCATGATTGATCAGATCATCCAATTTTCACTCAGGAACCGCTTCATCATCATCGCGGTTTATCTCGCGTTGGCGGGCTGGGGAATTTACGCTTTGCTGCATACACCGATAGATGCGATTCCCGATTTGAGTGAAAATCAGGTGATTGTTTTTACCGATTGGACGGGGCGTAGTCCGCAGGAAGTCGAAGATCAAATCACGTATCCGCTCACCGTAAATTTGCAGGGACTCGCCGGAGTCAAAGTCGTACGTTCGCAATCAGCGTTTGGCTTCTCAATGATTAACGTGATCTTTGAGGACAGCGTAGATTTGTATTTTGCTCGGACAAGAATTTTAGAACGACTGACGTTGGTGAGTAATAATTTGCCGAAGGAGGTGAAGCCTACGCTTGGCCCTGACGCAACAGGCGTTGGGCAAATTTTCTGGTACACAATCGAAAGCGACAAGCACAGCCTGATTGAGTTGCGATCAATTCAGGATTGGTTCGTGCGCTACCAGTTAAATTCCGTGCCGGGAGTTGCAGAGGTCGGCAGCGTTGGTGGCTATGTCCAGCAATATCAAATTGACGTTGATCCGAATCGTTTGCGCAGCTATGACCTGCCGCTGAGCGCCGTAGTCTCCGCCGTCGAACGCAGCAATAATAACGTCGGCGGCAACGTCATCGAATCCGGCGGAACGTGGACGGTGGTGCGCGGCATCGGCTTGATCGAATCTACGGAGGACATTGCCAATATTGTGATTGCTGCGCGGGGCGGGACTCCGATTTATGTGAAGACCGTCGCCGAAGTGAAAATCGGTGGCGCTTTTCGACAAGGCGCGCTCGACAAAAATGGCAAAGAAGCTGTGGGCGGCGTAGTTATTGCGCGTTACGGCGTAGACACGCTCAACGTCATCAATGCAGTTAAGAAAAAAATCGAAGAGCTAAAAGCTGGCTTGCCAGCAGGCGTGAAAATTGTGCCGTTTTATGACCGGACAGAATTGATTAATCGCGCTACGGATACGCTTAAAGTTGCGTTGCTCGAAGAAATTTTTCTCGTCACGCTGGCGCATATAATTTTCCTGTTTCACTTTCGCTCAATCCTGATCGTAACTTTGCCGTTGCCGCTTGCCGTGCTGATTTCGTTTTTGCTGATGCACTACGTCGGCATCTCGTCAAATTTGATGTCGCTTGCGGGCATTGCAATTGCGATTGGCGTGTTGGTTGATGCGGGCATTGTCGTCACCGAAAATTGTTTTCGCTTTCTCGAACAACGACAAGTTGATCCGAAGAATCGCCAACTGGTGTGGGACACCGTGCTGGATGCCTCGAAGCTGGTCGGGCGTCCGGTCTTCTTTTCGATGGCGATCATTATTCTGGCCTTTATTCCGGTGTTTGCGCTGACCGGACAGGAAGGGAAATTATTTCATCCGCTCGCATTTACGAAAACTTTTGCGATGGTCGGAGCGACAATCATCGCCGTGACGCTTGTGCCAGTGCTTTGTACTTTGTTGCTCGGTGGCAAGTTTCATCGAGAAGAAGATAATCCAGTGATGCGGTTTTTGCAGTGGATTTACAGGCCTTTGCTGCGTTTTGCGCTCAATCATAAGTTGCTGACAATGAGCGTTGCGCTGTTTTTCTTTGCAATTGCTTTGTTGCTTGCTACAACAGCAAGCTGGCTTTCAAATGCTCGTATCGCAACGGCAAACATCCCGATTTTATCTGGCATCATTCAAAGCATGCATCCGATTGGCAAAGAATTTATGCCGCCGCTTGACGAAGGCGATTTGATGTTTATGCCTATAACCGACACGAGCGTTTCGTTGCCGCAGGCGCTTGAAATTACGAGCCGACAGGATGCGATCATCAAAAAATTTCCTGAAGTCGAATGGGCAGTCGGCAAGCCCGGACGCGCTGAAACTTCGACTGATCCTTCGCCGATCAACATGGTAGAAACGGTGATTCACCTGAAGCCGCGCAACCAATGGCGAGCCGGAATGACGACCGAAAAATTGGTCAATGAACTTGATGCAGCGGTCAGTATGCCGGGAGTCTCAAACATCTGGACGCAGCCAATTCGGAACCGCATTGATATGCTTTCGACCGGAATTCGCTCACAGGTCGGACTGAAAATTTTCGGCAACGATCTGAAAACTTTGGAAGAGCGCGCACAGGCGGCGGCAAAAATCCTCAATAAAATAAGTGGTGCGAACGATGTTTACCCGGAACAAATCGCGGGTGCTCCGTACCTGAATATCAAAGTAAATCGTGAAGCCGCTGCGCGTTACGGCTTGTCGGTTGGCGATGTCCAGGACGTGATTGAAAAAGCTGTTGGTGAAACAAATTTAGCTGTGACGATTGAAGGGCGCAAACGTTTTCCGGTGCGCGTTCGTTATGCGCAGCAATATCGTAGCGATCCAAATCAAATCCGCAATGTCCTCGTCGGAGCGCAACAAATTCCACTGGCACAGCTCGCCGATATTCGCAGCGAGAGCGGGCCGTTTATGATTTCCAGCGAGAATGGATTATTGCGTGCGACAGTTTTGCTCAATGTTCGCGGGCGTGATGTCGGCAGCTTTGTGGACGAAGCGAAAAAAATTATTACCGAACAAATGACCTTGCCCGCCGGATATTATTTTCAGTGGAGCGGTCAATACGAAAATCAAATTCGCGCCAAAGAGCGGTTGCAAATTGTGTTGCCGATAGTGCTGCTCGTAATTTTCGTGCTGCTATATTTAATTTATCACTCGTTTCTGGAGGCCGCACACGTCCTCCTTGCCGTACCCTTTGCGCTGACAGGTGGCGTCTATTTGCTGTATGCAATGGGCTACAACTTTTCCGTCGCGGTGTGGGTCGGCTTCATCGCATTGTTCGGAACGGCTGTGCAAACAGGTGTCGTGATGGTGATTTATCTGGAAGAAGGCGTCGCACGCAAACGCGCAGAAAAAGCTTCGAGCGGTGAGGTATTGACGCGCCAGGATTTATTTGACGCCGTGACGGAAGGCGCATTGTTGCGACTGCGTCCAAAGGTCATGACGGTCTCAACCATCGTCGCAAGTTTATTGCCGATTATGTGGAGTTCCCGCGCAGGCTCCGAAGTGATGAAACCGTTGGCGACTCCGGTGCTGGGCGGGATGGTAAGTTCGCTGATTCATGTTTTAATAGTCACGCCAGTTATTTTCTTCTGGCTGCAGGAGCGGAAATTATCTCCTGCAAGAGCAGTATCAATTAACCCAAAATCGTTAGTAACTGAAAATGAATGGAACGCAGATGAAGCTGATAAAACAGCGTTACGCTGAGCGGACAGGCGTTCCGTTGTAAAAACAAATAAGGATAAGGAAGCATGAAACAACTCAAATCACTCGTAATTTTAATCGCATTGTTCGCCGCTGCCTGTGGCGGTTCAGGCGGTGTCACGGTCAGGGATGTGGCCGCTACCCGGGCATTATTTGAAGAACAAAAATGCTCCATTTGTCACGGTGCAAAAGGCGAAGGCGGAGTTGGCCCGACTCTGAAAACAGGTCTGCCAATGGGGCGGACGGTTGAAGAACTGACAACCCGCATCAGCAATGGCTCAGGCGTGATGCCTGCTTTCAAAGACAAATTAAGTCAGGAGCAAATCAGCGAACTGGCGAAATTTGTTTACAAAGAAATCCAGGGGCGATGAAAAATGATCCCGTGCAACACCGGAAAGCTACCAACTCTTTCCGGTGTTGTGCAGGGCTGAAAATTGGCCGTATGTATTACCGAACATTATTTGTTATTGCCTTATTCGCTGTTTCTGCTTTTGCGCAAAGTTCAGAAATGAGCCTTGCTGAAGCGGTGAATTATACGCTGGCAAATAACAAAAGTTTGCAGGCTGAGCGTAAGCAAATTGACGCTGCTAACGGACGCTTGAAGCAGGCAGGTTTGCGGGCGAATCCAATGCTTGAGGCTTCCGGGCTTTCCAGCGTAGCTGATACCAGCATGCGTGCGGCTGCTGTGCTGGTGCGGTTGCCGCTCGAAGCTGGTGGCAGGCGGCTACGCCGAATTGAAGTGGCTGAACGTGAGCTTGAACGGATGAAGTACGAAGTCGCCGAACGCGAACGCGAACTTACTGCCCGGGTGCGCATAAAATATGGCGAAACAGTGGAGGCGATGCGCAATCTTGAACTCAACGAACGCTTATTGGAACTCAATCAATATAGCTATCACCTGATCCAGGCACGTGTTACTGAAGGCGCGAGCGCACCGCTGGAACAAAGTCAGATGCAGGTCGAAGTCGGCAAAATCGAAGCGAATAAACAAGCGAATGTTAGCCGCGGTGCGGTGTTGCTGGAAGAATTCAAAAACTTGCTTGGAATGGGAAGCGAAGAGCAATTCAAGGTTCGCAATGAATTCAATGAAATTCCTGTGACGATGAGCCGTCAGGAATTGCTGGCGCTTGCGTTAAAAACACGCCCGGATTTACAGGCTGCCCACGCCGCCGAAGCTGTCACCGCCGCTCTGATTGAGCAGGCAAAAACAGAGGGCAAATACGACATGAGCATATTCGCCGAATTGGGACGCCAGGCATTCAGCTTTGATCAGTTTGGTGTCAATCGTGATTCCGGTCAGCCGGAGCGCGTCGCTATGGGCAGCAATACGGCGCGGATCGGCGTCAGTATCACGTTGCCCACACGCAATAAAAATCAGGGCAATATCGAAGCCGCCGTCGCGCTAAATGATGAAGCGCGTTTGCGGCGAGAATTTATCGAAACAATCATTCGCCGCGAAGTTGCTGCTGCTTATGTTCGCTACGAAGGTGCGCAGCGTGTGCTGAAAATTTACAACACGGATTTGCTCGTGGCGGCGCAAAATAACTTGCGCGTGATGCGGGCGAGCTTTGATGTAGGTCACATCCGCTTAACCGAAGTATTGAATGAGCAGCGGCGCTTGATTGACTTGCAGATGACTCACACAGCGGCGCAGAAGGAATATTTCTCCGCACGCATTGAATTAGAAAATGTAGTCGGAACTACACTTGAGAAGTGAAAATGTAGCGCAACCCTGGCTGGTTGCGGTACATCGTTCGCATAAATTTTATGACTGAAGGCGTAACCGAAGAAAATTCAACCACCCCTAACAAAAGGCGAGCGATATGGATTGCCCTGATTTTACTCGCCATGATCGCTGTCGCCACAATTATTTTACGCCGTGCGCCAAAGCCGACAAGCCTCGCAGGGCGTGAAGTTCCGACGGTCGAACAGGCTGCGGGACGTGAAGTTCCTTCGGTTGACTCTATGTCCGGCAATAAGTCAGATAATAAAGTTGATCTCACGCTGGCGCCGGAAATGATCGAGCGGATCAAGCTGCAATACGCCGAAGTCAAAACACAAATGATTGCCAATCAACTTCGCACGACTGGCACAGTGCAGGCGAATGCTTATAAAGAAACGCGTGTGTTTCCATTGGTCGGAGGACGTGTTATTGAAGTCAGGGTTCAGCTTGGTGATGTCGACAAAAAGGGGCAGACACTGGCAACGATTTTTAGTACTGATTTGGCGCAGGAGCAGATGGAATACTTGAAAGTTGATGCGAATCTTCAGCTTCACATTACGCAATCGGAACGTTATCAAAAGCTCGCGGAAATTGGCGCTGTCAGCCAGCAGGAAAAACAGGAAGTTGAGGCCCGGCTCCGCGAACATCACGCCGAACACGCCAGCCATCGCCAAAAATTAAAACTACTCGGAATGACAGAGGCGCAAATTGATGGCTTGAAAGATGCCTCACAGGTGAAATCAGAAGTCATTGTTCCTGCGCCTTCCTCCGGCGTCATCACAGCGCGCGGTGTGAATGTCGGACAGGTAGTTACGATGGCGGACAGCTTATTTTTCGTGACTGATCTGGCGACTGTTTGGGTAATTGCGAATGTTTACGAAAAAGATTTTGGCGCGATGCGAACCGGAGCAAGAGTAAATTTCACTACGTCCTCATATCCTAATCGTAATTTCAGCGGGAGAATTTCTTATGTTGATCCGCGTGTAGATTCCGCCTCACGCACGGCACAGGTTCGCATCGAAGTTGCCAATCCGCATCAAATGCTGAAGCTCGGAATGTTTGTTGATGTGGCCTTGAATTCGCTGGGTTCGCAAGCCGCTTTAGTGATTCCAAAATCTGCGGTGCAAAATGTCGGCAACGAGCAAACCGTTTTTGTCGCGCTCGGAGCCGGGCAATTTCAACTGCGAAAGTTACAGCTTGGAGAAGAGTCCGGAGATTTAGTGATGGTGTTGAGCGGCGTGACGGCGAGCGAAAAAATCGTCACTGAGGGCAGCTTTTTTTTGCGGGCCGAGTTGGGGCGAAGATGATTATTGAAGGTGCTGCTGCAACTCCGTTTGTTTCTGCTGAATCATGGTTTGCAATTCATCAATGGAAAAATGTCCAGGCAGTAAATTTTGTGCGGCCATTTGCTCCACTACC
>JANMKB010000741.1:0-7602 GCA_031371805.1 Blastocatellia bacterium | reverse complement strand
CGCAAAGAGCGGGTCTTCTTTGGTATCTGTGGGCGGCTCTGCCCATCCAACGTTCTCTCCCATCGGCGTGAGTTGCGTCCACGGCAACGAGGTAAAGAACGCTTTGCCATAGCCCATCTGCTGCGAGCCGGGCAAGTGCATCGCTTCGTCCCACGTGATCACGCCATACCCGGTCGGCGGACTTTTCGCGGTTGGCGACGGGCCATGCGGCTCGCCCTTGCGATTCAGTTGCCAGATTCCGTTCGCGCCATACGTGTGTCCCGCCGCGCCGTTCATCAGACAGAGCCAGAACATCGCGCGCGTCCATTCGGTCGGCAATTTGTCGCTCAGCATTTCATACGCCGCCTCGCCGTTAATGACGGGCATCGTCGGAGTCGCGGCGAAGGAGTCCCGTGCCGCGCGCACGGTCACGGGGACGGCGTTGCGTTGTCCGTGCGGCGTTTGCAGGAAATCGAAGTCGAGTAGAGCTACATCATCAGTTACATGCCGCGCGTTATATTGATTGATGGCCGTAGGATGAATCGTCAGGGGGCGGCGGAACGGATCAGTCGCACGAATGTAGCGCAGCAGCCCCGTCCAGCCCGGCACCATCGTGCGGTCATCGGAAGGGAAGTTTTTCGCCTGATACCAGGGCAGATTCGCTTCGCCCGCCGCGCACCAGATCACCGGCCACGCGCCATAACGGGCAATCAAATAGCGCCAGTGCGCCTTCATTTTCGCTTCTCCCATCATGGTCAAGAAATATCCCCACGCGCCGACGAGACAGGGAGTGAACCCTTCGTCCACCAGATAGCGCAATCGCGCGTCTGCTGCATCGAAGTAGGCAGGCCGGATGCGCGCGTAATCCGTTTCCCACGGAAACCCAGCCTCGTTTGCACCGCGCGGATCGAAGGGAAACATATCCGGGTATAGACCCGCGACGATTTGAATGACATTGAAGCCCTTGGCTTTGCGGTCGGCAGCGAGTTGCTGAAATTCGTCGGGAAAATGTAAGCGATGACACAGCCCCATCCACCAAGTATCACCGAGCCAGAAAAACGGCGTGCCATCGGCGTAGGTAAAATGGCGCTGGTCGGTGGCCACACGCACCGGGCCATGTTGAAAAAGTGGATTGCGCCCGCGATATGGCGTCACTTGCAGCATACCTGTTACACCTTGCAACCCGGCGTCGGCGGCATCGCTACAGATGCTGCGCCAACGATGCACACCGTTCAAGGCGGAGGCGTAGCGTACTTTCCAAATCGCGCCGCCTGCCCAGAAAGCAGGGACAGTCTTGACGGTTTTATCCGGCGCTGTGAACTGCACGTCGAGTGTCACCTCATTGTATGGATCAGCATGCGGGCGTTGGGCCACAAAGGTAATTTCTGCGGGGACGTTGGCTTGGGTGCGTGCTGGTGCGGCAGCAAAGGCGGGGCCAAAGAAACAAGACAGAGCGACGAGCAAGAGCATTTTTTGTAGCATAGATTTCAAGTGATAAGTGCCGAAACTCCTCGTTGGCCTAACTTCCTTATCAGGAGCGCGACTCTGATGATTCCAGTCATTATGCACGATAATGCACGAAGGCTGAAGCTATGGTACAAGACTGCGCATATTCTGGATCGGCTGAGAGGGGAAACTGCGCCGCTGGGAGGAACTGAAAGGCGCAGGTGAAATTCTGGGCGCACCGCCCATTGCCGTACTGCCGTTGGTCAAGACGCTTGCTGAAACCATTCCGCCGAAGTTAGGTAACTTACAACAAACGCATTCGCCAGAAAGAGCAACCCCCAAAGCGATGAAAGCGCTTAGTCTTCTTCTCTCAACAGCCGATGCGACCTTTCGCCTATTTGAAGTTGACGAGAACTGTATTTGTTGTCACGCCATTGACCGTTAATACGATGGGCACTTCTCCTCGTCCGATGAGACTGCGCGGTACTTTGAGATTCACCTGATCCAGGCCAACATAATCCGCTTGTTTGCCGGCGTAAGTCACTTGTGCAGTTTCGCCACCAATTTTTGCCGCTACGGTAAAGAGGAAAAAGTTATTGCGAATACCCGTCCCATAGAGTTCGATGAAGATGTCATCGTTACCGAACTCAATCGCGTGCGTCACAAATTTCTTGAGTCCAGCATCATATTGCGCCACTGATTCCGAACTCCGTGTGCCATCCGACTTCACTCGCACGGCATTGCCTGCCAGTACGCCACTGCCATCCGCATTGGCAGAGAATAAGCTGGCGTAAGTATCTACCACCTGCATCGAACTGGTGAAAGCAGCACCATCGCCGCTGGTAATCGTGACGGTGTGCGCCCCAATCACGATCCCTTCCGGCATCAGAAAATTGACCTGATTGGGCGAAACATAGAACAGCGGTGCGACATATTCTGTCCCGCTGGAATTTTTCAAGACAACTTTTGTCCCACCCAGACTGGTCGGAAGCGGAAGACTGGGGGCGGCGAGTGTAGTGGTAGCCAGTCCACCCCCGAAGGCGGAAACGATGCTATCGCGGGCAATGTTCTCGCCCTGATAGCTGGCTCCGGAAACAATGCCTGCCTGACCAGCTTGCCCGATCTGAAACGACTGGCCCGCGAGGGTCAGTGTGGCTGTGCGATAAAACGGCGTGGTGTTGGCTGCAATTTGAAAGGGCACCGCCGCACTGCCCTGTCCCGTGGTGGGGGAGGTCAAGGTCAGCCAAATCGCGTTGCTGGTAATCGTCCAGGCGCAATCACTGACGGCACCAAAGTCAAGTTGCCCTGTTCCACCCGTCGCCTGGAACGCTTCTGTGGGGCGGTTGTAGACCTGAAAGCATTCCGTCACGATAGGCTGACACGGAGAGAATTCTGAGGTAATGCCATCTGCTTTCGTCGCCGTTGCCGTTACGATTTGTTCAGGGCGCACGTAGGTTGGGAGTTGCAACGAAAAGGTGCCGTTGTAATCGGCTCCGGTCGTGACTGTGGTCGAGCCGAGATAGACTTTTCCTTCTCCATACCCTGTCCCATCGCAAGTGCTGTTGGCGAACACGTCAATGGCAAAAGTCGTATTCGCATAGCTGTTGAGCGTCCCTTGGACGAACAGCCCTCCTTTCGCGGTGGTGACAATCGTGATTACAGGTGAGTTTTGGTGGGCATCAAAGCCACTATGATTTTCGTTGGGGATATTGGCATCCACGCCATGACCATCATAATCAATGCCGAGCCCCTGATTGGAAAAGATCGCATTGCCGCGAATGCGCGTATTCGTGGCCGTGAAGTAATAATTCACTCCGGCTCCCGCATTGTGGGCGATGACATTGCCCGCCCCAGCCTGTGTCCCGCCAATTTGATCCTTCCCCTTCAAGACATAGACGCCGTGATTGCCGTTACCCAGCGGACTGCTGCCATCAATCTGTGTCCCGATATAATTGCCAAGGAGTTGATTATTCTCGCCACCCATCACAACGCCGTAATTCACATTGCCGGAAATGAGATTGCCCGCTTCGGGTGTGGTGCCTCCGACTACATTGTTTAGTCCCCCCAGACCAACACCGACGTAATTTGAGGGATTGAAAATATCAATGAGATTTTGCAGCGGGGCTGTCCCGTCGCGTTCGTGCCGAGGAAATTGCCTTGCAGTTGATTACTGTCTCCGCCGATACCCGCACCGCCCCAAATCACGTTGCGTGCGCCAACGGTGTTCCCGCCAATGAGATTGCGGTTGCCACTCACGGAAATGCCACCGGCATACCCGACTGCCGCATCGCCCGTTTTGCTAACGCCAATGTAATTGCCCTGCACCACATTGTCATTCGAGCCGACACCGAGAGAAACACACCCTTGCAAATCGGCAAAGAAATTACGAGCGGATACGACTGTCCCGCCAATGGTATTGCTGGAGGATTCTGTGAAGTTCAACTCGTTTTTGTTGCCAAAAAGATTCTGCCCACGGGTGGCGGCTCCATTGGGATTAGTGCCAAAGAAATTGCCTTGAATAAGACATCCTTGCGCCCGGAAGAGGCCGACACCGATGCCATTGGCACACGAGATCAGATCGCCTGCACCAGCTTCTGTGCCGCCGACCTGATTGTTGTTGCTTTCAATTTGGACGCCTTGATTACTCCCCACTCTTTTCAAGCCGGTGAAGTCCGGGCCAATATAATTGCCTTTGATCTGATTGCCGCTACCACTGGTGATAATGATTCCTACGGCCACGTTGGAAGAAATGACATTGCGGGCCTGGCTCGTTGTGCCACCAATCTGATTGTTGGAAGAATTCTCAATGCGAATGCCATAAGTATTGCCAGTCGGACAATTGCCGCGCAAATCGAGGGTACAAGTGCCCAGACTGTCAAGGCCGATCCAATTCCTCTGAATGACGTTGTTGCCTTGCGTTTTTAGCCACAGTCCATTGCCACCGCCCTGCGTAACCGTTTGATCGCCGCGTACACCATTGAATAACAAACCACGAATCGTGCTGTTGCCACTGGAGACAATCAATCCATTGGGGAACCTGCTGCCGTTGGAGCCAATGCCAATCAGGGGCTTGCCGGCATAACCGGGTTGGGTGGTGCCATCAATCACGACGGCGTCGGTCACTTCCGTTGCGGTTGCCAGGTTGAATGGCCCTGTCCCCGGAAGATTGAACTGAATTTGATCCAGCCCCGGATTGGCGTTGGCATCTTTGATGGCTTGATCCAACGACCCGGAACCACTGGCGTTTTGATTGATGACGCTAAACGTCGCTTGCGCTTCGGTGGTAATCGTTGTGAAGCTCGTGGCGGTGAGAACGACCAAATCAGAGAGCGCATCCCGATTCAACCGGAGTGGCAGCACCGCACGCGCCCCTTCCGCCACCGGAATGGAAAGCGGTGTCGCCTCCAAAGTAGACGCCGCCCCTGCCGGAGTGAAAACCTGCAATTGCGAACTGTCGAGAGTAGTCAGCAAAAGCTGATCAACCGGATGACTCGCCAGCCGTACTGCCAGCAGCGCTGGCGAACGCAATACTGTGGCGTTAGTGACGTGTGCGATGGTGTGCAGACCAAAGGTCGCCATTAGTTGTGTGGCAGATAATTCCTGGTTGGCGGCAGACAGCGCGAGAAGCTGAATGTTGCCGTCCGCACCGAGCAGCGCCAGGTCAGTTTGCTGACGTCCCGCGAAATCTCCCGCTGCCAGCGCCAGAATAGGCGTTGGGAGAGCGTACGCTTTGATTTGTAGAGCAGCGGCTTCTGCCTGTCGTTGCGCATCATGTGAGAGTCGGCGATCAC
Organism: Blastocatellia bacterium; assembly: GCA_031371805.1. Lineage (GTDB taxonomy): Bacteria > Acidobacteriota > Blastocatellia > RBC074 > RBC074 > JAFDVL01. The sequence goes on along the minus strand of JANMKB010000741.1, from coordinate 2,386 downwards.
GACCGGTCACAAGCAGGAGATGCTGTCCGCAGACAATGGCCAGGTCGGAATAAAGGCCACCCTGAAATTGGCCCAGGGCGAGTGCTGTTGCTGGCGTCGGGAGAGATACGATTTCAGGCGAGCTTTGCAACGCGCCTTGTGGCCCCTGGAAGATGAGCAGTTGTGCTCCTGCCTCGGTGTCAATTGCCACGATCACATCCGCCAATCCATCGCTGCGATTGACCTCGCCTGCCAGTAAAGTCGTTACTGCTCCGGGCAGGGGAAGGGCTGGCATCGGAGTAAAAGCCCCTTGCCCATTGCCCCGGAACCAGGAAAGTGTGTGTGCGCCGGGAGCTGTCAGCACCAGATCGGCGTGTCCATCAGCGTCAAAATCACCCGTTGCCAGAAATGTCGGTGCTAACGGAACAGCGAGAAGTCGAGATGCCTCGAAGGGAAATGTCACCGCATTATTGGCTTCATCCGTGCCGGAAAAGAAATGTAGTGTTCCTCCTGTCGAATTTGCTGTGCCTGCAATTAAATCAGGCCTGCCATCTTCATTCCAATCCACGGTCGCAAGCGAGAGCGGGTGCGTTGTAGTCGTCTGGGTTTGTAAGGATGGTGACAGAGTTTCCTGGACGCGCAACTTCAAATGATCAGAGGAAATGAGCGTGGCTGAGGTTGGAGATGAACTCGGTAAGATCGTCTGTGATTGGTAGGCAGAAACCACCAACCGACTTGAAACCAGGCAGCCTAACAAACTGAGCAATAAGAAAGCATAAAGCGGACGGTGCATGAGATTTGGTTCCTTCGTGAACAGTGGCGGCAAACAATGGCTCTGGTTGCTGGCACTGCCGGGCAGATTTTCTTGCATGAGAGAGGAAATCTGGCCCTTCGTTGTATGAGGTCAGCAAGTGCGCATGATACACAGTCAAAGCTTGGAATGCTATAAAATTTCTGACCTGCGCCACTCTTCTCAATTGAGGCCGAGCAATCAAAAAAGGTCTGGCTGACCGAATCCGCTCTGGAAAACGAAACCTACTGACGAGAAATGGAAGTGGCGTTGCCTTGCCATTTGCGAAATGGTTTACGCTAAGCCCGACAAAAATGTAGGTTTAGCGTAAACCTACATTTGGCGATGGGTTTTCTCGGTTTTTTCGCATATTTTGGATACTCAAAGCCTATAGCGATACGCCAAGAGTAAGTTGTCACTTTAGTAATTCCTGCCAAGACCTTGCGCCAGAAGCCTATAAATAAAGGCACTGCGCCACTTCATACAAATTTGTATGGCTTAGCGTAAACGGTTTCGTAAATGGCACTACAACCCCACAATAGGCGAAAAATTAGCATATACGAGTGAAGGCGCATTAAAAAGGAAAAAACAAATGAGTCAGGAGAGAACAAGAGAAGGGCAGAAGGAAATGGCGCAGCCGCCGCAGAGAGAATAACTCAGCTAGCCGGGGAAGCGTCAGAAGAGAAGACAGAGAAGAAACGAACGAAGGAGAGAAAACTCCTTTGGCGGGAGATGTTTGTCTTGCGTCTGATAATCCCGGCATGAGCAGCGAGGGTGCTGGACTGGGGTGAGTTAAGACCAAAATGAAAAACCAGCGCAGACCTGAACAGTTGGGCTGGAGTGATAACGTCTGAATATGTGCATTATCAGACTCAAAAAATACCCCCGAAAGGTATGGGTTACGGTGACAAGAGGAGAGAGCAAAGATTCAATTCATTCAAGAAGTTACGCTTGCTTTTTTTGAATAATACCCTTTTATTACCTTCTTACAGCGTTGGATTTACCCCTTACAGGAATACGGCAAACGCAACAAGACCATCTTCATCCTGCGTTATCTCCAAAGCGAAGAGCACCAGCGGCGCGTCGGCAGACAAATCAATAAGGGCGAAGCTTTACATGCCCTGCGTCGTTTCCTCTTCTTCGCCAACGAAGGACAAATCAGAAAGAGACAACGGGAAGAGCAAGTCAATCAGGCGCACTGCTTGAATCTTGTGACCAATGCGGTCGTGGCTTGGAACACTGTCTATATGGCCGCGGCGCTCGAACAATTGAAAGCCGAAGGCCACACCGTAAATGACGAGGACGTGGTTCACTTGTCACCCGCGCGCTATGCACACATCAATCCGTATGGAAAATATCGTTTCAACGTAGAAGAGGTGATGAAGCGGAAAGGGCTGCGCCCGTTGCGTAAGAGGGAAGAAATTGAGGGGGATTCGTAAACTCGCTGAGATGTGAGCGTATAATTTTTCTTATACGTGCGGCGTCGCTTTTGGCTCCATTGCTATCGCTACCCCACATCGCACGATCTATTAATCTAGCGTTTCTTTGTCGTCATTGCTTCTTGGATTGCTCTCAATATCCAACTCACCACTTGCAGGGCGAGTAAAATCCAGGGAA
>JANMKB010000716.1:0-4367 GCA_031371805.1 Blastocatellia bacterium | reverse complement strand
GCTGAAAGAAAATTACGGCTGCGAAATCGTAGCGATTGCCGCTGACGTTGGTCAGGAAGAAGAACTCGAAGGCTTGCGCGAAAAAGCTATCAGCACAGGCGCAGCCGAAATTTACATCGAAGATTTGCGCCACGAATTCGTTAAAGATTACATCTTCCCGACGCTGCGTGCCGGAGCTGTCTACGAACACAAATATTTGCTCGGCACTTCGTTCGCACGTCCCGTCATTGCCAAACGTCATGTCGAAATTGCCAAACAAACGGGTTGCGACGCGCTCGCACATGGGTGCACCGGCAAAGGCAACGATCAGGTGCGGTTTGAATTGACCTTCAAAGCCCTCGCGCCGGAATTGCCTGTGATTGCGCCGTGGCGCGAATGGGACATCGTGTCACGCGAAGACGCGATTGATTACGCGACCGAACGCAACATTCCGATTGCCGTGAGCCGCGAAAAAATCTACAGCCGTGACCGCAACATCTGGCACATTTCGCACGAAGGCGGAATTTTGGAGGACCCCGCAAGCGAACCGGAAGAAGCGATGTATATGCTCAGCAAATCGCCGGAAGATGCAAATAATTCCCCGGAATACCTCGAAATCGGATTTGAAAAAGCTACGCCGGTTTCCGTCAACGGCGAACATCTTGATCCCGTTCCGTTGCTGATGAAGCTCAATGAAATCGGCGCTCGCAACGGCATCGGCAGAATTGACATTGTCGAAAATCGTCTGGTCGGGATGAAATCTCGCGGCTGTTATGAAACTCCTGGCGGGACGTTGTTGCTGGCAGCATTACGCGAATTAGAATCGCTGTGCCTCGACCGCGAGACTTCGCATTATAAAGAAGTCATCGCGCTGAAATATGCAGACATGGTGTACTTCGGTCAATGGTTCACGCCGCTGCGTGAAGCCCTTGACGCGGCGGTTACATCAATTTCCCAACGTGTCAGTGGTACGTGCAAACTGAAACTCTACAAAGGCAACGTCATCATCGCCGGACGCACGTCTGAGAATACCTTGTATCGTCCTGATCTCGCTTCGTTCACGATGGGCGCCAGCTACGATCAAAAGGACGCGGCAGGATTTATCAATATTTTCGGCTTGCCGATGAAGGTGCAGGCGCTGGCAGATGCTGAGAAGAAATAACCAATCAAGGGCGAGCGATAGCTCTGATTTTTGTGTCAGAGCTATCGCTGCCTTTGAAATGACTTGCCCGCAAAATCATTCAATGGCATCATTGGATTCACATTGAATTTAATGTTTGCGAGGTATTGATTATGGCAGCAACAGTTTCACTTGATCTTAACGAAATTCACTCCCTGACAGATTTTCAGCGCAATGCCAAAAATCATTTGGCGCGGATGAAAAAAAATAGACGCCCCTTAATCCTGACGGTGAATGGCAAAGCGGAAGCCGTTGTCCAGGATGCAGAAAGCTATCAAAAATTGTTGGATGCCGTAGAACGCGCTGAGACAATTGAAGCAATTCGTGTTGGTTTGGAACAGGTCAGGCAGGGGAAAACCAAGCCGGCCAAACAAGTCTTTGCAGAAATGAGGAAGAAGTACAACTTACCAAAGAAGCGGCCATGAGCTACGAAATTGACTTTACTGAGCAGGCGCAAGCAGAGGCCAATGACGCCTTTGAGTGGATTGTTCAGTACTCACCCGAAAAAGCAACGCTGTGGTATTTCGATTTAATGGAAGCGCTCAATCTGCGCCAGATGCTCGTCCCCGTGCAGGAAATGTTCAATAAGATTTTTGCGTTCATCCCGAATTTATTGGGTGCCGGAATCATTTTTGCCGTTGGCTATTTTATTGCCAAACTGGTGCGCCAGATCATCACCAATGTTTTGTCGGCGGCGGGACTGGATGAATTCAGCCAGAAAATGGGGCTTGCTTCGGGGCTTGGCAAACAAACACTTTCCGGCCTGCTGGGGCTAATTTCGTTTGTACTGATTATCGTTCCAGTCGCGCAGGCGGCGCTCAGCAAATTGCAACTTGATACGGTGACGCGTCCCGTTGAAGCGATGATTACGAAATTGATGGGCGTTGTGCCAGGCATTATTGGCGCGGCGGCGGTGTTAATTATTTCGTATTACCTCGGCAAAATTATTGGACAATTCGTAGCCAATTTATTGGAAGGCCTCGGCTTCAACGCGCTCTTGATGCGTTTGGGCTTACCGCAATCTTCAGACGAAAGCGGGCTCACTCCGGCGCAACTGGTCGGTTATTTAGTCACCGCCGCGATTTTGGTACTGGCGATTATGCAGGCGGCTGAAGTGATGGGACTAGCTGGTTTGTCCGGGTTAGTTTCCGAATTTTCAGTATTTGCCGGTCACATTATTTCCGGCGTCATTGTGTTTGGCGTTGGTCTGTATATCGCCAATTTAGTTGTGATGATGATTAAAGGCAGCGGCGCACAAAACGCCGATCTGCTGGCAACAGTCGCACGGACTGCAATTTCTGTTCTGGCCGGAGCGATGGCGCTCCGCCAAATGGGTATTGCGCCTGAAATTATCAACACTGCCTTCACGTTGTTGCTTGGTGCAGGAGCCGTTGCCATTGCCATCGCTTTCGGTATTAGTGGACGTGAACACGCTGCCAAACTAATCGGAGAATGGCGTGAGAAGGTGAAGTAGCAAGAAGTTTATCGAGTCTTTAGAGTCTTTAGAGTTTGTCGAGTCTTTAGACTCAAGACTCGACAGACTCTAAAGACTCAATAGACTTTATTGAAATATTTTTCTCGCCTGACCCCGTTTGACTCGTTATACTGCGTATCTCAGCAGCCCTGCTATTTTGGTTTTCCTTACTTGTAATCCCTGCTCAATCATTCACCTGTGAAAATTATGAAAAACGTTACCTTTACTCTCGTCAGGCTATGCTTACTGCTAATGTTCGTTCCTGTTTACAGCTTCGCTTTTCAGGAAGCGGCAAGCAAATTATCTGTCGTTCGGCTTCGTGGTACTCGTCTTTTTCCGTCGTCATTGACAACCCTGAAGGGCGTCGCATTATTTCGATGAGCGCCTCCGAAAAAACTTTTAGAGCTGGTCTTGATGAAGTCGTAAAGAATAAATACGACGTAACAATGTTCGGGCAGCGCGGCGATGAAAAACCCAGCCCGGAAATATTATGGGCAGTAGGGAAATAAAAGAACACCTGGCGGATATGAGGCGGAAGCCCGCACGAAATAAGAGGGTACTTATTCTCTGCCTACAGGAATTTTACTGGAACATTTTTTGTGGTATAACGTGCTTACAATGTGTGTGGTTTATGTGAGGTGGTCGGCTATTTCAAAACGAAACGATCACCTCCTTTTTATGCCGCTTTTTCAATCAGCGCCACACGCAGATCATTAAGCTATTGGCGGGACTGCTCTTTGTGCTATATTCCTCGCGCCTGCTGCCCCCACTTGCTAACGTTATTTCTCTAAAAGCTATTTCAAACGTAACTCTACAAAGTCATTATGAGACCTCTGATAAATTTTGCCAGTGAGCCATTCCGCAATCATCGGCTGTTGTGGCTCCTGATCGGGCTGATCATTTTTTCTGCTTCGTTAGTCGGGCTGAATATTCTCAACTCACAGGCTGCACTTGAAAAGCAGATCACTGAACTGGAACCGAAAGTGAAAGCGCTGGAAGCCAAAGTCAAAAATGGTGAGCCGCTGGATTTTAATGGTTCGGCGCTGACTGTCGCGCAAAACCAGTCCCTGATTGCGGCGCAGGAGTTAATCACACGCAAAGGGTTTTCGTGGTCGCAACTGCTCAATGATTTGGAGCAATATGTTCCAGGCACAGTACGCGTGACGCGGATTGGCCTGGATAAAGTTGGCGGCGTAAAGGGTAAAGACAATACCGCTCAGCCACAAGGGAACGCGATTTTTCTTTCGTTTGATGCGGTTGGCAAAAGCTCCACCGCGATGACGCAGCTGATTAGCGACCTGAATCGTTCGGCGAAATTTTCCGTGAACCCAAAATCTGTCAGACCAATTGAGGGTACGGATGATGTCGAGTTCCAGCTTCAGGTTGAGTACCGTCCAACGACCTTTTCTTCGTCGCAGGTAGCTGTGCAGAATACGCAAATAGCGGCGCAGGCTGTGACAGCCGGGGAGGTGCGGAAATGAAGAAATTTGATGGAGCAGCGATTAATGAGTTTTTTAGAAATTTGCGCTTGAATCCGCTGGAATGGATTGCGTTGGGCGCGGCGCTCATATTTGCCGGGGTCGTAACATTTTTCTATTTCCAAAGTACACAACCATTGAAGGCAAAAATCGAAGACCTCCGGCGTCGTGAAAAGTCTCTGGGGACGCAGGTGCAGGATGAGGTCGGTAAAAAGAAGGGGCTTGAAGAGCAACGCGCCAACGCGGAAAAGATTGT
>JANMKB010000698.1:0-18265 GCA_031371805.1 Blastocatellia bacterium | reverse complement strand
GAGGGGAATCACGAACGGGCAAACAAACGCGAAATGGGCTTTTGCCGACTGGATCAGAGCGCGTAAACAATAGGCATTCACACTTCACAATTTCGACACGAAATCTTCTTTCAGATTTGTAGTCTGTGCCTTTTTAACCTTCTCTTGTTATAATCCCCCATATTAAAAATAGCGATGAAGCAGAACTTCAGTGGCTGCGATAAAAATTGACCCAGGAACATTTATGCAATTACTCAATAAAATTGACGACCCGAAAGACCTGCGCAAACTCAAACCCGAACAATTGCCGCAAGTCGCCGCCGAAGCCCGCGAATACATGATCGAAACGCTTTCCAAAATCGGCGGTCACACGGGCGCAAGTCTGGGCGCAGTCGAATTGGCAATCGCGCTGCATTACGCGTTTGAAACGCCCAAAGATAAATTGGTTTGGGATGTCGGTCATCAGGCTTACGTGCATAAAATGCTGACCGGACGCCGCGAGCAGCTTCACACCATTCGTCAATACGAAGGACTCTCCGGTTTTCTCAAACGTGATGAAAGTGTCTACGACGAATTTGAAGCGGGACACGCCGGGACTTCGCTTTCTGCGGCGCTGGGCATGGCAATGGCGCGTGACCTGGCCGGAGCCAAAAATCATGTGGTCGCAATCATTGGCGATTCCTCAATAATGACGGGCATGGCGTGCGAGGCGATCAACCAGGCCGGGCATCTCAAAACAAAACTCATCATCATCCTGAACGATAACGAGATGTCCATTTCACCTTCGGTTGGCGCACTCGAAGGTTATTTGACGCGGTTGCGAAAAGGTCAGACTTATCATCGCTTCAAAGATGATGTCGAAGAAATTCTGAAAGCGATTCCTGGCATCGGTGACCTGGTTTTGCAAACGGCAAAAGATGTCAAAGACACCATCAAAGCCGCGATTGTGCCCGGCGTTTTTGTCGAAGAACTTGGCTTCCGTTATATGGGGCCGGTCAACGGTCACGATACCACCGCTTTGCTGGCAGCATTTGAAGAAGCGAAAAAAGCTGATGGCCCAATCATCATTCATGCGCTGACGGTCAAAGGAAAAGGGTACAAGCCTGCCGAAGCTGATCAGGCTGCGTGGCACGGCACTTCGGCCTTTGAGGTCGCATCAGGAAAATTTATCAAGGAAGCTTCGCCGGCTCCTTCTTACACCGCAGTTTTTGCGAACGCCCTGATTGACATCATGCGCAAAGACGAAAAAGTCACGGCGGTGACGGCGGCGATGCCTGATGGCACTGGTCTGAGCAAAGTGATGAAGGAATTTCCGAAGCGCGCGATTGACGTTGGCATTGCGGAACAACACGCCGTCACGTTTTGTGCGGGCATGGCGACGCAGGGATTCAAGCCTGTCGTCGCTATTTACTCTACATTTTTGCAACGCGGTTTTGATCAAATTTATCACGACGTTTGTCTGATGGATTTGCCCGTGACTTTTGCGATGGATCGCGGCGGCATTGCCGGAGCCGACGGCCCAACCCATCACGGCTTACTTGATGTCGGTTATTTGCGCGTGATGCCGAATCAGATTGTGATGGCTCCGAAAGATGAAAACGAATTGCGTCACATGCTGCTGACCGCGATTGAAGCGGGGCACCCGGCTTCGCTGCGTTATCCGCGTGGCAACGGTGTCGGTGTCTCAATGGAGGAAGAAATTCATACGCTGGAAATCGGTAAAGCGGAATTGCTGACGGAAGGCAGCGGCGATGTAGCGATTTTTGCACTCGGCACAGCAACCTATGCCGCCCTCAAGGCCGCTGATCGTTTAGCCAAAGATGGCATTCGCGCAACTGTCGTCAACGCCCGCTTTGTCAAACCGCTGGACGAAGATTTATTGATTGCGATTGCCAAGTCTCATCGCCTTGTCATCACTGTCGAAGAATCTTATTTGAGTTGCGGTTTTGGCAGTGCCGTCCTGGAAATGCTGGAAGCGCGAAACGCCCTGTATACAGGGCCGCGCCTGATTCGCCTCGGCTTACCCGATGCCCTGATTCCACACGCCAGCCAATCATTGCTGCATGCAAAATATGGTATTGATGCGGACGGCATTTACAATCGGGCGAAAGAAACGATTGCGGTATTAGACGGAAAGATTTTTGCATCGGTACGCTAGAGGCAATTGTGCATGAACGTCGAAGATATTTTTCAAAGTGTCATGACCAAAGCCTGTTATTTTTGCGTCACTTTTTGTCTGCTCCTGATTTTTTTTGCTTCGGGTATCGCACAGGAAAAAGTCAAAAAAACTGAGACGATTTCCACTGTCGGCAAAAGCATCAGCGGTCATTTAAAGCTTACCGAAAACAAAACTATTGAAGTCAAAGGGACAGCCGTTTTCACTCTGGCAGCGGTCAATCCAGACGGATCGTTGAGCGGTAATTTGGTTTATGTAATCCCTGAAGACGTGCGGCAAAAAATTGCCCAGGAAGCACATAAACAAATCGCTGAAGTACCTGCCAATATTGCCGTCAAGGATGTCTCTGCCAAATTAAAAAAAAACACGCATTGCCCGGAAATTCAGCTTGAATTTGCGGAACTTGAAACAGAAATTTCTGGCATAAAGCTGCACCTCAATCATTTCGTCCTGAACTTTATTGACACCCCGCAAAAACTTTCCCGCGCGCTCTGCATCTGGACAGACAGGGCGAACAAGGGAGACAACAACAAAGGCATCGTGCAATACATCAACCTCCTGCTCAAAGGCGAAGATGATGAAGAAGATAAGCCAGCCACTCATAAATAACTTCTAAGCAAGGATGAAAAATAAAGTAGGTTTAGACAGGATTAACAGGATTAACGCAAACGCAATGTTCATCAGTGTTCTGTCTTGATCCTGTGCATCCTGTTAATCCTGCTAAGTCGGATTTTTGCCTGAGTACTAATCTTGCCACCTAAACCGCAAAAAGAACGTCTCGACAAACTCCTCGTAGCGCGTGGGCTGACAGATACGCGCACAAAAGCGCAAGCTCTCATTATTGGCGGCCTGGTTTTTTCTAACCAGCAGCGACTCGACAAACCGGGCCTCATGATTTCGGTTGAGGCGGAAATCACGCTCAAAGAAACGATGCCTTTTGTCAGTCGCGGCGGGTTGAAACTAGCAGCAGCGCTGGATCATTTTCAGCTTGATGTAACCGGGTTTACTGCCGTTGATATTGGCGCTTCGACCGGAGGTTTTACCGATTGTTTGTTACAACATGGCGCAAAAAAAGTAGTCGCGCTTGATGTCGGACACGGACAATTAGCGTGGAAAATCCGGCAGGACCCGCGTGTCGAAGTCCGCGAACACGTCAATGCCCGCTACCTTCAGCCCGAAGATTTCAGCGAAAAATTTGATTTAGCCGTGTGCGATGTTTCGTTTATTTCGCTCAAGCTGATTTTACCTGCGATTCCGCACCTGCTAAAAAACTCAGCCCAGGTCATCACCCTCATCAAACCGCAATTTGAAGTCGGACGCGCCGAAGTCGGCAAAGGCGGCATCGTGCGTGACGAAGCAGCTCGCTTAAGAGTCGTAAACGAAATCACAGGGTTTGCCGCTACGTTAAATTTGCAAGCTCGCGGCGTGATTGATTCACCAATTTTAGGCCAGGACGGAAACCACGAATTTTTATGCTGCTTCGATTTTAACTTCAAAAAAAATGGCTGACAGTCACTAAGGACCATCAGCCATTCAGTGAATTCTCATTTTCAGGAGAACCTAGAAATCAATTCTCAACGCAAACTGCATTTGGCGCGGTTGTCCCTGGATACTGGTAAATTTACCAAAATCAGAAGGAACATTAACTCCTTTAGTATCCAGATAAGGATCAACCGGGAAGCCAAATCCGTTAACATCAGTGAAGTGCTGAGTGTTGGTCAGATTGAAGATTTCCCAACGGAATGTCACCTTCTTACCTTCCCACGGTAAGTTGAACGATTTGTATAAACCCATGTCAGTCGCAACATAACCAGGCTCACGAAGTGCGTTTCGATCTCCGGTCTCGCCCGGATACGGATTACGATAACTGGTATAGGCAGCCACCGTATCACCAAATAAATTAGGATCGCCAGTGCGGGTTGGTGAAGATTGCAGCGAACGGATTGCAACCAAATTTGACTGGACATTCCAGTTCGTAGCCCAGCGTCCGTCATCGAAAGGTTGACGTGCAGGTAAGCCAGAATTCCAACGGAAAATTCCTGTTGTTTGCCAGCCACCCAAAATCGCATTCGCCACGGAATTGATGCCACTTAAGAATTTCTTATTCTTACCAAATGGAAGCGTGTAATTGTAATTGGCATTAATGAGGTGGCGAATATCGAAATCGGAATTACCACGATTTGTATTCAAATTAAGCGGATTCACAATCAGGCTTGACCCCGAAATCGTTGATCCCGTCGGCTCAAGACCAGAAGCAATATCCAGCGAGTGCCCTAACGTATAATTGAAGTCAAAATTTAAGTCATTGCTAAGACGTTTCTTCAAGCTAAACTGAAAGGCATTGTAATCAGAAGTTCCGATTGAAGAAAGAGCACCAAATGCAGCGTATTGCGGGTGGTAAAAAAGATTGTCAGTACCGTAGCCATCATTCCAAAGTACTTGAACGAAAGTATAGTCAGTTGTATTTCGTCCACCAACAGCACTACGCGCAATGCGGCGATAAGCTGCTTGTGAGGCGGTTAATGCAGTCGGAGTACCAAGAACAGTATAAGTATTTGCTAAGCCCGGCAAAATATTTTCGAAGTAAGGAAGTTTTGGAACTGATGCGATGGAAGCATTTTTTTCCCGATAAGAAATCAACTCTCGCATCGCGGTATAAAAATCAATTCCTGACTTCGGGTCCTTAATATTATTAAAATGTGCAACGTCGCGTGACACCAATAAGTTGCGTCCGATGCGACCAACGTAGCTGGCTTCAAAGGAAAGACCTTTACCCAGATCACGGGCAAAAGAAAAATTGAAAGTATGGCTATATGGTGTAGTGATGGAATCATCCAGCGCACTTTCAATTCGCTGATCCTGATCTGAAGGTTGTTGTAAGGGAAATTTCAAGGTCGGATTAATCGTCAACCGAGGTAGTGCGCGAACATTTTGATTTAGTCCCGTAAATAATGGTCCTAGCCGATCTGACACATTGTAGGTATTAGCTGAAATCTGGCTTGAGGATGAAAATCCAAGAATTGCCTGTCCGTCAAAACTTACTGCCAGCGCTCCACCGAGACGATCAAAGACTAAACGATAACCGCCTCGGAACGAACTCTTGTTTTCACCAAAAATAGTTTTCAGCAAACCACCTTTGAAATTAGGCGACCACGCAAAGGAAGCTGATGGAGCGAAGTTATTCCAATCATGTTTGTAAAAACCCTCTCGTCCATTGGCTTTGCCAGCCAGATCAATGGAGATAGGTGCAACATAAGGCTTGTCCGCCAGAGCGCCAGCAACGCGTTTGGCAAAAAAATCGCTTAAGCTTTGCGTTGGTTTTACTTGAAGACCATTAGCCTCATACACTGGTACAGAATTAGACCAGCGCAAGCCATAATTAAAAGTCAGGTTCGTCTTAAGCTTCCACGAATCCTGAAGGTAAAAATCGTATTCCTGCGTTCTAAAATCTCGCTTAACTGGTATTCCTGCGGCAATCACATTCCCTTGTCTATCATAATTAACGTTGGCAGAATATGCCGAGAAACGTCCAATTACTGAAGACAACGCGTCACGTAAATCTGTAGAGCCGCTTCCCAGGTTTGAGAAAATCGGGTTTCCGGCATCGCTCGTAATAACGACATCGCCAGACAAATCGTAATAAGAGGGATTAATTGCCGCAGAGTCGAATGATGTGCCTAATGATGTGCGCTGATTGGAGATGAAACGCATGTTCGTGCCAAACTGCACCGAATGCTTACCTTTCGACCAAGATAAATCATCAACGATATTGTGGATTGGAGTAACGCGACTAAATCCACGTGCATAGAGAAATGGTTGAAAAATAAAGCGGAAGTTGATGTTGGTTTGATTGGAATCGCCGCCCTGTGTAAACGCCGCACGAGTTAAACCATAACGAAAGTTATTAACTAAAGAATTGGAAATAGTCCAGGCTTCGCCAATTGCAATTCCTTTTGGCTGACTCCACAGCACTCTGGAAGGCGTATCGGCAAAAGCACTCGATAAAGATGCCGTATCGTTTTGATAATTCATCCTTGCTGACAAGATATGTTTTGGAGTCAGATTGAAATCAAACCTGCCGATAAAGGTATTTTGCTTGACCGGAAGACTGGCATTAAAGCGATAACCACCTGTATTTAACCCATCGCCAACGGTCGTATCATTTGCGGGATAACGACTAGCCGCACCTGCCAGTATTGCCAGAGCCGCTGAGTTGGTTCCAGGGTCAATCCCATTTGCTTTGACATAGGCAGCGCTAATTTGTGCACGGGTCAGACAATTGACTCCGGTTGGAGTCCCCGCCGGACAAGAACCAAATTCATTGCTCTTGCCATCAGAGGTTCTGTAACGAACGATCCCTTGTCCCAAAGAGGCTAGGGGAACTTCTTCTGTAATGGGTGAGCCTTTAGCTTCGCGGAAACCTTCATAGTTGAAAAAGAAAAAGAGACGATCTTTGAGAATTGGGCCGCCTATCGCACCACCGAAATTATTGCGAAGCAATTTCGGGCGTTTTACGCCAGCTTTGTTGCTAAACCAATCATTAGCCGCAAATTTATCATTGCGGTGAAATTCGTAGAGCGAGCCGTGATAGTTATTCGTTCCAGAACGCGTGACTAAAGAAATCTGTGCGCCGGAAGAACGCCCCTGATCGGTATTTGCGTTAGTCGTTGTGACACGAAATTCCTGTAAGGAGTCAGGCGTAGAACGCAATACACTGAAAAATGCTGCGCCGCCCTGCTGTTCATTCACGTCTACTCCATCCAATGTCACATTCGATTGATCAGAGCGTGCGCCATTTACAAAACCGCCTCGCTTCACATCCAGACGAGTCGAACTATTCTCATTAATGGTTGGTGCGGTAACACCGGGCTGGAGGGAAAGTAAGCCGACAACATTGCGCGATAGCAAGGGAAGTTCCTGAACTTTGCGATTATCGAAGGTATTTCCAATCGTCGCGTCTGAGGTATTGAGCGTTGATTCTCCGCCCGTAACAGTGACTGTCTCACTGACACCGCCTGCCTGTTTGAACTGAAGATTCAACGTCAAAGGCGTACTGACCAGCACCTGAACGTTTTCATCAACAATTGAAGCAAACCCTTTGGCTTCAGCCCTGACACGATAAGTGCCGGGGGAAATCTGTGGAACCTGATATGTGCCATCACCAGATGAAACGACCGTCCTGACCGCATTACTAGCTTTGTTGGTTATGGTTAGGGTTGCACCAGGAATAGCAGCTCCCTGTAAATCGGTGATGATACCTGAAACTGAAGTGTTCTGGGCAAATCCGATTGCCGCACATAAAGACACCAGCAAAAACGATACATAGCTTCTAACGAGCATTTTGATAATCATTGTGATCCTCCTGACAATTGGACTTAGATTAAGGCAGGGACTTAAATTTGGGTTAATTTGCTAAAATGAGTCTTCCCTACTTTATGAATCTAAGAGTTACTGATTAACAATTCTGAGTCTTACTACGACAAGTTTCAGGCAAAAAATGTGCCTATATCAAATAATAGAAGAAGGGCATTTTGGGATAATTAAATAATTCCCATAACCTGCCTTATTAGTATAAGTTAAGGTTAAAGTAGTTAGGTTTGGAATGTAACCGGAAAGACTTCTGCTGTTCAGATTTTCGGATAGGTTTCAGATTTTTGGAGATTAAGTTGAGGAAGAGAAACATCGCTTCAGCTCTAAAAGTAAGGTCGCCGCGTGATGCACTCTGAAAGATTTCTTTCAGCCCCCTTTTCGTGCATCCCCGCGGCGCTTCTTCCCACCTCAACCAGCATTTGGTTGCCGGGAAACTTGATGACTCAATTTATCAATCAATATCGGTTTGGTCGGTCACGACGATAATCATCGTTACGGTTGCGATCACGATTGCCCCAGCCCCAGCCGCTCCCGCTACGACGATATTCTTTGCCGTACCCTTCGCGGTATCCGGCTTCAAAGGCCTGACGAAAACCTTTTTTGTAATTTCCATCGTGACGATATTCGCCGCGATAACCAACTAAGCCAAACTTATAATCAGGGTCATGCTTATAATCAAGTTTATAGCCCTGACGCCCATCCTTCATCCCGGCGCGATAACCAATTTCATAACCATTTCGTGCGCCAAGCTCGCGGACTTCGTTTTCGCTATAACGATAATAATCACGATGATCCGCCAAAACATTAACACTCAAACCAAGCAACAACATTGCGACTAAAGATAATGAAAGATAGTGTTTCATAAGCATTTCCTTCTACCCTGAAGTTTAATTTTTTATCCAGGGATGCCAGCTACATATTCAAGTCTCGTGCCACATTATTTTAGCCTGATATTGGATGGCTTTTATGCGACTAAAATATTGCAGACAATAGCTTTGCTTGCAATAACCAAATTAAGCGCCGCAACGCCGCCCAGACCAGTCGCATACCAATCTGTCAGGCAATCCGACGTTTTGGTGTATCAGGTCAAAAATGAGGGGAATCGGGTGCGGAGGTGCGGCAAAGGCAAGTTTGACAAGGCATAAACCATCTGTTAGCTTCAATCCTTTATTTTCAGGCATTATGCAATGCAATAAGTATTAATAGTATGAACCAGGCCCCACGTAAACAAGGCCTCTCGCTGCCTCGTTTTATTCCCGTTGTAATAGTTTTAGCGCTCTCCGTGATCGTTAGTTCGTGTGCCAGTATTGCCAGGTATAGCGATCAATCCATCCCCCAATTACTGACTCCGGTGGCCGAGGCTGATCTAGATAAACTGGCTGCACATCTCAGACTTTTTACCCAGACTGATTCAATGCGAGCCACGCGAGTTTCGATACAATTTACCGATGCTGGTTCAGCCGAACGGTATCGTCGGGCAGACGCGACAATTGTAATGAAAAGGCCCGGCAATATTCGCCTGATTGTGCAAATTCCGGTCGCCAAAACAAAACTCGCGGAAATGGTTTCTGACTCAGAGCATTTCAAGGTGGCGGTTTATTACAATAGTTACAAGCGCTTCCTGCTCGGAACCAATAATGCAGATTACAGCAATTGGCGGGAAAAACTTGATAACAAAAAAGAAGCGCAGCAATCTGCTTTTATCAATGCTCGACCTTTTCATTTCACAGATGCGCTTTTGGTACAGCCTTTGCATTTAGGGGAGGTGCGCTTTGTTTACACAGTGCAGGAAGAATTGATTGAAGAACCTGATACACGCCCAAAGGCCAAAAAAGGAGCGCGAGTTTTACGCAGCTTTTATGCGGTATCTGAAATCGAAGTGACAGATAATACAAAAAGCGTCGGGAGTTTAAAGCGGCGCTTCTGGTTTGATCGCAACGAAGAATTGCGATTGAAGCGACAACAGGTCTTTGATGATAAAGGCAAATTGACGACAGATATTTATTATTCAAAGTATTTGCAGCTTAATTCTGACAGTCAGGTTTTGCGTCCAAGTGTCGTCGAAATCCGACGCCCTTATGACAAATACTCTGCGCAACTGGACTTTCTGGCGGACAGCGTAGAATTCAATTTAGCGGACTTACCGCCCACCGCTTTTATACTAGAAAATTCTGAGAAATTACCGGAAACCGACCTCGACAAGCCTGAGAACAAGTAGCCATAAATGCAAATGGATAGCCTGATTTTAGCCAACCTGCGCCAACGCCCGACACGCACGCTTGTCAGTGTGATTGGCGTGGCGCTGGGCGTCGTGTTAATCCTCGTCAACACAGGTTTGGTACGCGGCATGCTTAATGATCGGTCGAAGCGAGAGCGCGGAGTAGGGGCGGAAATAAATTTCACTCGTCCCGGCGCAACCGATATTTTGTCAGCTTCAGGACTTACTTTGGACGTTCGATATGTCGAACGAATTGCGAAAATTCAGGGCGTGAAGATAGCCAGCCCATTAGGGAAATCTATCCAAAAAGGAAGTTCAGGGCTGGGGATTGAGATGGTGGATGGAATTGATTTTGCCAGCTATGCGGCAATGAGTGGCATTAAGGTAGTTGAAGGAAGCGTTTTTCAGGCTGATGATGAGGTGATTATTGACGACTTCAAAGCCAGAAAAACCAATGCGCAGGTGGGAACTTATATTGATGTATTCGGTAAGAAATTTAAGGTGGCAGGCATTTACGCTCCTGAATCCGGGGCACGTGTAAAAATGTCTTTGACGGCGATGCAAAATTATCAAAGCTCGCCCAACAAATGCTCTTACATTGCGATTAAATGTGTGAATCAGAGTGAGCAGGAAGAAGTGCAAAAACGAATTATCGCCGAATTGCCGGGAAATACAGTGACGCTAATGAAAGATTTGCCTGGTTTTGAAAAAGCGATTCCTGGCATTGATGGCTTTATCAAAACGATTATGGTGCTTTCGACGATTGTTAGCTCGCTGGTGATTTTATTGGCAATGTATACGACGATCACCGAGCGCACCCGCGAAATTGGTGTATTGAAATCACTTGGCGCATCCCGACGCTTCATTATCGGCATCATAGAAAAGGAAGCAATTACGATTAGCCTGATCGGCGTGGCGGTCGGACTTGTTATTGCCTTAATCATCGGATGGGGCATTAGAACTGCCACCACTTTACAGGTTGAATTTCAATTGTCGTGGATTCTGATTTCGGCTTTAATTGGTTTGGCGGCTGGCGTTGGAGGAGCTTTTTATCCAGCATTGCGTGCGGCCAATCAGGACCCGGTGAAAGCTCTCTCTTACGAATAAAATTTTATGCCTGCGATTTTACAAACTGAAAACCTGAAGATGATTTACCATGTTGGCAAAGTTGGCGTGAACGCTTTGCGCGGCGTCAATCTGGCGGTTGAAAAAGGCGAATTCATTTCGATTATGGGGCATTCCGGCAGCGGCAAATCCACGATGCTTCATATTCTCGGTGGTTTGCTCAAACCAACCAGCGGAAAAGTAATCGTAGATGGCGAAGATTTAGCCGCCGTGAGCGATGCCCAGCGCACCGATATTCGGCGGCGCAAAATCGGCTTTGTTTTTCAGCGTTTCAATTTATTTCCGACTTTAACAGCGGAAGGAAATCTAAAATTAGCCGAACAAATTCATGGCAGCAAAAATAATGGCAAAGCTGAACTGCGCCATGAAGTCTTGCAGTTACTGAAGCTTGAAAATAAAATGCACCATAAGCCGCTGGAATTATCCGGCGGCGAACAACAGCGCGTGGCAATCGCGCGTGCGGTTATTAATCGTCCGGCAATTATTTTAGCCGATGAGCCAACGGGAAATCTGGATTCGGAAAACTCTGCAATTGTCCTGAACATGCTGGCTCAGCTTAATCGTGAAATAGGTCAAACAATCGTGATGATCACGCACAACCCGGAAGCTGCGGAAGTGGCCAGTCGAAAAGTTGTCATGCGCGACGGGCAGATTGTTAGTAACGCATAATACGTGCGTTACGTTTTAAGAGGCAGGACTGCTATGAAAAAGCTGCTTAGTGGAGTTCGCAATATTTTATTCTGGTCGTATGAACGCGCGACGTGGCAATACGATTTACTGGTGGCGTTGATTATCGCCACAATTTTTTTAGTGCCCGGACAATTTTTTGGTGATCGTGATCGTCCCTTGCGCACACTCAATGAAACGGTCGTGCGACGCTGGAGCATTGAATCTAACAAGGTCAACAAGTTTGCCGCACGAAGTGGGAGAGCGGAGACGCTTAAAACTGATCCGCGTGAAGTTGTACAATTATATTTGCGTGAAGTGCTTCGCCCTGATATTGAAGTAGCAGATTGCGCAATCGAAAAAGATAATCTCGGCAAAGTCACTGGCTACAGTGTCTGGTTTCAATAACGCCATCAAACCTAATTTATAACGTGAGCATCGAAAGGCGCGTTATTGTTTTTTTACAGGAGAATTTTAAATGATGAAACGTTCTATTAGTCTGGTAGTTATCGTGGCAATGTTAATGATGACGGCTGGAATTTATCACAATACCGAAGCTAAAGCTGGTGGACAATTACTCACTGGTATTCTATCAAAAATGCAGACTGCCCATCACAATCTTCGGTCAATGCGGACCGGCATGGTGCAGCAAAGACATAATCCGCAAATTAACTCGAATGAAACTGATTACGGAACTTTAATTTATAAACCCGGCGGCAGAGGTAAAAGCAAACTGCGCATTGATTATACCAAGCCGGATCAAAAATCTGTTTCTGTCATTGGCGAAAATTTTGTTTTCTATCAGCCTCGCATCAATCAGGTACTTAAATCTACGCTGTCGAAAGCAGCAAAAGGGAAGACCAGCAGCTATTCAGCATTGGTTGGCCTCGATGGCTCACTGGAAAGTTTGACCAGAGATTACAATGTCGAATTCGTTAAGGAAGAACTGGTCAATGGCAAAGAATCATCGCGGCTGAATCTGACGCCGAAAAATGGCGGGCCGTTCAGCAGGATTGAATTGTGGGTAAGTAATGAATTCTGGTTACCTGTCCAGTACAAAATGTTTGAGCGTAATGGCGATTCAACTTTGGTCAAATTCACTGGCCTGGAAATCAATCCGAATATTGGAGATGGAGCTTTTAATGTCAGCATTCCTTCTGGCACAAAGGTCGTTGATAAGATTTAAGGAAAAGCTAAGATTTGTTTTCGCTCCATTCGGTATCAGTAATCAGAGCTAAACCAGTGCGGCTTAGCTCTGATTTTTTTGCGCTTCTCCACGCATTAAAAAAGACCAGTCCCTGCCCGGCAAAGACACTGATAAAAGGCATCAACGGTGCGCGAAACCTGCTGACAGCCACAATACCGCCGGAAACGGCAATAAAATAGAAACAGGTACAAAGCAAAAGGACGAGCGGGAGATTCGTTCGCAGTTTTACGCTACTTAATCCAGCCAGAGAAAACAGATAAAAGCCGAGTAAGAGCAAGCCCAGCAAGCCGCCAAAAAAAATCAAATTAGGATTTTCGCTTATAACGCGTTTTGTTGCGGCGATCATTCCCTGCGTCGCCATTACATTGAGTACGCGGTCAGATTTTCGGTACTGCCGAAAAAGCTTTAAATATTCGACCACGCCGGGATCAAGCAGCATCACTAAAATTCCGCGCCCATAGATTTGTGTATAAAGTCCCGGCGTTTGCAGCAGGGTTTTAAAGCCTTCACCTCTTAAATATGCGTAACGCTGACCTGCCGTCCAGGTTTGCTGTTCAGGATGATGGCGAAAGTAAAGATTGGAATCGTAATAACCAAGCTGCTCGACCACCTCATAAAACGGCACACCTTCCTGCTGTGCTTTCACCGCGCCTGAATGATAAAAGTACAAAACAATTTCAGATGTCGTTGAGAACCCCGCGTAGCCCGTTGTCAGCGTATTTCTTACCTGCCATAGTCCAATCAAACCCATTGTCAGCAGGCAAAATACAGCGGTGTTCAGGAGCAGTTTTCGCTCTTTCTTCACAATTGCCCAGATCATCAAAACAAGCACCAGGCCAGGCGGCAAAAAGTAACCAACAGGGCGTGTATAAACGGCTCCCACTAAAGCCAGTGCAGCAAGTAACCAATGGCTGAATCGGTTTTGCTGGTACGCACAAATCAAACTATTGAGCGAAGCAGCGACGAGGAAAACGAACAGCGTATCACTGAGCAAGAAACAGCTATACAAAATGCTGAGCGGTTCAAGGCTGAATAAAAGTGCGGCATAAAGGGCGGTGCGTTCATGCTCGAAAACTTGTTTGGTAAGCGAATAAACCAGGTAGCAGGTTAGGCAACTAAGAATAATTTGCAGAAAGATTGTCACTAATTCAACGTGCCCTAATTTCAATCCCACCGTTAGCAACAATGGGTAGCCAGGCGTTCGCATAATTTCAGCGACGCCATTCGTGGCAAAGTTTCCTGTTGCTAATAACTCTGTGGCGGGTTGCAAATAGGTTCCCGTGTCTTTTGCGTAAAAGACTGCATAATCTTTGGCACACCACAAGGCCACCGCGAAGACACTGACGCGCACCACAAACGCGAGAGCTAACACAGACTTTAAGGACAGAAGCCGGCCTTTAAGGGGGAGTTTCATTTTGTCTCAGTGCAGGGGCTGGATAACCGCTATGCTTCAAAAAGCCCTGTTTGTTGGGCTTCCGGTAATACTTGTCGAAAAGTCAGGCGATGGATTTTTGATGCGCCGAATTCGCGCAATGCCCGCAAATGCCGAACCGTCCCATAACCAACATGACTGGCGAAACCATAAGCAGGATATTCCCGGTCATAATCAACCATCCAACTATCTCGTGCAACTTTGGCAATAATCGAAGCCGCCGCAATCGAAACCGATTTTGCATCACCTTTGATAATCGCTTTTTGCCTGATCTTTAATTCATTGAGTTGCAGCGCATCTATCAGTAAAAAATCGGGAGCCGGGTCAAGCGCGATTATTGCCTTTCGCATCGCCTCGCGTGTCGCCTGCAAAATATTAATGCGATCAATGTCCTCAGCTTCAACCCGCGCCACAGAATAAGCAAGCGCCGAGGCGCGAATTTCGGCAGCAAGTCTTGCGCGTGTAGCAGCCGTTAATTTTTTTGAATCGTTCAGACCTGCGGGGAGACGACTTAAATCAAGAATAACTGCAGCGGCAACCACTGGCCCAGCCAGCGCACCACGCCCAACCTCATCAATTCCGGCAATCAAACGAGCGCCGACAGCCTGCGCTTCTGCTTCAAAAGCTGTATCACATTGCATGTGATTCCCTCTGGTTAGGGTAAATAATGATAGGAGCGAACCTGCACCATAATTTCTTCCAGTCTAAAAACGCCAAAATGAAGTTCATCAAATCCTGGGAGACCCTGATTTTTCATTTCTGTCATCGCCTCTTCTGGTTTCCTGCTCAGTGCAATTTCCCAACTCCTGACCTCTTTTTCTTTTTCCCCTGTAACTAGACTTTTTTGCTGACGGGCTAGGTCAACTGCCCCATTTTTCCGCAACATCTCAGCATAGACAGCGCGACTATAAGTAGAATATGGAAAGGCGGCTAAACAATCTTCCATTGATTTGGCTGCCTTGTCCAGTTGACCTGTCTGTTCATAACAAAATGCCAGCAATGAAACGGCCCAGGGACGGCTGAACCCATGTCTGATGGCGTATTCCAAATGAGAGATGGCTTCCTGTGGGCGCTTCATTTGATAAAGCAAAAGTCCACATCCCAGATGACCAGCGGAATTATAGGGGTCCCACGCAAAAACGTTCTGATACTCTTTGAGAAATGCTTCATTTTTTTCAGCGACCTCTGGTTCATAATAAAAATCCAGATCCGCCTCAATCTCATAGCTTCGCATAACCGAAAATGAGCGAAAGGTAAAGGCAGTACTAAGCAAAGCTACTACTATCAAACTAATTACTAAAAGTGGTTTAGGAATTGAAAAAGAAGAAAGGTTCTCTGTCAGGTTCGAGAAGTGGTGGCGCAGGGCAATGATTAAAATACAAGCCACTAATAAAGCTCCAGGAGAAGCGCGAAAGGAATAGCTTGTGATGGCTGAACAAACAGCATAAGCAAGGAGTCCGCTAAACGCTCCTATCGCCAGATAGTTTTCAGGAAGTTTAAGCTGTTTCCAGAGTGTCCAAATAATGAGCAACCAAAAAGTACTGAATAGTAAAGTTCCCAGTAATCCGGTTTCTGCCATGATCTGAAGAAATTCATTGTGGACGTTTGTAGACCGCGCCTCCGTAACACTGGTATCTGCATTCGGCGGTATGAGCTTACTCAATTTCGGGTTTTCAAAAAGGAAGCGCCGATAGACCGCATAATCCACATTGTAAGAACCTGCGCCTGTTCCAACTAAAAAATTTCTTTTGATTATTTCGCCGGCAATGCTGGCTGTTTCCAGGCGAAAATTAAGCGAATAGCCGGTACTCTGATATGTGCTTTTGACAGTTGTTGTCTGAAGGATAATTTGCGTACCGGCAATCAGAATAATCGCTCCGGCTAATGTAGCTAACCGTTTGCTTGAATCGGCATTAATCAATTTAAAAGCCAACGCAGCTCCGATTATCAGAAACGAAAGCACCAATCCCAGTAATGGCCCTCTTTTTATCAATTGCATTTCTACCAACCACGCAGCAACCACGCTGATAAATGATAAAGCTGTAATTAACTTATTTTTAGTTTGCAGGAAAACGGCGATTTGCAGAGGAATTAGCAGAGCCAGTAATTCTGTTTTCAAATAAAAACTATAAAGAACTCCTCTCAGTTCGGCACCATAATGCGCATATAAAAATAACTGATATAAGGCCAGCAGAATCATTGCGGTGGTCAGCGCAAGGTAAAATTGTCTGAGCGAATTATTGTCTAAGCGGGTCAATCCTGAAATAAAAAATATTCCAAAACAAATCCAAATACTAACAACTCTAAATCCTTCGGCAGGATCAGGCGACCAGAATAAAGAAATAAGTTGCCAGGTGCAGAACGCCGCCAAAGACACGATTAACAAAACCAGATTTTGCGATAATTTTATCGGCTCCTTGTTACGCAGGAGCCTGATTAATCCGATGATGGCCAAAATGCTGGCCGCCAGGGAATGGGCCAGTTCCTGAGATGCCAGATGATTGGGAGTTGTATTTCCTCCGCTCGGGAATTTTGAGCGGGGAATTAAAATCAACAAAGGCACAATAATAAGGACAAATTTGTCTATCTGGCTAATAAACGATTCGCTCGGCTGCGCCTTATGTGGATTTCCCATAAACTAATTTAAGGTGGGGCCGATCTTTGCAGGAATGACTAAAAAAGGAAAACTGGAGGGATTAAGGTCTTAATCCCTCCAATACTTTTATACTAATAAATTTGTGCGCAGGACTATCGAGCGTTAACCTTTGCTCTTTGCCGCATGGGTACGAGTATCGCGCTCACGTAAACGAGCTGCTTTACCACGAAGGGCACGCAGATAATATAATTTTGCCCGCCGCACGCGACCATGTTTCACCACGTCAATGTGATCAATAATTGTAGCGTTTAAAGGAAAAATGCGCTCAACCCCAATCCCAAAAGAAGTTTTGCGGACAGTAATTGATTCACGAACGCCACTGCCACGACGGGCAATCACCACGCCCTCGAAGGCTTGCAAACGCTCTTTGTTATCATTTTCCTTGATCCGAACGTGAACACGGATGGTGTCGCCGGGAATAAATTCAGGGATATTTCCTCGGATTTGAGGACTTTCTATATTGTCTAATAATTGCATAAAATTACCTTTTATTCTGACTCAATTTGCGAGCCACTTTCATTTAATATTTCTTTGATCCAACGCCGCTCTGTTTCCGTAAACTCGGTGTGCGCCAACAACTCTTTAATTAAGTCCGGGCGCATTATTAAAGTTTTGCGTAAGGCTGCCTGCCTTCGCCACTGAGCAATTTTCGCGTGATGCCCACTTAGTAACACTTCCGGCACTTCCATTCCGGCAAAGTTTGCAGGACGCGTATATTGGGGAAAATCAAGCAGTCCGGTCGAGAATGAGTCATTGACCGCTGAAGTATCACTCCCTAAAACATCTGGTAATAATCGCGTCACAGCATCCACAATCACCATCGCCGGAATTTCGCCACCGGTAAGAACATAATCACCGATTGAGATTTCATCTGTGATCAAATGTTTGGCTACTCGTTCGTCTACTCCTTCGTAGCGCCCGCAAATCAAAATCATCTGCGAAAAACTTTGCGCCAATCGCTGCGCTTTAGCCTGGCAAAAAACGTGTCCCTGTGGTGACAATAATACGACAGCGGTTTTTTCATTTGCTTGTCGCAATGTGTCAACCGCACGAAAAATCGGCTCTGCCTTTAGCACCATTCCATCGTCACCGCCGAAGGGGCGATCATCGACGATATGATGTTTGTCCGTTGTAAAAGAACGAAGATCGTGAATTTTAATTTCGATCTGCGACGCCTGCTTTGCTCGCCTGATAATTCCAAAATCAAAGGGGCCAGCAAAAAAATCCGGGAAGATTGTCAGCAAGTCAAACCGCATACATCAATTTACAAATCCAATAACCCGTCAGGCGGATTCACGACAATCTTTTTGCTAACCGTATCAACTTCAGGGCAAATATCATGCGTCAGGGGAATCAGGTATTCGCGCTCGTCTCCCCTAACGGTCAACACCGGAGCCGCGCCATAATCGTTAACCTTGACAACATATCCAAGCATT